>NZ_JBHTCG010000016.1:0-184768 GCF_042665155.1 Sphaerisporangium rhizosphaerae | reverse complement strand
ACAGCCCGCTGAAGGTCTCGGTCAACGTCGACCTGCCGGCCCGCCCCGAGGCCCCGGTCGAGTCCGCCGTCTACTTCGTGGTCAGCGAACTGCTCACCAACGCCAGCAGGCACGGCGGCGGGCGCCACGTCGCGGTGGACATCAGCCGGCGCGGTCCCGCCCTGCGCATCACCGTCACCGACGACGGCCACGGCGGCGCCGACCCTTCACGCGGCAGCGGCCTGCGCGGCATCGAGCGGCGAGTGGCCGCGTTCGACGGCGTCCTGACCATCCATAGCCCAGAGGGAGGTCCGACCATCGCCACCGTCGACATCCCCCACGCGTTCGCCGGACAGGTCCCCCGCCGCACCAGACTGCCTGCCTGGAAGTACGCACTGATGGTGCTCTGCTGGGGGATGGGCTGGTTGCCGCTGTTCCCGCAGAGACTGGTGGCGGCGGCCTTCAAGATCTACGGCGCTGACGAGCAGAGCTGGTTCCTGGCGCTCTACCTGCCCGAGGCACTCCAGTGGCCCACCATCATCTCCATGCTCGCTCTCGGCATGGCCATGCTCATCATCGCGCAGGGCCTCGCCCAGCAGGCCGAGCAGCTGAAATCGGAGGTCAACGTCTGAGGGTGGTCCTGGCCGGAGACCAGTGCGCGTGAATCGATTAATCCTTGCTCCAGGACTCGTATTCACTCACGTCGTCGTCTCGCCGGCGACGGTCTCGCGACAACACCAGGCGGAGATCGCTTGGTGTTGTCGTCGCACTGATCAACGCATAGGTGTTGTGTCCGTGCGGCTCGGTCACGTGTTGATTGGGATGTTCGCCCTGGTGAGTGCTGCGCTGCGGACTTCCCGAACCGGAAGGGATCGAAGGGTGATGGCTATGTGCGGGGGCGGAGATGGGTGAGGCGGCGGAGTCGACTCCGAGGCGGTTGTTCGCGGCGCGGCTGGCCGAGCTGCTGGACGTGGCCGCTGATCTGCCGGTGAAGAGTCTGGTGGGTGAGGTGAATCGGCGGCGGCCTGCGGGGCGGGGGCGGCCGGTGAGCGGGCCGCGGATCAGCGACTGGAAACGTGGTCGCCATCTGCCGGAGTCGGAGGCGGCCTTCTTGGTGATGGTCCGGGTGCTCGTGGAACATTGCCGGGGCCGGCGGGCGCTGCCTGCGCACGTGAGTGCGGGTCTCCTCGACGAGGAGCAGTGGCGGCGGTGGTTGCGGGAGGCTCGGTCGTCTCCGCCTGATTCGGCGGCGGTCGAACCGGCCCGGGCGAAGGGGGCCGCCGCTGAGACGACCAGGACCAGGGAAGCCGCCGGGGCCAGGGAATCGACCGCTGAGGCCGCCGGGGACAGGGAATCGACCGCGGCCGGAGCCAGTGAGGCCGCGGGGGCCAGGCAATCGACCGCTGAGGCCGCCGGAGCCTGGGAGGCGGCCGAGGCGGAGGACCACCAGTGGGCGGGGGGGTGTCCGTATCCGGGGTTGGCGGCGTTCGAGCAGGCGCAGGCGCAGGTGTTCTTCGGCCGGGAGAGGTTGACCGCGCAGTTGGTCGACGCGCTGGCCAATCGGCTGGA
The DNA here is from genome assembly GCF_042665155.1 of Sphaerisporangium rhizosphaerae. Lineage (NCBI taxonomy): Bacteria > Bacillati > Actinomycetota > Actinomycetes > Streptosporangiales > Streptosporangiaceae > Sphaerisporangium > Sphaerisporangium rhizosphaerae. The sequence goes on along the minus strand of NZ_JBHTCG010000016.1, from coordinate 183,220 downwards.
CCGTCCGGGGATTCTGGTGGTGGCCGGGGCATCGGGGGCGGGCAAGTCCTCGCTGGTCCACGCGGGATTGTTACCGGCGCTGGCTGCTGGGGAGCTGAGTGCCGAGTCGGCCGGGTGGCCGGTGGCGGTGGTGCATCCGACCGCAACCCCGCGCGATGAGTTGGCGCGGGTGCTGGCCGCATTGGCCGGCGCCGACCCGGCCCCGATCCGGCAGATGCTGAGCAGTGCGCCGCAGCAGGCGCACACCGTGGTGCGTGATGTGGTGGTCACCCGTCCCGGCGCCTCGGCCGGTGGTGCGGCCACCAGCAGTGGTGATCGGCTGGTGCTGGTGGTGGACCCGTTCGAGCGGGTCTTCACCCTGTCGGAGGACGCAGAGCCCGGCGGTGCCGGCTGGGCCGAGGGGCAGCGGGCGGACTTCATCGCGGCGCTGCACGCGGCGGCGACCCGGCCGTGCGGGCCGGACGGCGAGCCGGCCGCGTTGGTCATCGTGGTGGTGCGCAGCGATTTCCTGGCCGAGTGCGCGGCTTACCCGCAGCTGGCCGACGCGGTGCGGGACGGGTTGTTCCTGGTCGGGCCGATGAGCGGACCGGAGTTGCGCCTGGCCCTGACCGGTCCGGCCGAACAGGCAGGGGTGAAGATATCTCCGGCGCTGGTGGACACCATCCTGGGTGATCTCCCGGCTCGCGCGGCCGACGGCCGGTACGAGGTGGGCGCGCTGCCGTTGCTGTCGGAGGCGATGCGGGTCACCTGGAAACACCGTGAATCGGACAAGCTGACCAGCCGCAGCTACGGCCTGTCGGGCGGGGTCGCCCACGCCGTCCAGACCAGCGCCGAGACCGTCTACACCGCGCTGCCCGCCGGTCAACAGGCCATCGCCCGGCAGGTGTTCCACCGGCTGACCAAGCTCACCGCCGACGGCCGGACCGTCCGCCGGCCCATGCCCTACCAGCGTCAGCCCCTCCCCCAGCCTCCGTCGGCCGGTGCCGGACGGACGGACGGACGGCAGAACGGCGTCGATCCGGCCGATGTCGAGCAGGTGGTGGAGGCGTTCGCCGCGCAACGGCTCATCGTGGTGGGCGAGCAGACCGCGGAGATCACCCACGACTCCCTACTGCACGCCTGGCCGCGGCTGGCAGGGTGGCTCCAGCAGGACCCGGCCGACCAGGCCCTGTACCACCGGTTGCTGGAGGACGCCGAGGACTGGGCTCGCAACCAGCGTCGCGCGTCGTTTCTCTACCACGGCGAGCGTCTGACCTCCGTCCTGCGCGCCCGGCTCCACTGGCAGGCCCACCCCGACCGCTACCCCGACCCACCCGGCACCGCGGAGGATTTCCTGGACGCCGCCGTCACCGCGCGCAAACGCGCCACGGTGCTGCGCCGCACCGTGACCACCGCCCTGGCCGCGTTGCTGGTCGTGGCGTTGACCGCGGCGGGCCTGGCGATCAAGGCCGAGCGGGATATCAGCGGCCAGCGCGATGTGGCCCTGTCGCGCCGGCTGGCCGCCCGAAGCGAACTGCTCACCGGCGGCGACCCCGCACTACCCGCGCTGCTGGCGGCGACGGCCTGGCGGATCAGCCACACCCCCGAAGCCCGCGCCGCCATGCTCAACATCCTCAGCCGCCCGCAACGCGCCGTCCTCACCGCCCCCTCCGGCCCTATCTCCGCGGTGACCTTCGGCCCTGACGGACGGATGCTGGCCACCGTTGGCGACGGCCTGACGCGATTATGGGACACCCGGACCCGCAAACTGATCGGTACGGCTATCCCTGGGTACAAGGGCTGGGTCTCCTCGGCCGCCTTGAGCCCCGACGGGCGGACACTGGCCATCGGCGACGACGGCACCGTGCGGCTCTGGAACACCGCGACGCGCACTCCCATCGGCGACCCACTCCCTGCTCAAGAACACGCCGTCACCGCCATCTCCTACAGCCCAGACGGCAAGACCCTGGCCACCGGCGGTTTCGACGGCACCATGCGGCTGTGGAACACCGCGACCCGCACTCCCATCGGCGACCCACTCCCCGCCCACGCACACGCCGTCACCGCCATCTCCTACAGCCCAGACGGCAAGACCCTGGCCACCGGTGGCTCCGACGGCACCATGCGGCTGTGGAACACCGCGACCCGCACTCCCATCGGCGACCCACTCCCCGCCCACGCACACGCCGTCACCGCCATCTCCTTCAGCCCCGACAGCCAGATGCTGGCCGGCAGCGGCATGGACGGCGTGGTGCGGTTGTGGCGGGTCAGAACGCGCACACCGATCAAGCTTTCCCTCCCCAGACACCCCCGTGGCGATTTCTCCGTCGCTTTCAGCCCCAAAGAGCCGACGATCCTGGCCGTTGGGGGCGGTGACGGCACCGTGCGGCTATGGGACGCAGCGAGCCGCACACCCATCGGCGCGCCGCTCACCGGCCACAACTACCGGGTCACCTCGCTCACCTTCAGCCCCGACGGACACACCCTGGCCACCGCCAGTGAGGACAACACCGTGCGGTTGTGGGACATCAGACTTCACAGCTCCATCGGGACTCCGCGCACCGATCATTTCAGCTTGGGCACCCCGGTCGCCTTCAGTCCGGACGGACGGATCCTGGCCATCGGTGGCAGTGACGGCGCCGTGCAGCTGTGGGACGCGGCGAGCCGGGCGCCCATCGGCGCACCGCTCACCGGCCACACCCGGGCGATCACCTCGGTCGCCTTCAGTCCCGACGGCCGGACCCTGGCCACCAGCGGTTTCGATGGCACAACACGATTGTGGAATACACGAACCGGTGAAGCCATCGGTGCACCACTGACCGGGCGTCTCTTCGCGACCACCTCGGTCGCTTTCAGCTCCGACGGAAAGACCCTGGTCACCAGCGGCCCGGACGACAGCAGTGCGCGATTGTGGGATGTCCGGACAGGCGAACCCCTCAATGCCCCGCTCGCCCGCAGCCGCGGATGGGATACCTCGTCCTTTCTGAGCCCTGATGGGCGGGTCCTGGCCGGCATCGGCCAGGACGGCACGGTTCGGCTGTGGCAGGTCAACACCCGCACTCCCACTCCCGTCGGCGCCCCCCTCGTCGGCCACCCCGACAAGGTGACCTCGCTCGCCTTCGGCTCCGATGGACAGATCATGGCCACCGGCAGCAAGGACGGCACGGTTCGGCTGTGGCAGGTCAGCACCCGCACTCCCATCGGCGCCCCCCTCGTCAGCCACACCGACGAAGTCACCTCGCTCGCCTTCAGCCGCAACGGACAGACCCTCGCCACCAGCGGCGTGGATGGCACTGTGCGCCTGTGGGACACCGCGACCAGCACTCCCATCGGCGCCCCCCTCGTCGGCCACACCCACTGGATCGCCTCGCTCGCCTTCAGCCCTGACGGGCAGACCCTGGCCACCAGCGGTGACGACGACACAACGCAACTATGGGAAGTGGGCATGCCCAAAGATCTGCTCGCAGCCGTCTGCGCGATTCCCGCCCGCTCTTTCACTGGCGCCGAATGGGCCCAATACGTGTCGGAAGTGGACTTTCGACCGGTGTGCCGCTGACCCTCGAACAAGCGACGCCGTGAGTGCACCTGTACAGCGGCGAACGGCCGTAGCACCGCCCACATCGACAGGCTCGAGCGTCTCGGTCGCGAGGTCCGTGCCTTCACGTAGGGGCGTGTCGTCTCATGACGCGGTCACCTTGTGTGACTGCCCGGCAGATGGGCGAGCAGCATGTCCAGTGGTCGCGGCACGCGGTCGAGGTCGAGTGCCGCGACGAGGGGGGCGGCGTAACGGATCTTGCGGCCGCCGCCCGAACCCATGAACCGGCGGAGCTGGGCGTGGGTCGTGCCCTCGCGCCATGCGGGCTGCTTCTGCAGTGTGCGAAACGAGCCGAGTTCCCCCTGGGCGTCGACGACGCGTTCGACCGTGGCGGTGCCCAGGGCGCGGATCAGCTCGTCTTCCAGGTCGGCGACGCACACGAAGAAGCCGAGCGCCTCCAGATCGCTCCGGCCCAGATCGGACCCGAGGCCGGCGCGCTCGAGACCCCGCCGGAAGTGGCCTTCCTCCCCGACGTCGCACAGACCGGCCAGCCGGAGGTCGCGACCGGCAGGGCCGAACCTGCGAAGGTAGGTTCCGATGTTCGTGGCACCGCCCATCGCCACAAGCGAGATGCCTTCGGCCGCCAGGTCCCGGCCGCGGCGCTCGGCCAGCGCCTCGATGGCCGACCTGTCACTAACTCCCTCGACCAGGACCACCGTTCGCGTGTCGCTCACGGGCCCAGCCTCGCACCGCGCCCCAGAAGGTTCACCTTGTTCACGCGCCGGAAGGCCAATGGTCGTTCCACGCGCCGGAGGGTCACCTGCCGTTTCACGCGCCGGAAGGTCACCGGTCGTTCCATGCGCCGGAAGGCCATCGGTCGCGGGTCACGGTCCGCGACCGGCGCGCCGCTCTCACCGCGCGAGCAGCGGGAGCGCCGGGAAGGGGTGGTCCTGCCACAGCAGCCGCGAGGCCTCTTCCGGGTAGACGGTGACCGTCGACGGCGTGTCGAAGATCTGCGCGAGGCGCCGGCCGGCGTCGTACGCGGGCCAGCCCGGGTCGCCGAGTGCGGCGAACGCCGTCCACGACCCGCGCATCCGCGCGGACAGCTCCTCCGCCTCCGAGGAGGGCGGGGCGCCGATAAGCGTGGCGGGTCGTCCGCTGCCGAGGTTGCCGAAGACGAGCGGCACGTCCAGACCGTGGCAGGCGCCGAGGGCGCCGCCCCATCCCGGCGCGGGCCAGGTCAGTTCGTACAGGTAGGCCTGACCGCCGCCGGCGACCTGCGCGTCGGCGAGGCGGAGGCTCGGCATGCGGAACAGCCAGTCGGCGTTGACCAGCTCGTACAGCTCCTCGTCGGACGCGGCCGGAAACGCCTCCCGGTATCGGCGCGCGCCGTCCGGGCCGGGGGCGAGCGTGCGCAGCGCGGTGTCGGCCTGCTCGTGCGTGACCTGGCCGAGCACGCCGTCGATCAGGCTGAACAACCGGTGCTCGTCCCGCGTGTGCCCGGTGAGAAGCGCGATGTCGCGGGCGGCGCCGTCGGCCAGCGCCTGCCAAGGGGTGACCGGCAGGACGTCACCGTCGACGACGGGGGCGTACGGGATCGGCCGGTGGGTGATCTGCCCCCAGCGCTCCCGCCATTGGCCCATCTTGGCGTGAATCGCGTCGCCCGCGGCGGGCAGCCGGGCCGGGGCCACCGCCGACAGGCCGGACACCGTGGGCGGCACCCCCAGCTCGGCGGCGCACGCGGCGGCGATGTCGGCGGCCAGTTCGGGAGAGAAGAACGGTCCCGGCACGCTCTGCGCGACCGCCCGGTGGAACAACCCGGCGGCGAGCGGCATGGCGAGCAGCGCGGCGACCGACCCGCCACCGGCCGACTCCCCGAAGACCGTGACCCGGTCCGGATCGCCGCCGAACCCTCGGATGTTGTCGCGCACCCACCGCAGGGCCGCGACCTGGTCGAGCAGTCCCCGGTTCGCCGGGGCTCCGCCGATCTGCGCGAACCCCTCGATGCCGAGACGGTAGTTGAGGGTCACGACCACGGTGCCGCTCACGGCCAGGTGCCCGGCGTCGTACTCCGGCAGGCTGGAGTCGCCCATGGCGTAACCGCCGCCGGGGATCCACACCATCACCGGCAGCGCTGCCGCCGGACCCGGTTCCGGTGTCCAGACGTTGAGCGTCAGCCAGTCGTCGCCGGCGGCGTCCTCAGTCGCCCCGAGCACGCCGGACTGCGGTGGCGGCGGGCCGTACGCGACCGCCGGACGCACACCGTCCCAGCCGCGCACCGGCCGCGGCGCGGCGAACCGGAGGGCACCGACCGGCGGCTCGGCGAACGGGATGCCGCGGAAGACCGCCGACCCCGCCTCCCGGGCGCCGCGGAGAACGCCGGCCGTCGTGCGGACCTCCGGCTCGGACTCGGACGGCTTGCTGGATGCGGTGACGGCCACGTCGCGGTCTCCTCCCCGTACCTGCTCGCGCCGAGCATCCCAGCGCACGCCATCGACGGGCAAACCATTTACACGACGACTCATCCGGTGAGAAGAAGCGGCCTTTCGACCGGTGTGCCGCCGACCGACGCGGCCAGTGCCGTGAACGAGCGACGCCGTGGTCGGCTGTGAAGGCTTCCCCAGTGCGCTGTCCACGGACGTTCACCGGCTCGGGCGCCGTAGCAGGCGCAGGCATCGCCGTACCACGACCCGCCGACCCGGCGCCGATCACCGCAGCACGTCACCCGGGTAGAGAGCAGCGCCCGGCGAACGTACGCGGTCACCGCACCAGGCGCGGCCCGGGGTGGAAAGCCGCGCCCGGTGAAGGTAGGTGGTCACCGCGCTGGGGGCAGGCGCGGACGACGCCGAACGGCCTGGCGGTCGTGGGCGCGGAAGAAGTTCTTCTGCCGGATGTAGAGAAGCTCGCCACGGCTCCGACTCACCTGTGAAAGCGAAGGGCGAAGCCCCCCGAGAACAGGAGCCGGACATGCGTAAGATCATCTTTTGGGTGCACACCTCGATCGACGGCCACATCGACGGTCCGAACGGCGAGTTCGACTGGCCGGTGATGGGCGAGGAGCTGTCGGCGTACTCCGAGGCACTGGCCGACCGTTGCGACACCTTCCTGTACGGGCGCGGCGTCTGGGAAGGCATGGTGGCCTTCTGGCCGAACGCCGAGTCGATGTCGGACCACCCGCACGTCCTGCAGTTCGCCCCTCGCTGGCGCGACACGCCCAAGATCGTCTTCTCGACGACGCTGAAGCAGGACGACTGGGCCGCCCGGATCATCGGCGACGACCTCGCCGCGCAGGTCGCCGAGCTGAAGCGGCAGGACGGCACGGACCTGCTGCTCACGGGCGGCTCCGGCCTGGCCGCCGCGCTCACCGACCACGGGCTGATCGACGAGTACCACATCGCGGTGCACCCGGTCGTGCTGGGCGGCGGCCGGCCACTGTTCGTCCCCCGCGACGAACGCCTCGGCCTGCGACTGACCGACTCGCGCACCTGCGACTCCCAGGTCGTGGTGATGCGGTACGACCGCGTCTAGACGTGCTAGAAGCCGGGACGGCTCGCGCGGACGCGGTCCGTCGGTGTACGGGACCTGCGGCGATCGTCCTCTCATGTCCGAGTGTTCCGAGTGAGTCGCGAATCGGCTTCCGGCACGCGTCTCACAGCCGTCCCGCATACGGTGATCGTCTCCATGCTCACGGAGATGCCGAGAACGAACAGAGGAGGCGACACTCGATGGACCGACTGCCTCGCGATCTGCCGATCGTGGAACGGGACGTCGTGCGGCTGGTCGTGCGTGACGATCTCGACCGGATCCTGCTGTTCCACACCCACGAGATCACCGCCCCAGAACTCGGTCAGTGGTGGGAACTGCCCGGTGGCGGCCTCGACCCCGGTGAGGACTACCGCCAGGCCGCCCGGCGCGAGCTGCGCGAGGAGACGGGCATCACGATCGGCGATGACCAGATCGGAGCGCCGACCTGGACCCGCGACGGCTCGTTCCGCCACCGCGACGTCCGCCATCTTCAGCACGAGGTCGTCGTCGAGGTCCGCCTGGCCGGGCCGGGGCCCGACATCGACGACCGCGACCGGCTGGACTACGAGAAAGAGGACTACTTCGACTTCCGCTGGTGGCCGATCGCCGAGGTGGTGGCCAGCCCCGACCAGTTCTATCCCCGCGCACTTCCCCGCCTGCTGACCCGCTTTCTCGACGGCGAGACGATCGAAGAACCACCGGAGATCTGGCCGTGACCCGCGACCACGCCGCGGATCCCCCACCACGACCGCGCACCGGCCGGCCCCGGCGACACACCGACCAGCACTCACATGACCAAACCCCGGGTTGTCGTATGGCCCTACCTGAGGTTCACCGGGCTCCCCGCCGCACGCCCCCTTCGATCAGGGGTGCGGGAAGGAACCGAGGAGGATGACGGCCGCTTCCGAACATGGCCGGTCCGGCGGGCGGCGGAGTCTCTACTGTGCATACGTGTCGATCTGACGGCGTTCCGTCGTCCGCGACTGCTGTGGCCTCACCCGCTTCACCGGCGACGACGGCAGCGAGATCGCTTGACTCCCGATTTTCGCGGTATAAAAGGGGAGTGGCATCGGGAAGACGAGGGAGCCATCGATGACTGTCGTGAAGCCTCGCAAGTCGCCGCAGAGCGGCACGAGAGAGCATCAACATCGCGCCGCTGCTTCGACGGAGCGCCACCATGGGCCCGCCACCGGACATGCCTCTGGCAGGAAAGACGCCGAGGAACGTGCTGCACTCACCTTGTTCGATCAAGCCAAGAAGCTGGATCAGGTGGCTTCCAGTACCCATGAGGCAGACACCCGCGACAAGGTGAGGGAGGTGGTCTCGGATCTGCTCTCTCATGCTGAGCCGGTACGCGTGACAACCGCATCGAAGATCCTCAAGTTGGATTCGAAGACCGTCCGCGCATGGGCCAAGCAGGGAGTGCTCACCACCGCACAGGACAAGCCTCGCCTGATGCTGGAGGCAGAACGCTTGTACGCCGTGGCGACTCTGGTCCATGACCTTCGCAAGGCGGGCCGCTCGCGGCATCTCCTCGACGCCGTCTGGAACCGTCTCCAAGATGAAGAGTTCCTGGAAAGCGACGAACTGGCCGAAAGTCTTGACCAGATGCGGCTGGGACAGGGCCGGCCGTGGCGGGAAGTCAGATCGACGTTGCACTCGACGGAGCCTGAACACCTTGCAGATGAAGACTGAGGTATTTTTCTCATACCTGGCGGAGAAATATGCTGGGACCTTGAGAGGAGCCGACCTCGCAGCGCTTGGCGCTTTCGTGGACGACCTTGAATCTCGAGGTTGCGCAGCCTTGGGATACAGGCTTACCGGAGAGGTCCCGGTGAGCCGGCTATGCGTCAAACATCTGCGAGGCCCCATCCGTGCTGTAGTCGCATTCGAAGAGCCTGGGCGAGCCTGGGTGTTGTTGGTAGGTCCACACGATGACCGCAACAAGGCGCACGATGTATACGCGGCACTGTGGAGACTGTGCGGACTGCAGGCTCCGCCTCCCGGCCGACGAACCAAACCGCCCTGCTGTGATGGCAATGACGCAGCGCCCGTTCTCAACGAGGTAGACGATCTGGTCGCCCGCTGCCGCCTTCTCGCCAGACCGGCTCGACGACGCCGTGATGCCGACTGCGGTTGAGGGACGGCTGCGGCTCCCGGCCGCAGGTCGGTGGGCGCGCGGGCGGGAATCGCTTGTGGCCGGGTTGTTCCGGCTGTTCGTCAGCGGGTGGGAGGCGGCGGGCACCGGTTTCTCAGGGACCGGCCCGGCGGCCGGCTCTGGGACGAGGGTGACGACGCTGGGTTCCCTGGGGGCCTTGCCGAGGCGTTCACGGCGCCCCTTTCACCGCCCACGCCAACGCGATCATCTCGCTCGCCTTCAGCCCTGACGGACGGACTCTGGCCACCAGCGGCAAGGACGGCACTGTGCGTCTGTGGGACACCGCGACGAGCGCCCCCATCGGCGCCTCCCTGGCCGCCCATGCCGACGGGGTCACCACGGTGGCCCTCCCGCCAGGCGCGGCGGACGAACCGGAACGGCCTGACGGTCATGGGGGCGGGCCGGAACGGCCTGAGGGTCGTGGGGCGGAAACGAGTGCCGGGATGGAATGCGACGGCCTCCTCCGTGGGTGCCCTGGTGCACGGAAGTTCGTCACCTCGCAACGCGGAGTTCATTGCCCGCCATGGGGTGCGTGCCACGCTTGCCCGCGTGTTCAGGTGATGCGAGACACCCGCAGGGGGTGTCCGTCCTCGACCGACAGCGAGGGACATGTCTGGTACCGGCACAATCTGGGTGATGGGTGGGCCGGCGCATCGCCGTGTCCGAGGGATGACCGCCTCCAAGCGGCGGTTCTGGATCGTGCTGGCGGTGGTCGCCGCACTGATCGTGGGCGAGGTCACGACGGGGGCGCGGGCGGCGTCCGCGGCGCCGGCGACCGATCTGGTGCTCGACTTCGCGGTGCCCGATTTCGACCGGGCGGCCGCCGAGCGGGCCTACTCCTCGCTCTACGAGACCTCGATGCTGGACGAGATCTTCGACGACCTGATGAGTGAGGGCGCGGCCGGCGGCCAGGTCCCGGGGCCGCTGCCCGAGGTCCCCGCGGACATCCCGGGGACCCTTCAGATCACCGACACCGGCTTTCGCATCGTCATCTCAAAAGATGACATCAGCGCGTCGGCCTCGTCCTTCGTGAACTGGATCATCATCATCGCGGCGAGCACCGCCGCCGGGGCGTTGACGCTGCTCGGCTGCTTCATGGCGACGGCCAACCCGTACGTGTGCAAATCACTGGCGGGAGCCACCACCGCCGTCACCGGACGGTTCGTCGCCGCGAAACTCAACGGCGAGGACATGTCCACCCCCCAATTCTGGGGAACGGTCATCGCCGCCGCGATCATCGGCGCGCTCGCCGGCGCCTTCATCGAGTTCGTGACGCAGTTCTCCAAGGCGAACTCCGAGGCGATCTTCACGGCGATCAGCGAGGCGATCTCGAAGGCCGTCGCCTGGCTGGGATCCTGGGCGACCGCGGGTGTCAGGGCGGCGGCCGAATGGTTCCGCGGCTTCATGCCCCAGGTCGGACGGGAAGTCCCGCCGGCCCTGCAACGTGAGCTCGACCGGCTCGGTCAGTTGCCCCCGGCGAACCTGAGGATCATGCCGATGGGCGACTCGATCACCAGGGGCGTCGGCGGGTCCCCCGGCGGGGTCGGCTACCGCCTGGGACTGCTGCAGCGGTTGCAGAAAGACGGGCACGGCGTGGACTACGTCGGCTCCCTGGACGACGGGGCGGGCTCCATCTCCGACACCGACCACGAAGGCCATCACGGCTGGCGGATCGACCAGGTCGACGCGGTGACCGAGTGTGCCATCCTGAGCTACCTGCCCAACGTCGTCACCCTGCACCTGGGGACCAACGACATGTCGCAGAACTTCGACGTCGGCGCGGCGCCGGCCCGGCTCGCCCGGCTGATCCGCGAGATCACCAACGTCTCCCGGACGACCGTCGTCCTGGTGGCCACGCTGGTGCCGTCACTCGACGGGACGATCAACTCCCGGATCAGGGCCTACAACTCCCGGCTGGCGGCCACGGTCACCACCCTCGCGGCCGAGGGCAGACGGGTCCGGCTGGTCGGCATGGGCGCCGTCACCTCGGCGGACATGAACGACTCACTCCATCCCAACGCGAACGGCTACCGCAAGATGGCCGAGGCCTTCCACCGGGCGATCAGGCTGGCCATCGACGACCGGGTCATCGCCGACCCGGTGCCGGGCGGCCCCTGGTCGTGCGGACCAGCCCCCGGCGGCCCTCCGGAGAACTCAGGCCCGGAGCCGGCCTCCCCCGGCTGGAACCCGATCGGCGAGGCCGCTTCGGGTGTGGGCGCGCCCAGTGACCACGTGCGGCTCGCGGACATGGACGGCGACGGGCTGGAGGACTACCTGGTCGTCCAGGACGAGGGCCAGGTCCGGGCGTGGCTGAACAACGGCGCGGCCGCCGGCAAGGGGTGGACGTGGAAGGGCGAGATCGCCACCGGCGTCGGCTACCCCCGCGACCAGATCCGCTTCGCCGACATGAACGGCGACGGCCTGGACGACTACCTGGTCGTCCAGGACCAGGGCCAGGTCCGGGCGTGGCTGAACAACGGCGCGGCCGCCGGCAAGGGATGGACGTGGAAGGGCGAGATCGCCACCGGCGTCGGCTACCCCCGCGACCAGATCCGCTTCGCCGACATGAACGGCGACGGCCTGGACGACTACCTGGTCGTCCAGGACCAGGGCCAGGTCCGCGCCTGGTACAACAACGGCGCCGCAGCCGGCGAGGGATGGACGTGGAAGGGCGAGATCGCCTCCGGCGTCGGCGCGACCCGTGACATGGTGCGCCTGCAGGACATCAACGGCGACCGCCGGGCCGACTACCTGGTCGTCCAGGACGACGGCACGATCCGGGCCTGGCTCAACGACCTCGGCGGCCGGGGATGGATCTGGCAAGGGACCGTCATCCCGGGCGTCGGCGCCACCCGCGCACAGGTGCGTCTCCACGACCTCAACGGCGACCACCAGGACGACTACCTCGTGTTCGGGGAGCTGGGCCAGATCAGGGTCTGGATCAACCAGCGCCCGACCAGTCCCGTCCCGGGAGAGTGGTAGCGGCGCCGACCGGCCGGCGGCCCGTCCTGCGCCACTCCCGCAACGGCGCGGTCGCCCACCGGCGACCGCCCGATCAAAGGTCATGACGGACGACGGTGGCTCCCGGTCGCCGCTGTGCGGGCCGCGGCCGGGAGCCGGCGCAGGTCGGGGAGGCAGAGGCGCCTTACCGGACGGGGGCGGGAACCTGCTCCTCCGGGGCGGCGGCCGCCGGCGTCTCGGGGACGAGGGTGACGACGCTGGGCTCCTTGGGGGCCTTGCCGAGGCGTTCGCGGAGCTTCATGGCCGGCTTCTCGATGAGGTAGAAGCTGACCGTGGCACAGGCCACGCTGCCGACCAGGGTGACCAGCAGCAGCACCCCGAAGTTCCCGGCGCGGAACAGGTTGCCGTGCCAGAAGTAGATGATCGCGATGTGCCACAGGTAGACGCCGTAGGAGATGCGGCCGAGGAACAGCATCACCTTGTTGGTCACCACGGCCTCGATGAACCGCGACCGCAGGTGCGGCAGGGTCAGCGGGGTCACGGCGAGGAAGCCGAAGATCAGGTACATGACGTGCTCGAGGACGCCCTGGCCGAGGCCGGGGTAGTTGGCGCTGGCCGGGTCGCCGAACGGCGAGACGCAGGCGATCAGGTAGGCGACGAGCGCGCCGGCCCAGCAGAGCAGCGGCCACCTGTAGGCGGCGCGGTAGGCGCCGGGCACGTGGTCCATCGACACCTGGGCGGCGGCCGACAGGGTGGCGAGCATCATGCCGGTGGCGATGAAGTCGATCCACCCGGGGGGCCAGTTGCCCTCGATGGGCCAGGCGCCGAAGGACGGCAGGTGCGTCCAGGCGGTCCAGGCGATGCTGATCGGGATGATCAGCGACAGCGAGATCAGGATGCGGCGCACCCGCGCCGCCGGGGTGGCGGCCCTGCGCGCGATCTTGTGCAGGATCCAGGCGATCACCGGCAGGGCGAAGTAGAACGCGATCTCGGTCGCGAGGCTCCAGGTCTGCTCACCGCCGAGGACCCAGGCGTTCTCCTGGTAGATCTGCAGCAGCAGGAACGGCCGCACGACGTCCCAGACCCCATGGATGTTGTCCCGGTTGAGCGTCACCAGGACGACCGCGATCAGCACCCAGTAGGCCGGAAGGCATCGCAGCGCGCGGCGCCACAGATAGGGCTTCACCCGGGGCGTCGGGGTGCCGGCGATGGTGGCCAGAGCGAAGGGGCGATAAAGCAGCATGCCCGACAATGTGAAGAAAATCGGCAGGCTCACCTGAAGCTGGTTGAGCAGGACGCTGAAGACGCCGTTCCCGGTCTCCTCCAGGCCGGGGGCCTCGTTCCACCGCATCTGGCCCGCGCTGAAAGCGACGTGGAGAACGAGCACCCCAAGGGCCGCGAGCCCTCGCATTCCCTCAAGATGCGGGAAATACCGGCGCGCCGCGCTGGGGGCCGCTCCAGCGGGGTTTCCCGCCTTCTCTGACACGACCATAGAGTGCTCCTTACGAATTGGTCGACGCCACCAGCTTCGTTCCGGCGGTTCCCCGGCGCATCTCACCAATTGCGCAATTTCGCCGCACCCTATTTCCGCGCGCCTTTCACGCCCATGCTCGCGCCGCGCGGGACGGCCGCCCGCCGCGGTGATGAGGGGGCCGGCGGGTCAGGCCGAGAAGGCGCCGGTGATCTCGGCGGCCACGGCGCGCCGGTTGGGCTCGTCGAGCAGGTAGAAGTGGCCGCCGGGGAAGACGCGCATGCGCGCTCCCGCCTCCGCGCGGTCCTGCCAGGCCACCAGCTCGCGCACGCTGACCAGTTCGTCCCGGTCGCCGCCGAGCACGGTGAGCGGCATGGTGATCCGGCCGTCGAGGTTGCGCCGCACGAGGCGGGCCGCGAGGGTGAGGTCGGAGCGCAGCAGGCCGAGCACGTACGTGCGCCAGAAGGGGCTGTCCATGATCTCCTGCGGGGTGCCGCCGCCCAGCCTGACGACCTCGAGCAGGACGGCGTCGTTCCACGCCGCCTCCCGCTCGAACTTCACCCCGGCCGGCGGGTGGGCGCTCAGCACGAGCCTGGCGCACGCGCCCGGGTCGGCCAGCGCCACGGCGACCGCGACGGAGACCCCCATGCTGTGGCCGAAGTACACGGTCGCGCAGGACGGCAGGCCGGTCAGTTCGGCCAGGACGCCGTCCACCACGGCTCCGGGGTCCTCCGGCGTCCTGTCGTAGCTCTCGCTGAAGCGCCGCTCCCTGCCGGGCAGGGTGACCCCGAGCACGTCGTAGGTGTCGGGGAGGGCCGCGAGCAGGGGCATCAGGGCGTTGGGCCCGGCCCCGGCGTGCGGGAACACCACGACGCGACCCTCGGGCTCGCCCCTGGCGGCCCGCAGGGCGGCGGTCCACGTCCCCGCCTCGGCGCGCCGCGCCTGCTGCCGGACGCTCATCGGCCGTCCTCCCATCGGTGGTCCGCAATCATCGGCCGTGCGCGTCGGATCCCCGCGCTCATCGGCCGTCGTCGCATCGGTCGTCCGCGCTCATCGGCCCTCGTCGCATCGAATGCCGGCGCTCATCGGCCGTTCCGCGTCGAAAGCCCGCGCTCAACGGCCGTCCTCCCGTCGGGTGCCCGCGCTCATCGCCTGGCCACGCCCGCCGGGTGGTACATGCGGCTCACGCAGGCGGAGGCGAGCGCGTCCAGACTGGAGATCATCATGTCCGGAGGCAGGGAGGCCGCCGCGTAGGCCAGGGGCAGCTCGGTGCAGGCGGCCAGCACCGGGAGTCTCTCCCGGTGCCACAGGCCGCGGGCCACCGTGCCGAGCAGCGCCCCGGCCTGGTGGGACCGCCCGGCCTTGACCAGCGTGGCGGTGTGGTGGATGGCCTCCTGCGTGCCGCTGCCGGGCAGCAGCAGGCGGTACCCGAGCGCCTCGGCGCGCCGCTGGTACAGGCCGCCGGCGACGGTTCCGGTGGTGGCGGCCAGCCAACCGCCCTGTGGGCTGCGCCGCGCGGCCTCCTCCAGCGTGGCGTCCACGATGTGCACGACCGGCGCCGGGAGCGTCTCGGCGAGCCGGTCGAGGTAGACGTGCGCGGTGTTGCAGGGGACGGCCAGCAGGTCGGCCCCCCATTCCGCCAGCCTGGCCAGACCGTCCCTGATGGGCGGCAGCGGGGCGTCGCTGCCCGCGAGCACCGCCGCCGTCCGGTCGGGGATGGACGGGTCGGACAGCATCACGATCCTCGGGTGCTCCTGGTCGGTCGTCCCGGGGACCCGGGCGGCGAGCAGGCGCAGGAACTCGGCGGTCGCCAGCGGACCCATCCCGCCGAGGATGCCGAGGGTCGGCCGCAGTGGGGGCAGCGGGCGCGGCGGGCGCGGCACCCGGGTGCCCACGCCCTCGCCGTCCCGCGCGCCGGTCCTCATGTGACCTCGGTGCCGGCGCGCGACAGCAGCTCGGCCACGCGCCGCGGGATGTCGGCCTCGCGCAGCAGACCGTGCAGCTTCGGGCCGCACCACCAGTCCAGGCGCAGCCGGCCGTCCTCGACGGCGGCGTTCACCGACAGCACGTACGGGCGGGTGGTGGGCGCGACGGTGTAGTCGGCCTCATCCCGCGTGGCGAGCCGGAAGGGCGCGCCGGCGGGGAGCAGCCGGGACAGGTCGCCGAAGTGGTCGTACCTGATGCGGGCGGCGGGGCTGGTGCGCGGCGCGATGCCGCAGGGCCCGTCGAAGGAGACGATCGCCTTGGTCACGGCCGTCAGCGGGCCGACCTGGCGCACGCCGAGGTCGCGGTCGCCGCCGGCGGTGTGGTCCTGCACGTCGATGGTGATGAACTCACCGCCGATCCACTCGGTCAGCACGGTGGCGATGGCCGACAGCACCCTGGCGGCGTCCGGGGTGCCGTCGCCCGCCAGGTCGGGGGCGACGACGCGGGTGCGGGTCGGGGTGCCGGCGGCGTCGGCCGAGCATCCGGGCAGGATGCAGTCGCCGGCGCTGGCCGTCCACCCGGCGGGCACCGCGGCGGGCGCGCCTTCGGGCATGGTGGCGGCGGCGCCCAGGAAGGACGCGGCCGGGGGCAGCTCGACCGGCGTCCCGGCCTCCGTCTGGGCCCAGGCGGTGCACAGGTCGTCCAGGATGAGCCGCCACGACGGGGTGTCGGCGACCAGTTCGTGGACGACCAGCAGCAGCCAGGACGGGCGGGAGCCGCGGTCGGCGAGGGCGATCTGCAGCACCGGTCCGTCGGTGAGGCTGAGCCGGGCGCGCATCCGGTCGACGGCGGCGCGCAGCAGCCCCGGCTCGGCGGCCTCCTCCAGCCTGGACAGGTCCAGTCCGAGCACTGGCAGCGCCGCGCCGACGCCGCCGTCGCGCTGGCGGCGCTCGCCGTCGCGGTCGAGCAGGCGGGTGCGCAGCGCGTCGTGCTGCAGCAGCAGTTGCAGGACCACCTTGCGGACGCGGGCGGCGTCCGGCCGGCCGGGCAGCTCCAGCAGCAGCGCGCGGCCCCGCCGTTCGACGTCGGCGGAGTGCCGTTCGAGGTAGTCGCGCTGGACCGGCGTCAGCGGCACGGTAAGGTCGCCGGCGAGCACCGGCTTGGGCGGCTCGGGCTCCTCGCCGATGTCGGTGCCGAACCGGGTGGGCCGCGGCGCGGCGAGCGCCTCGCGCTGGACGACCCCGGCGGCGCGCGGGATCTCCTCCACGGCCACCCACTGCTCGGGCACCAGGATGTCGGGCAGGGCGCCCGCCACCGAGGCGCGCAGCTCGTCGCCGTCGATCGGGCCGCGGGGGACGTAGTAGGCGACCAGCCGGCTGCCCAGCCGGTCGCGGTCGGCCGGGTCGGCGTATCCGATCTTGGCGAGCATGCGCTTGACCCGGGCGGTGTTGACCGGGGCGCGCAGCTCCTCGTCGGCCTCGGCGATCTCCAGGTGGCCGACGCGCACCTCCCACCGGGTGGGGGCCTCGTAGTTGTGGTAGCCGCGCTCCTGGTTGTGCACGTAGACGCCCACGTCGTTGATCATGCAGTTGGAGCTGCAGAACCCGGTGTCCTGGGGCTGGGACCAGAAGGACGAGCGCCGCTGGAGGAACTCGCGGATGCCGGTCTTGGTGACGTCGGAGTAGCGGAAGTAGTCGACGACCTCGACCGAGTCGACCGCCGCCGTGGCGATGGCGCTGCCGGTCTGGTGGTAGATCCGGCGGCCGATGGCGAGCTTCGGCTCGATCTCGGCGGGGTCGAACACGCCCTGCTGGTAGAACCACGACAGCCGCTCGTCGATGATCTGCCCGCGTGAGAGGCCGGTGACGATGGTGGGGATGCCGCGCTCGTGGGCCAGTTCGGTGCTGAGGTCGAGCAGCGAGCGGAAGCAGCCGTTGCACACGCTCTTGTGCTGCTCCAGGCTCTGCAGGAAGATCTTGTTCTGGTCGGCGCGGGTCATCGTAAGGTGCTCGATGCCCAGCTCGGCGGTGATCTCCTCGACGTTGTTCAGCGCCGTCTTGGAGATGAAGCCGTTGTCGAAGGTGAAGGTCATGACGCGCAGGCCGAGGTCGACGAGCTGGTGCAGGACGTAGGTGCTGTCCTTGCCGCCGCTGAACAGCAGCAGGCAGTCGTAGTCCGAGCCGCGCGCCCGCGAGCGCTCCTTGATGTGGCGCACCATGTCCCCGGGCTCGCCGAAGTAGGCGTGGATGCGCTCACGGTTGCCGGCGTACATGCCGCACAGGTTGCACACGCCGTCGCCGTCGAAGACGATGCCGGGGTAGCGGCCGGTGATGCCGCAGCGCACGCACAGGCGCTCACCGGCGTCGTCCCCGACGCCCTGGAACACCACCGCGCAGTCGGCGACGCCGTCCTGCCGCATGATCGCCGTCTCGACCTCCCGCTCCAGCAGCCGGGCCTGTTCGGGGCCGAGCTCCGCCGCGGCGGGCGGCGTGTCCTGGTCCGACGGCGTCTCGGTGACGGTGGGCCTGAGGTGCGGCGCCGTCCATCGGATCGATCCGGCCATGTCAGCTCCCGCTCTCGCTCACGAGCACCTCGTGGGTGCCCTGCGCGCCGATGTCGGTCAGTGAGACGAACAGGTCGTCGAGCGGCGCGTCGCGGCCCAGGATGGCGTTCTCGATGAGCGCGGCCAGCGACTCGATGGTCGGCGAGGCGAGGAACTCCTGCAGCGGGACCTCGACGCCGAACTCGGTGCCGAGCCGGGACAGCAGCTCGAACACCACCAGGGAGCTGCCGCCGACCTCGAAGACGCTCTCGCGGACGTCGAGGTCGTCGACGGGCAGGATGCTCTGCCAGACCCGCGCGACGGCCTGCTCGGTGGGGGTGCGCGGCGGGAGGTGGTCCTCGCCGGGAAGCTCGCGGCGCAGCACCGGCGTGGGCAGCGCCTTGCGGTCGATCTTGCCGCTGAGCGTGCGCGGCAGCTCGGCCAGCGGCACCAGGACGGCGGGGACGGCGCTGTCGGGCAGCCGGCCGCGCACGTGGTCGCGCAGTTCCTGCGGCTCGGCGGCGCCGGTCAGCTCGACGAACGCGCACAGGTAGGGGACGCCGCCCTCCTCCTCGGCGGCCACCACGGCGGCGTCGGCCACGGCCGGGTGCTCGCGCAGGACGCTCTCGACGCCGCCCAGCTCGACCCGGACCCCGCCGATCTTGACCTGGTGGTCCTTCCTGCCGAGGAACTCGTAGAAGCCCTCGGGCAGCAGCCGGCCGTAGTCGCCGGTCCGGTACACCACGTCGCCGGGGTCGCCGGTGAGCGGGTTGGTGACGAACGCCTTGGCGGTCGCCTCGGGCTGCCCGTGGTAGCCGAGCGAGCGGTAGGCGGTGCGCAGGTAGATCTCGCCGACGCTGCCCGGCGCGGCGGGCTGCCCCATGCCGTTCAGCAGCAGCACCTCGGCGCCCGGGATCGGCCGGCCGATCGGGATCGAGGGGCGCTCGGCGTCGGCCGGGGTGACGAAGTGGTAGGTCTTGGTCATCGTCGTCTCGGTCGGCCCGTACAGGTTGAGCAGCTTGATCCGCGAGCCGAAACGGCCGAACAGCCGCGCGGCGTCGGCGGGCGGGAGCTTCTCCCCCGACATCGCGACGCAGCGCAGCGACGCCAGCTCGTACTCGCCGGCGGCGGCCTCGCGGATGACCCCGCGCAGCAGCGAGGGCACGCAGTGCACCAGGTCGACGCGCTGCTCGTCGATCCAGCGGGTCAGCGCGGCGGGGTCGAGCAGCGTGTCCTGCGGAGGGACGCAGACGGTGCCGCCGGTGGTGAGCGGGACGAACACGTCGCGCAGCATGGCGTCGAACGCCGGCGAGGTCAGGTGGCTGACCCGCCACCCCGGCCCGACGCCCAGCAGTTCGGTCTCCCAGCGGACGAAGTGGTCGATGCCGGACAGCCGGCCGACGATGCCCTTGGGACGCCCGGTGGAGCCGGAGGTGAAGAACACGTAGCAAGGGTCGTCGGGCCCGGGCTCGTGCGGCGTCACCGCCGCTCCCGCCTCGCCGATCCGCGCCGCCGCGACCCGCACGGCGCCGGGCGCCGCGTCGGTGAGCACGGCGTCGGCCAGCGCCTCGGCGCCCGTCCCGACGACGGCGAAGCCGGGCGCGGTGTCCTCGACCATCTGGGTGAGGCGCACGCGCGGGGCGGCGGCGTCCAGCGGGACGAACACCCCTCCGATGCGGAGGATGCCGAGCAGCGCCGCGATGATCTCCCGGCGGTCCTCGGCGAGGACGGGGACGAGCGACCCGGGGCCTGCTCCCGCCGCCCGCAGGGCGCCGGCCAGGCCGTCCGCCCGGGCCGAGAGCTCCGCGTACGTCAGTCGCCCCTGCGGGGACTCGACGGCCACCTGGTCGGGGAACCGCTCGATCGCGCGTCCTACGAGCGAGTGGATCGCTTCGAAGGCCATCCTGCTTCCTTCCTCTCTGCCAGGGACGCTCGTCCGATCCGCCCCCCGGGGTTCATGCGTGGTCGGCCAGGCCGTAGGTGTCCAGCAGGATGCCGAACGTCAGGACGACCAGGAGCAGGTCGTCCCCCAGGTGGGGGTGGACGTCGAATCCCTCGCGCAGGTAACGGGCCTTGAGGTGGTCCACGACGGCCGGGTCGAAGAAGCCCTGCCGCCTGACGCGCTCGTGGGAGAGCGTGTCGTTGATCCACTCGACGTCGCGCCGCAGCAGGTGGGGGCTCCCCGGGGCCCGGAAGCCGAACTTCTCCCGGGCGATGATCTCCGGGGGCACGAGCCCCTGGGCGGCCTGCTTGACGACGTACTTCTCGCCCGCCTCGTTCACCTTCAGGTGCGCGGGCACCGTGGTGGCGAACTCCATGACGTCGATGTCCAGGAACGGGTACCTGGCCTCGACCGAGTTGGCCAGCGACATCCGGTCGCCGTGGTCGGAGAGCAGGTGGTCCGACAGCCGCAGCTTGAAGTCCAGGTAGGAGCGCTGGTTCAGGCGGTCGCGGCCGGCGAGCATGTCGGTGTCGACCAGCGGGTGGCGCAGGCAGTCGAAGTCGTCGAACCGCTCGCGCACGCCCTCGGAGAAGATGTCCATCTTCGACTCGCGCCAGGCGTTGTAGGAACGCTCGTAGAACAGGCCCGGGTCGCCCCACAACTGCCTGCGCACGTCGTCCTCGAGCGCCTCGTCCAGGCCGCCGCCTCCGCCGCCGCCCCGGCCGAACCGGTCGAACCGGTAGCCGACGTACCCGCCGAACAGCTCGTCGGAGCCCTCACCGGTCAGGATGACCTTGACGCCGTTGCGCCGGGCGAGCGCCGACAGGGCCAGCGAGCAGGTGTTGTAGGTCTCCTTCACCGGGCACTCGGCGTGCCAGACCATCCTCTGGAGCTCGCCGGTGATGTCCTCGGCGTGGAACTCGGCCTCGTGGTGGCGGGAGGCCACCTTCTCGGCCATGAGCCGCTGGTAGGCCGACTCGTCGATGGCGGCGTCGGGGAAGGTGATGGAGAAGGAGTGCGAGGGTGGGGTCGTCCGCCCGACCAGCGCCGCGATCAGCGAGGAGTCCAGCCCGCCGCTGAGGTAGAACCCGACGGGGACGTCGGCCTGCAGGCGGCGCCGCACCGACTCGCCCAGCAGCTCGCGCAGCGTCTCGACGTAGTGCTCGTCCGGACGGGCGGGCGGGGCGTCGCCCTTGAGGGGGAAGTCCAGGTCCCAGTAGCGCACCTCGCGGACCTCGTCGTCCTCGACCAGCAGGTAGTGGCCGGCGCGCACGCTGCTGACGCCGCGGAACATGGTCCGCGGGCTGACCAGACCGGGGAAGGTGAGCACCTGGTCAAGGCCGGTGAGGTCCACCTCGCGCCCGACGCCGGGGTGCGCAAGGACGGTCTTGGCCTCCGAGCCGAACACGAAGTGGTCGCCGGTGCGCGCGTAGTGCAGCGGGAGGATGCCGACGTGGTCCCTGGCCAGGAACAGCCGGCGCCGGCGCAGGTCGTAGATGGCGAAGGCGAACTGGCCGTTGAGCTTGCGCAGCAGGTCCGGGCCCTCCTCCTCGTAGAGGTGGACCAGGACCTCGACGTCGCAGTCGGTGCGGAAGCGGTGCCCCTTGGCCTGCAGCTCGGCGCGCAGCGCGCGGTGGTTGAAGATCTCGCCGTTGCACACCAGCGCGACCTGGCCGTCCTCGCTGAACATCGGCTGGTCGCCGCCGTGCAGGTCGATGATGCTCAGGCGCCGGAACCCCAGGGCGACGCCCCGGTCGAAGAAGGTCCCGCCCGCGTCGGGCCCCCGGTGGGCCAGCGTCCCGGTCATCCGCGCGAGCTCCGGCTCGTCGATGGCACGGCCGTCACGGAGGGCCATGGACCCAGCGATTCCGCACATGTCTCGGGCGCTCCTTCCACGTAGGCAGCTACAGAACGGCAGGGACCGGGCTAGGCGTCGGCGACGGCCGGGACGACCTTCTTGCCGATGATCTCGACCTGGCGGACCGGCTCGGGGCCTCCGATGATGCCGATCGCGGTGTCCACGCCGAGCCCGGCGAGCCCGCGCAGAGTCTCGGCCAGGTCACCGGCCCCGGCGCCGTCGTCGCCGACGTCGAAGGGGAAGATCACCGTCTTCTCGATGGCGTCGTAGTCGCGCCCCTCGGCCTCGCAGTGCCCGCGCAGCACGTCCAGCTTGTGCGGCAGGTCGGGGCCGGGGTACAGGTTGCAGGCGTCGCCGTACTTGGCCACCAGGCGCAGGGTCTTCTTCTCCCCGCCGCCGCCGATGAGGATCGGCGGGTGCGGCCGGGTGATGCTCTGCGGCAGGTTCAGCGGCCGCGCGAGCCGGTAGTGCTCGCCCTCGTAGGGCCGCTCGTCGCCGCGGTCGCCGTCCCACATGCGGTGGCAGATCTGGATCGTCTCCTCCAGCATCGCGAAGCGGTCGGCGAGGGAGGGGTAGGGGATGCCGAGGCCGAGCGCCTCGTCCTCGTACCAGCCGACGCCGAGGCCGAGCATCGCCCGCCCGCCGGACAGGACGTCCAGGGACGTCACCGTCTTGGCCAGCACGCCCGGGTGCCGGAAGTGGACGCCGGCCACGATGGGGGCCAGCCGGCAGCGCCGGGTGTGCGCGGCGAGCAGAGTGAGGGTGGTGAAGCACTCGAGCATGGGCGCCTCGGGACCGCCCGCGTGCGGGCCCTGCCACACGTGGTCGCCCACGCCGAGAAGCGAGAACCCGGCGTCGTCGGCGGACTGCGCGATCTCCACCAGGGTGTCCGCCACCCGGGCGGAGCCGCCCTTCCAGGAGAAGTCCCCGATTTCCAAGCCAACCTTCACGCCGGTCTCCCTAGGTTCTGTGACAACGTTCTCGCGGGTGTTCTCGCGGGTGGTGCGGGCCGGCCGGCGGCCCGGGGTGGCTCACGCCGGCCGGTAGCGCAGGATGCAGACCCCGGTGTCGAAGACCCGGGTGCCGGCCAGCTTCAGGTCCACGCGGTCCTTGAAGTCCTCGAACAGGTGCCTGCCCTCGCCGAGGACGACGGGATGCACCCACAGCAGGTACTCGTCGATCAGGCCGCGCCGCATGAGGTCGCGCGCGAGCGCGGCGCTGCCGTAGATCAGCAGGTTCCTGCCGGGGAGCCGCTTGAGCCCGGCGATCTCCTCGGCGACGTCGCCGGCGGCGATCCGCGTGTTGCGCCAGGCGGCGCTCTGGAGGGTCCGCGAGAAGACGACCTTGGCGATGCCGTTCATCTTGTCCGCGACCCGGCCGGTCTCCGCGGGCCACGCCTGCGCGAACAGCTCGTAGGTCCTGCGCCCGAGCAGCAGGGTGTCGGCCGCGTCGAGTTGTTCCTCGACGTGGCGCTCCATCTCGTCGTCGAAGACGTCGATGTTCCAGTCCTGCTGGCCGGTCGCGTTCTCCACGTAGCCGTCGACGCTCACGAACATCGACAGGATCACTTCCCGCACGGCGTCCTCCGCCCCGTCAGACCTTGGTCTTGAGGTAGGCGTCCAGGCAGTTGAAGAAGCTGCCCCAGCCCTCGACGGCCAGCGGCACCGTCTCGGCCGGCAGGTAGCCGACCTGGAGGAAGCGCATCTCGGTGCCGCCGTCGCGCTCGGCGAAGGTGACGCTGACCAGCTCCTCGCCCTCGCCCTGCGCGCTGCGCTCCAGGAACTCCGGGTCCAGCGGGTCGCCGAGGGTGAACGACAGCTTCTCCGGGCGCACCAGGTCGCGGTACACCCCGAAGAAGGGCTGCTCGGCGCGCTCGGTCTCCTCGGTCGCCTCCATGACGATGAGGGCCTTCCAGTGGCCGCCCGGCCGCGCGTCGATGGCGATCTCCGACAGCGGGGCCGTGGTGCCCTCCGGACCCCACCAGTGCGTGAAGTGCTCGGCGACCGTCCACGCGTCGAACACCAGCTCGCGCGGCGCGTCGAAGACGCGGGTGATCGACACCTCCTGCAGAGTCGGCGTGGGGGTGGTCGTGGTCTCGGTCACGTGCTTTCCTTCCTGTCGCGGTGCGGAGGGTGGCCTGTCGCCGGGTGCGGGGGCGGGGCCGAAGCCCGCGGCCGGGAGGCCGGCCACGGGCGTGCGGTCAGTGCGGTCAGTGCGGTGAGAGGGGTCAGTGCGCCTCGGCCGGCACCCGGGCGTGCAGGCGGACCGGCAGGCTGCGGTGGCCGTTCATGATGAACGTGGGCAGCGGCTGCAGCTCCTCGGCCGGGACGGCGAGGTTGATGTCGGGGAAGCGCTCGAACAGCGTGGACAGGCCGATGGCGCCGACCAGGCGCGCGATGCCGGCGCCCAGGCAGTAGTGCGGGCCGTAGCCGAAGGAGATGTGCTCCTTGTCGGCGCGGGTGATGTCGAACTCGCAGGCGCTCTCCCCGTGCAGCTTGGGGTCACGGCCGGCGGCGAGGTAGTTGACCAGGATCGGGTCGCCCTTGCGGATCAGCACGCCGTCCAGATCGACGTCGTCGGCGGCGAAGCGCAGCGGCAGGCTGGCCAGCGGAGCCTCGGCCCGCAGCACCTCCTCCATCACGTCGTCCCAGGACTTCTCCCCCGACCTCACCAGTTCGAGCTGGTCGGGGTGGGTGAGCAGGTTGGTGACCGCGTTGCTGAGGAAGTTGATCGTGGTCTCCGACCCGGCGCCCAGGATGGCGAAGATGGTGTCGGTGAGCTCGCCCTCGGTCAGCTTGCCGCCGTCCTCGTCGTCCCGGGCGGCGATCAGGTCGCTGGTGATGTCCTCGCCCGGGTTGGCACGCTTGGAGGCGATGAACTCCGACATCGCGTCGCGCCAGCCCATGAGGATGCCGTGCGCCACCTCCGGGCTGACCGTGGTGTCCACCATCATGTTGATGACCGGCGCGGTCTTGGCCAGCGCGGTCTCGTCCATGCCGATGATGTCGGCGACCAGGCGGGCGGGCAGCGGGTAGGCGAACTGCTGGCGCAGGTCGACGACCTCACCCGGCGGCGTGGCGGCCAGCGCGTCGAGGATCTCGGTGGTCAGCTGCACGATGAGCGGCCGGACCGCCTCGATGCGGCGCGGGGTGAACGCCTTGCCGACCAGACGGCGCAGCCGCTTGTGGTCGCTGCCCCACGAGGTCGAGATGTTGTCCATCGCGACCCAGCTGATCAGCTCCCAGTCGGGCCGGATCTCGCCGTTGGTGAAGGCCGGCCAGTGGGCGCGGGCGCTCTTGGTGACGCGCGTGTCGGTCAGGACCTTGCGCAGCGTCTCGTAGTCGGTGATCGCCCACGCCGTGACACCGCCCGGCAGCTCGATCAGCGTCGCCGGGCCGAGCGAGCGCAGGTGCTCGGCCTCGGCGTGGATGTCCTTGCCGGTGATATCCAGGGCGACGGGGCAGCGACTCTCCATGAGTGACTCCAAGATCTGGTTCGGAAGAGCTGATCAGGGTGCGCGGGCACCCGTGGGCGGGACGGGCGGGAGCTTCCGGCCGCCGCGGGACGGCCGGCCGTCGCGCCCTTCCGGGAGCCGCGGGGCCCCGGCCTGGGAGGGAACGGCTATTCGGGGAGCCTGATGGACAGCGCGTGGCGGAACACGTTCCGCGGGTCATAGCGCTTCTTGACCTGCTGGAGACGGGGGTAGTTGTCCTTGTAGTACAAGGTGTGCCAGGGGACGCCGGAGGTGTTCAGCTCCGGGTCCGCCAGATCGGCGTCGGGATAGTTGATGTAGGCGCCGTCGCTCAGCTCGTCCGGCCCCGGCACGCCGCCGCTGTGGGCGTAGATGTCGCGGAACAGGTCCCTGATCAGGCCCACGTTCGTGTCGTCGTCCGCCTCGCTCGCCCAGGCGCCGAGATAGGCCGCCTTGAGGATGGAGTCGCGCTGCGCGGTCGCCGTGGCGTCGGGGGCGACGGTGTTCACCTGGCCGCCGTAACCGACCAGCAGCACCTGCGCCGGGTTGTACACCTCGCCGGTGAAGTGCTTGTGGACGGCGGCGATCTGCGCGTCGCTGTACCCCTTGCGCAGGTACGCCGCCTTGATCTTGAACCGGCGCACGCCCGGGTTGCCCGGGTCGCCGTAACCGGGATAGGACGCCGCGTACAGCCAGGGCTGGACCTCCTGGAACCGCATCGCCGGCTCCACGCCCACCCCGGCCGCCACCTCGTCCAGGAAGGCCGTCATCAGCGCCTCGGCGCCGGGCACGCCCTCGTCGATGAGCGCACCGACCATCAGGCCGGGCGGGGTGTCCTTGTGCGTGCCGTGGAAGTACGGGAACAGCTTCGCCTCAGGCGTGCCGGCGGCGCTGTTGTTCTCCATCCAGGTGCCGAAGTTGCGCAGCAGCGTGGTGAAGCCCTCCTCCGACATCCCCTCCCACGACCAGATGGCCAGGCCGCTGCGGGTCGCCGCCGGCGCCTTCGGCAGCAGCTCGGCCGGATCGGAGGAGAGGGCGTCCGGGCTGCGCATCCAGTAACGGGTCACCACGCCGAAGTTGCCGCCGCCACCGCCGGTGTGCGCCCACCACAGGTCGCGGTGCGGATCACCGGGCTCGCGGGTGGCGATGACGGCCCGGGCCCGGCCGTCCTCGCCCACCACCACGACCTCCACGGCGTACAGGTAGTCGACCACGGCGCCGAGGCTGCGCGACAACGGGCCGAAGCCGCCGCCCGCGAAGTGCCCGCCGACGCCCACCTCGGGGCACATCCCGGCCGGGATCGTGACGCCCCACCCCTTGAACAGGACGCGGAAGACGTGCCCCAGGGTCGCGCCGGACTCGATGGCGAACGCGCGGCGGCCGCTGTCGTAGTAGACGGCCGTCATCTCCGAGATGTCCAGCAGGATCTTGACCTCGGGGTTGGCGACGAAGTTCTCCAGGCCGTGCCCGCCGCTGCGGACCGCGATGCGCCTGCCCGAGGCGACCGCCTCGTCCACCGCCTGCACCACCTGCTCGGTCGTCGTCACCACGCGCACGTAGTCGGGGCTGCCGACGAACCGGTGGTTGGTGCCACGCAACATGCTGTCGTAGCGGGGGTCGTCCCGGGTGATGGTGGACGCGCCGAGAACGGTCTGGTGCTGTCCGCCGGCCGTGAACGCCTCGGAGGAGACGGCGGTGACGGCCCCGTTGGGATGGCCGTGACTCTGCAGGTCGGTCATTGTTCGTTCCTCCAGTGGCGGCCGGGCGGCGTCGACGCCATCGCCCGGCCGAGTCATGGTCGGCTCGGCTTCCCCAAGCCTGCTATCCGCCGAATCCCCACTGCATCTTTCGATGTGCTGTGTTGTTCGGCCTCGCTCCGCTCGGCGGGCTCGGGCGCCTTTGAGGCGGCGCTCTTCGTCGTCATCCGGGCTCGTTCCTCACCCTCCTTCCTCCTCAGAGCACCGCCGCGCCCGAGCCGGGTTTCGGGGCCGAGTCGTGTTTATGGGCTTGCTTCGCTCGGCGGGCTCTCCACTCCCCGAATCACCCCCGAGTGCTTCGGAACGGATCGGCCCCAAAACCGGCTTGGGGCGCGGCGGTGCTGTGAGGAGGAGAGAGCGAGTGCGAGGAACGAGCGCTCGTGAACGACGACGAACGGCGCCGCCTCAAAGGCGCCCCAAGCCCGCCGAGCGGAGCGAGGCCGATAAACACAGAAAGCGCAAGGGGCGAGATGCGGGGGTTTCGGGGTGGGGGCAGCATGGGGGTTTGGACGCCGACGCGCCGCGTTTGACGGAAAAGGCCGTCCCGACCTCTCGCACGACCCTGCCGCCGCACGGAAGGCGGCCGGGCCGTTCAGGCTGCGCGGGTTCTCACCGCCGTTAATCCGACGAAAGGACGAGCACGTGAGTGAGGCGGACCGCTCCGGGAAAATCGTCATCGACGCCTGGTTCTCCGGATACACCTTCCCGAACTTCCTGGAGCCGATCAAACAGCGGGCACGGGAGTTCGAAGAGCTCTACCCGCGTTATCAGATCAACGTGGGCAGCTCCTACTTCCAGAACCTGGCCGCGGACGTCGCCCAGGCCGCGCAGGAGGGCCGCCCGCCGACCATCGCCTCCTACTACAGCGGCGCCACCCAGCTCGCCCGCGACACCCTGACGAAGGACGGCAGGCCGCTGTTCACCTCGGTGGAGAAGGCGATCGCCGGGCGCACGGAGATCCTCGGCCAGCCCGTCGTGCTGGACGACATGGTCATCGCCGGCCGGAACTTCTACACCATCGACGGGACCTTCGCGGCGATGCCGGTGACCCTGTCGACGATGCACATGTACACCAACCTCACTCTGCTGCGCGCCGCCGGGATCCAGGAGGTGCCGCGCACCTTCCAGGAGGTCGAGGCGGCCTGCGCGGCGATCGCCCGGATGGACGACGCCCCTCCGCACCGGATCAGCTGGGCCAACGACGGCAAGTTCTTCCAGCAGATGCTCGCCCACCAGGGCGGCCTGCTGACCGACGCCGGCAACGGCCGCGACGGGCGGGCCACGTCCGTCGACCTGCTGTCGCCGCAGATGATGGCCTTCGTGCTGTGGTGGTCGCGCCTGCACCGGGACGGCCACTTCCTGCACAGCGGCAAGCTCGAGGACTGGGCCGGGTGCGCGCAGGCGTTCAGGGAGCAGCGGGTCGTCTTCCGGTTCAGCTCCTCCTTCGAGGCCCCGTACATGGTCAAGGCCGGCCAGGAGCACGGCTTCGAGGTCGCGGTCACCCCGACGCCGTACAACGCCGAGTACCCCCTCGCCGGCAACTGGATCGGCGGTGACGGCATCTGGCTGCGCGACGGCCTCGACGAGGAGACCCAGGACGGCGCGCTGGCCTTCATGCAGTACCTCAACAACCCGCGCAACGCCGCCGAATGGCACAAGGTGTACGGCTCGGCGCCGGTCACCAACGCCGCCGCCGCGCTGCTGGAGGCCGAGGGCTGGTACGACGAGCACCCGTATCACCGGGTGACCACTGAGCAGCTGAACTCGACGACGGGGGTGCCGGGCGCGGAGACGCCCATCGTGGGGCACTTCGCGCAGATCCAGCACGCCATGATGTACGCCCTGGAGGACATCATGGCGCTCGGCGCGGACCCGGTCGAGCGCTTCACCCAGGCGGCCAAGGAGGCCGAGGAGTTGCTGGCGGAGTACGGCCGGCGCTGTCTGGTGAACGGACCGCGGCCGGCGCACTGCACGCTCATCGACAGCTGAGATACCCCCTTCGCTTCATCCGCCCTCCCGCGGCGGGACGGCCGGCGGTCCGACGAGGACCGCCGGCCGTTCGGCGTCCGGGGCGTGCGAGCGCGAAGGCGTTCCGGCTCAGGTGGTCGACGCAGGGGCGTCGGGGTTCGCGGGCGTCCGGTTCGCGGGCGTTTCGCGTCATGGGTGCCGGACGTGCGGAACGGCCGGCAGGGGGTTCCCTGCCGGCCGTTCGGCGGTCGACGATCGCGGGTCGGGCCTCGGGCTAGGAGCGCCCGGCCGGGACGCCGATCTTGCGGCCCTCGGTGTGGTACAGCCACATCTGCACCAGGATCAGGTTGAACACCCAACCGGTCCAGCGCGCCGCCTCCAGCATGTAGGTGAACCCGACCTCGAACGGAAGCCGCATCAGGACGTTGACGATCAGCACGCCCCAGATGTTGTTCATGATGATCGCGAAGCTGTAGAGCATGAACCGGCGGTGCAGGTCGATGCGGCCCTTGCGCGCCCAGATCACCGCCGTCACGGTGAAGATGATCCACAGGCTCGTCGCGGCGGCGACGCCGATCTGCCCGACCGGCGGCGCGAAGGGCACCAGGATCAGGCCGACGATGCCGCCGATGACCGCGCCCGCCAGGTACAGGCGGCCGCTCGCGCGGTGGACCGCCGGGTGCTTCTTGCGCAGCCACGGCCACACCTGGAAGCACGCGGTCAGGATGGCCACGGTGCCGCAGATCATGTGCACCACGAGCAGCGGGTAGTAGGCGGGGAAGCCGTCGTGCGGCGGCGTCGGCGCCTTGCTCTCGGGCACGTACGGCGAGATCTGGTAGACCAGGTAGGTCACGACGACGGCCAGCAGGGGGGCGATCCAGGGCCGGCGCCACCATGACGTGGGCGTGCGGGAAGCGGCGGCCGGGGCCTGCGGGCGGGGCGGCGGGTCGGCCAGCCCCGTGGGGACGCCGGCCTTGTCGGTATCCAGTGTCACGGTTGTATTCCTCCTGCTGACGAGGCCCGGCATCGAGCCGCTGAGGTTCTCCCCCCGATGTGGCCGCGCCGGCGCCGCGGTGGGTTTCTCCGCGGTCCCGCCGGCGCGGGGCGCGCCCTAGGGGCGAAGGACGTAGCCGAGGTCCGGCGGCTGCTTGCCGGCGAGCACGTCGCCGAAGACCTCGACGATCGCCTCGGGTCCCTGGGCGTGCTCGATGGTCAGCCACGACGCCGTGCTGGTGAGGAAGCGCTCCTCGGAGGCGGCGTAGCGGGCGTAGTAGTTCTCCGGGCCCTCGGCCTCGGCGACCGCCCACTCCACCGCCGGGGTGAAGAACACCTCGGCCGCGGGGCCGCGCAGGCCGGCCGGTGGGGGCACCTGCGCGCCGGGGTGAGTGAAGCCGATGAGCGTGGTGTTGACCAGTTTGTCGGCGAACCGGTCGGCGACCGCGAGCCGCCAGGTGGCCTCGCCGGTGAGGTCGACGAACACGGCCGGGCCGTCGATGGACACCGACGACAGGTCCTCGTAGGAGGCGACCGTGTCGTACAGGCCGAGGCCGCCGACGAACGCGGCGTTGCGCGCCGAGGTGAAGCCGACCGTCGTCAGGCCGAGGCCGCGCGCGGCGGCCTCCTCGACCAGGCCGACGGCCACCTTGCTGGAGGCGCTGGTCAGCACGACGGTGCCGACGCCCGCCCCGGCCTGGCGCTGGAGCATGTCGGCCAGGTTGTAGGCCGCCGGGTAGACCGGGTGGATGAGCGTGCGCCGCTCGTCCAGCGCGTCGGGCTCCGCGGCCAGCTCGAAGTGCCAGTACCAGGGGTGCAGGAAGTGCCGCTGCGGCGTCAGGTCGGCGAAGCCGCGCGGGGTGACCTGCGGGGCCACCACGTGGTGGGTGGACATCGGCAGGTAGCCGTAATAGCGCGTGCCGACGGCGATCTCCGGGTGGCGGGACTCCTCGACCCTGGCGTGTCCCCAGACGGGCACGCGGCCGTATCCCTCCGGGCCGGGGAAGGCGTCGAAGAAGGGGATGTCGGATTCACCGAAGCGCGCGTAGGTGGCGTTGTTGGCCGTCAGGCCGAAGTTCTCCAGCGCGAGCCGGACCTGGCCCGGCTCGAGGCCAGGAGAGGACGCGTCCCGGATCTCGCTCACCGTCAGATCGTCGCGTTTGTAGACCAGATCCCATCTGTCGGGGTGAGACACAGCCATCTCCTTCTTTCGTCGCGCGCGGGCCGGCGGTCGCCGATGGACCGGGGCACCGGGACACCGCGGGGATGGGCACGCGGCCCACACCGCCACATCGTTCTCCGCGGGCTTCACACGGCGCATCTTCTGGATTGCGGCCTCCCTTTTCCGCCGCGCACGGGTGGGCAACTGCGCAATACGGAATATGTGGGCGGGACCGCAGGACGCCACGCTATTGCTACCGGCTCGTGGATGGTGGCCGCCTGACCGTGGTGAGGCCGCTCGGCGCTACCGGTCGATCGAGTCCCAGTGAGCCCGAACGTCGAAAGGCACGTCACATGGTTGATTCAACGTTGAAGCAGGGCGAGGCCCGCACCCCGGTCATTCAACCGCAACTTCCCTCGCTCACCGGAATGCGGTTCGTGGCCTGTCTGTTCCCCTTCGCCTTCCACGTCCTCTGCACGACCATCTTCGCCGCCAAGGACTGGCACATGATGCCCGTTCCCGGCAACCTCGCGTCGTATTTCTGGGAGGGGAACTGGGCGAGCGTCAGCTTCTTCTTCCTGCTGAGCGGTTTCGTCCTCACCTGGTCGATGCGCTCCGGCGACACGACCGCGAAGTTCTGGCGGCGGCGCGTCTTCAAGATCTGGCCGAACCACCTGCTGACCTTCGTCGCCGCGGCCATCTTGTTCGGCACGGTGATGAAGATGACGTTCAGCCCCTTGGCCACCGTGCTCAACGTCACCCTGCTGCAATCGTGGTTCGCGCCGCTGGACATCTGGACCGCCTACAACTCGGTGTCCTGGTCGCTGTCCAACGAGGCGCTGTTCTACTTCCTGTTCCCGTTCTTGATCCGCTACATCGTCCGCATCAAGCCCGAGCGGCTGTGGGCGTGGGCGGCCGGCATCGTCGCGGTCATCTTCCTGGTTCCCCTCGTCGCCACCCTGCTGCCGGGCGCCGGCGGGATGTACCAGCCGTGGACGCAGTCGGCGCACCTGGAGTTCTGGTTCACCTCCAAGTTCCCGCCGGTGCGGCTGCTGGAGTTCGTCCTGGGCATCGTCATGGCCCGCATCGTCATCACCGGCCGGCGGGTGCCGCTCGGCGTCGGCGGCTCGGTCGCGCTGACCGTCTTCGCCTACTTCGTCGGCCCGCACCTGCCGCTGACCTATCCGCAGGCGGCGGCCACGGTGATCCCGCTCGCGCTCCTCATCGCCAACGGGGCCATCTCGGATGTCAACCGCCGGCCGAGCTGGCTGCGCAGCCGGGTCATGGTGTGGGCCGGAGAGGTGTCCTTCGCCTTCTACATGTGCCACCTGCTCGTGGTGATCTTCGGCACGATGTGGCTGACCGGCGGCAAGAGCTACAGCACGCCGGTGGGGCTCGGCATCGTCGCGCTGCTGTTCGTGATCTCGCTGGTGATCGCGGCGGCGATGTTCCACCTCGTGGAGACGCCGATCATGCGCCGCTTCGCCACCTCCCGCTCCCGCACCCGCCACGTCACGGCCGCCACCCCCGCGACCGCGCCGGCCACCACCCCCGATCCCCCCGCCCTCACCGGCGCGGGCGCCTCCTCCTCGCCCGACGCCTGACCGCCCCTCGCGGACACCGGCGCCCCGTCACCGCGCGGCCGGCGCCACCCGCGCCCCCACGACGACGACGCCCTCCTCCACCGGCTCGACCTTCCCCGAGCCACTCGAGGAGGGCGTCGTCAAGTCTTGCGTGCCCACCGCACGCAGCCCGCGTCCCCCAGGTTCCTGGAGCGCCAGCTCGACGTTCCAGTCGCGCGACGGCGTCGTCTGAAGTAGTTCAGATACCATGCGAGTCATGGCGACGAAAAGCTTCCCGTACAGCGCCTTCCTGCGTGGGCCGTCGCAGGTCCTTCCGTCTCTCGATGACGCCGACGTCATCCTGGAGCGTCGAGACGACGAGAACCTCATCCTCATGCGCGCCGAACGATTCGAGGCCGGTGTTTCCACGCTGCGCATCGCGGCCCGCGCCCTTGCGATCCTCGCCCGCCGTAACAACGACCTCGCCGAAGAGGTGCTCACCGAGGAACTGCCGTGGACGACCTGGCTGCCTGACACCGAGCGGCATGTCTGCGTGGCAGAACTGCTCGGACACCTGGTCGCCGGAGCGGACACGGGCGAGCTCGTTCCTTTCAGCCGCGCACTCACCTCCTGGCGATCCACCGCCATCGCCTGGAGTGATCCGGAAGTCGCCCACCATCTGCAAGGCCCCTTCCCCGGCGACGGCGGTGAGGCCACCCGCCCGGCCGTTCCTTCCCCATGACCGGCCGAGGAGACGAGGTGCTCCGCCCCAAACCCTGGGTGGTGCGCTTCGCCGACCGCAAGGCGGCTGAAGGGTGGCAGCACCTCCTCCGCCAAGCGCTGGAGAATCTCGACCGGGCGTGGGTGGCCATAACCAGCGATCCCCGCCACGTCGACAGTCGCCAGCATCCCCTGAAAGGCGCTCTGGGTACCGTCAAGGTGGGCGGCGAGGTGCTGGAGCAGTGGCAGTACGAAGCCACCGCGGGTGGTCGGATCTGGTACGCCATCGACGATGCGCAGCGGACACTGTGGATAACACGTGCCGGCACCGGACATCCGAAGCCGACCGATAGAAGAGGGCACTGACACAACCGCCGTGCACGCTGTCACTGGGCGGGGGCCGCGGCACGCCCGGCGGTCTGCGAGCCGGACACGATCTTCGGCGAGGCCGTGACACTGATTCGGATGCACGACCACGCCGCAGCACCTGGACGACGAATCGCCGCGGCGTCCTTGGGGCGCCGCGGCGATTCGCGTTCTCTGGGGGCCGTCCGCGCGTGGGGCGCGGCGGGGTGGTGGAGTCAGCCGAACAGGGGGCGGATCTCGATGCCGCCGCGCCAGGTGCCGGGGCTGAGCTTGGCGATCTCGACCGCGTGGTCGATGTCACGGGCCTCGATCACGGTGAAACCGCCGAGCACCTCCTTGGCGTCGATGAAGGCGCCGTCGGTGACGCCGTCGCTGCGGACGGCCTTGGCGGTGGTGCTGGGCTGGAGGGCGTACCCGGCGACGATGCTCGCGCCGAGCTCCTCGATCTTGCCGGCGTAGGCGCCGTGCGCCTCCAGCTCCTCCTGCGGGGCCTCCGACCAGTCGGCGGGGGTGGGCGCGTAAAGCAGAACTGCGAACTGAGGCATCTCAGGCTTCCTCTCGTTGTCGTTTCATCTACAACGAACCGGCTACCACCGCATGGTGATCACTTATTGGTCGATGGTACGGTCCGAGTCTTTCGGCGTCCGGCGATCGACCGGTTCGGCAGATCGCGGGACGGGATCGAGACGGCGTGGCGCGTCCCGGTGTCGCCGGGAGCCTCGCGGGCTGTCGCTCCGCCAGGCTCCCGGCGCGAGCGCTAGGACTCGTGTCCGGCCACGGCGACCTGGTCGCGCGACGCCTGCGCACTCGCGTGCGCCTCGCCGTCGGACGCGCCGTCGGACGCGCCGCCGGGCTGGGCCTCGCCGGCCGCCTGTGACGGGCCGCCGGCCTCGCCGCCGTCCTGACCGGCCGGAGGCTGCCCGAAGGCGGGCAGGTCCTTCAGCACGACGGCGTTGAGGATGGCGACGCCGAGGACGACCAGGGCGCTGATGGCCGCCACCACGTGCAGGCCGCTGGTGAAGGCCGCGTGGGCGGGGGCGAGCAGCGTATCGGCGACCTGCCCCGGCAGGCCGCCGGCCGCGGCCGCGGCCCCGGAGACGCTCTCGCGCGCCGCTCCGGCCGCGGCTGCGGGGACGCCGGCGGGGATGGCGTCGGCGACCTGCGTGCGGTACACCAGGGTGCCGATGGTGCCGACCGTGGCGATGCCGAGCGCGTAGCCGAACTCGTTGGAGATCTGCGCCAGCGACGACGCCGAACCGGCCTTCTCCGGCGGGACGGACCCGACGACCAGCCCCATGCCCAGGGTGAGCAGCGGGCCGCCGCCGAGGCACCAGACGGCGTAGCCGATGATCATGCCGGCCGCCGAGGTGGAGAAGCTGAGGATCGTCAGGCCGGCCACCACGATGACCAGGCCGCCCGCGATGAGGTGGGCGGGCTTGAAGCGGCCGCCGAGCTGCGGGCCCACGGTGACGCTGACGATGCCGAGCAGCAGGCCGGGGAGCAGGCCGAGGCCGGCCTGCAGGGGCGTCATGCCCGCCACGGTCTGGAAGTACTGGGCGATGAACAGCATCGTGGTGCCGGTGAGCGCGCTGTAGAGCAGCATGCTGCCCAGCTCGGTGTTGAACATCTTGTTGGTGAACAGCCGCAGGTCGAGCAGCGGGTCGCTGAGCGCGCGCTGACGGCGCAGGAACACCACCGCCATGACCAGGCCGAACACCAGGGCGACGAGCGGGATGGTGTTCCAGCCGGTGCGGGCGAGCTCCTTGATGCCGTAGATGACCGGCAGGACCGCCGCGAGGGACAGCGCCACGCTGGTGAAGTCGATCTTACCTGCGTCGGGGTTGCGGTACTCGGGCAGCAGGATCGGGCCGGCGATGAGCAGCAGCACCATCGGCGGCACGCCCAGCAGGAAGACCGAGCCCCACCAGAAGTGCTCCAGCAGCACGCCGCCGACGACCGGGCCGATGATCGCGCCGATGGAGAAGGACCCGGCCCACACGCCGATCGCGGTCGCGCGCTGCTTGTCGTCGCGGAACATGTTGCTGATCAGCGAGAGCGTGGACGGGCCGAGGGTGGCGCCGGCGATGCCGAGCACGGCCCGCGCGATGATGAGCGTGATGGCGCTGGTGGAGTAGGCGGCCACGATGGAGGCCAGGCCGAACGCCGCCGCGCCGATGAGGAGCAGCTTGCGGCGGCCGATGCGGTCGCCGAGGTTGCCCGCGGTGATGAGGAAGCCCGCGACCATGAACCCGTAGATGTCCACGATCCAGAGCTGCTGGGTGCTGTTGGCGCCGAGCTTCGCGCTCACCTCGGGCAGCGCCAGGAGCACCACGAAAATGTCCAGGGCGACGAGGATGGCGGGCAGGGCCAGCACCGCCAGGCCCACCCACTCCCGTCGTCCGGCCTTCAGCCGCACTTCGTCGGTCACTATCTTGTCCTCTCTTCGTCGGCCGCACACCAGCGGCGTGGCCGCTTGAGCCGGGTGCTGCGCTTTACAGGGCTGTGCTCGCTATCGGACCGGTCTTCCTGCTCCCGGGGGACGGGACCGTCCCGGAGGACGAGGCGTACCGGCCATGGACTTCCAGCAGCGGCGCCCCCTTCCCCAGGGATCCGAGATCGGGTGATCACGCGGGCGGCGCCTGCGGGGTGGGAGGGACCCGGACGAACGGAGCGCCCAGGGAACGCCACCAGAGGACGCGGCGGGACACCGAGCGGCATTCCCGCACACCCCGCCTGAGAAGAGAGAAAGCGAGGAAATCACCGGACCGCCCTGCCGGCCTAACAAACCGGTCAGAGCGCGTCAGGAAAGGACACACCGACACCAGCCGACGCGATTCACTCCAAACTTGGCCACCGGTGGACGCCATAGGGCGAAACCTCCTCGGTAACTCCAAGTCAAGCCGTCTTGTCATGCTGGTCGGCACGCTCCTTTCCGCCGGCGGTGGCCGGGCCACGGCCATCCGCCCATGCTCTCCCCCAGCATTGTCTCCTCGCTCACCGGGCGGCACTTCTTCCAAAATGCTCTGTCATCGGAAACGTCATCGGAAACGCGCCGTTCACGCGGCCCGCAACGGCGCGGGGGCGGCGGCCCGGGCGGCCCGCAGGGGCACCGCGGGGGCGGCCTGGGCGGCGGGCTCGTGAGCGGAGGCCGCGGCCCGCGCGCGGCTCGACGAAGCCGCCTCGACGATGCGTTCGCGCCCGAGGTTGCCCCGGACGAGCAGATCGGCCAGCACGCCGGACGCGGTGGCGCCGCCGGCGCGCAGGGCGCCCGCCGCCGCGGCCAACTCGAGCGCCACCGCCTCCAGCACGGCGGCGACCGGCTCGGCGTTCTGCAGCAGGATGTCGCACCACAGGGACGGGGCGCCGCCGGCGATGCGGGTGGTGTCCCCGAGCCCTGCCCCGGCCAGCGACAACGTCGTGTCGTCCGCGGCGGCGAAGTGGGCGGCGAGCGCGGCCGAGACCACGTGCGGCGCGTGCGAGACGGCGGCCACCACTTGGTCGTGGGCGCCGGGGGCGACCACCTGGGCCTCCGCGCCGCAGATCGCGACCAGGCGGGCGACCAGCGCGACCGCCTCCGGCGAGGTGCCGGCGTGCGGGCACAGGGCCCAGGGGCGGCCGGCGAACAGTTCCGCGCGGGCGGCGGCGGGGCCCGACAGTTCACGGCCCGCCATCGGGTGTCCCGGGACGAAGCTCGCCAGGTCGCAGCCGGCGGGCTCCGCCTCGGCGGCGATGCGGCCCTTGGCGCTGGCCACGTCGGTGTAGGCGGCGCCGAGGCCACGGGCCTGCGCGTCGCGCAGGACGGGGACCACGGTGGACGGCGGAGTGGCGATGACCACGACGTCGGCGGGCGGGGTGCCCGGCCGAAGCGGCGCGCCCGCGCCCATGCGCACCGCCTGGGCCAGCGAGGCGGCGTCCCGGTCCGACAGCGCCACCTGCACGCCGGCGCCGCGCAGGGCGAGCGCGACCGAGGTGCCGATGACGCCGGTGCCGATGACCGTGACGCGGCGGACCGCGGGCGAGCCCGGTGTGCCGGCCGCCGTGACGTGCGATGGCGTGGCGCCCGCGATCGTGGTGATCACCATGACGTCGCTCCCCTTTTCCCTGTTCGTCTTCTCGCCGCTTCGGATGATCGGCCGGGCGGGATTTCCGAAAGAACCGTCCCGCATCACCAACTGTGCGCCATCAGGGCGCCGGAGAAGGCGGAGAAGGAAGGCAGCAAGTTGCCGACCGCGATCCATTTCCTGTCACCGTCCCACTGGACCCCCGCACCGAAATGCCACCCGCGCCCGGCGGAAAAGGAAGACCCGCACAACGACCCCCATAACATCCGAAGGCCGGTCATGAAGAGAGGGAAGGCGAGGGGAATGCCAGGTGCTCGGAGAAACGGGCATGGGAAAGACCTCACCGGCGTCGTCCCGGTGAGGTCCCCTGTGGTCCCGTGAGCGCTACACGGCGGCGGGGGCGAATTGGCCGGGGGTGCGGCCGGCGCCCGCGGGGCCGCGGTAGCACTGGGCGATGTCCAGCCAGTGGTCGGCGTCGGGGCCGACGGCGGTGACGGCGAGGTCGTCGCGGTGGCGGCGCCGGGTGGCCAGCAGGCAGAAGTCCACGGCCGGGCCGGTGATGCGCTGCTCGGCGTCCTCGGGGCCGAAGGCCCACAGCTCGCCGGACGGGGCGGTGAGCTCCCAGCGGAACTCCACCGGCGGCGGGGTGAGCCCGCGCGCCTGGTAGCCGAAGTCCTTGGTCAGAATCGCGAAGATCACCAGGTGCTTGATGCGGTCGGTGCGCTCCAGGGTCGCCCCGACGGCGTCGGCGATGTCCTGTCCATGGGCGAACTGCTCCATGATGCCCGCGCAGGTCAGGATGATCGGCGGCAGCGGGTTGACCAGCCACGGCACCACCTGGCCGGCGGGGACGCCCGCGAGCGCCTCGACGACGAACGCGCGCTCGGCGCGCCAGCGGGCCAGCAGCACCTCGGGGGTGTCGCCGGCGTAGTCGGCCAGCGCGGCGTTCACCGCGCCGTTGAAGTCGTGCTCGGCGCCCGCGGCGATGGCCTTGAACTTCTCGGGGTCGGCGGCCGCGGTGCCGGCGATGCGGAAGATGAACGCCAGGTGGGCGATCTGGTCGGCCACCGTCCATCCTTCGGCGGGGGTGGGCAGCCGCCACTGGTCGGGGGTGAGGCCGGCGACCAGGTCGTCGAGTTGCTCACCTTCCGCGGTCAGGTCTGCGAGCACGGCATCCAGTTCGGACACGTGTCTCTCCTCTCACTGGTCACTGGTAAGTGGTGGGTGGTCGTCGGTCATGCCGGATCACCGTGCGCCGGTCCGGGTGAGGTGGCCGGTGACGGCCGTGCGGACGGCCGGCGCCGCCCGGTCGCCGGTCACGGCGAAGGGGACGGCGTCGTGGTGCGGAGCCAGGCGCCGACGCGGCGGGCCGCGGCGAAGCTCGCCCAGGACGTCAGCTCGACCAGGGCGCGGTCGCCGGGCGTCTCGGCGCGGAAGTCGGCGACGACCGAGGGGTCGATCTGGTAGGACGCCTTGGCGGTCAGCAGCGCGAGCCGGCCGGCCGGGCGCAGGCCGGGCGGCAGGGCGGACACGGCGGCGCCCGCCCATGCGCGGCTCGGCCCGGGCGGCTCGCCGTCCCAGGCCGAAAGCTCGGCGGTCACCAGCTCGCGGACCGGCTCGGGCACCGAGTGGCGGCCGGCCCGGTCCATCGCGGCGGCGGCCCGCGCGAACGCGCCGGCGATGAACGCGGTGCCCTCCGCCCACGCCAGGTCGGCGGGCAGCGGCGCGGGAGGCAGCAGCACCAGCGACGCGCCCGGCGCGGCGGCCCTGCGGGCGGCCGGGCGCATGACCAGGCCGAACATCCGCATCAACGGGCCGCGCGCCCTGCGGGGCACCTGCGGCGGCAGCAGGGATTCGCCGAGGAAGACGTTGACCATGCGGTTGAGGTACTGGAAGGTCACCGCGACCGCGGCCAGCTCGCGGGTCCGCTCCGGCGGCTCGGGCGGGGCGTGCCCGGCGGCCCCGGCGCGGGTGCCGCGGGCGAGCGCCCACGCGGCCACCCGGCGCAGAGCCGGGTCGGCGATCGCCTCGGCGCGGGCGTCGGCGATCTCGCGCGCCGGCCCGCCCGCCACCAGGCCGTCCATGGTGGCGCGGTGCACGTCGACGCAGTAGGGGCAGGTGTTGGCGGCCGACACCGCGGTGGCGACCGCCTCCTTGACCGACCGTTCCACGGTCCCGGCGGCCAGGAGCGACTCGCGCAGGATCCCCCAGGCGGCGGCGAGCGGCTCGGGGGCCGGCGAGTGCAGGACGATGGGCGGGGCCAGCATGCCGAAGTCCCGCCCGGCCTGCGCGTACACGCGGGCGGTCAGGCCCTCGGCCGCGTCCGGGCGCACCGGCGTGACGTGCCGGATCTGCGCCAGCACCCCGGGCAGCGTCACCCGGGTCAGCAGCTTGCCCATCGCTCCCTCTCTCCGCCAGCCGGGACCCGCCCGTTCACCTGCGCATCAGTTCGGGGATGAGCGGGGCGGCGGCCTTGCGGGCGGCGACGCCGCCGTTGGGGGCCGGGGCGCCGTAGGTGACCTCGACGCCGCGCTCGCGGGCGGCGGCGACGATGCCGGGGATGGCCCGCTCGGCCAGGGCGGAGATGGTCATCGCCGGGTTGACGGTGAGCGCTCCGGGAACCGCCGAGCCGTCGGTGACGAAGATGCCGGGGTGTCCGCGCACCTCGTGGCGGTCGTCCAGCGCGGAGGTCGCCGGGTCGTCGCCGATGCGGCAGGACGACAGCGGGTGGACGGTGTAGGCGCCGACCACGTCGTTGGTCCACGCGGCGACCTCGGCCAGCCCGTCGCGCTCGAGGATGTCCTTGCACTCGGCGTCGGCCAGGGCCCAGGCGCGCAGCGTCTGCGGGGTCGGGTCGTAGCGCAGGCGGCCGACGCCGAGCATCTGCTGCGACAGCCGGTCGGCGTTGCCGCGGGCCGGCGGCGGGCCGAAGACGCCCTCGTTGTTGTCCTCGATCATCTGGAAGATGATCAGCCAGGAGCGCCAGCGCTTGAGCACTTCCTTCTTGTCCACGCCGAACCAGCTCACCCCCTCGGCGCCGGGGACCTGGGCGAGGATGGTGCCAAGGCCCGGCGGGAAGTACAGCTGCTCCAGCGAGAAGCGCTCGAACTCGGGCAGCGAGCCGTCCAGGCGGTCCCAGTTGGCGACGACCGGCCCTCTGCCGATCTGGTTGGCCTCGTAGGCCAGGCCGTTGCCGCGCTCGAGGCCGAGGACGTCGCGCACCTTGTCCTCGTTGAGTATCGCGGTGTTGAGCCGCTCGCCGTTGCCGGAGAAGTACCGGCCGACCCCATGCGGCATCGCGCCGAGGTGGGGCTCGCTGCGCTGGAGGATGACGGGGGTGGCGCCGGCCCCGGCCGCCAGGACGATGATCTTGGCGTCGATCGTGCCCTCGCCGGTGGTGACCCGGTAGTCCTCGTCGTCGACGACCTGGTAGTGCACGCGGTAGCCGCCGTCGTCGGTGCGGGAGATGTGCTGCACCTCGTGCAGCGGGCGGATCTCGGCGCCGTGCGACAGCGCGGCGGGCAGGTAGGTGAACAGCAGCGACTTCTTGGCGTCGAAGCGGCACCCGGCCA
The DNA here is from genome assembly GCF_042665155.1 of Sphaerisporangium rhizosphaerae. Classification (NCBI taxonomy): domain Bacteria; kingdom Bacillati; phylum Actinomycetota; class Actinomycetes; order Streptosporangiales; family Streptosporangiaceae; genus Sphaerisporangium; species Sphaerisporangium rhizosphaerae. The sequence continues at coordinate 141,690 of NZ_JBHTCG010000016.1, read as the reverse complement.
TCATCCAGTTGCAGTTCACGCACTGGGTCGGGTCGACGGCGACCGGCACCGGGTTGGCCGTGCGGCCGGCGTGGTCGCACGCCGCCGCCCACAGGCCGCCCGCGTAGGAGACGTCGTTCCACCCCTGCTGGTAGATCGGGATGGACTCCGCCACCCGGTCGTACCACGGCTCAAGGGTGTCGCGGCTGATGGCGGCGGGCCACATGCGCCGGCCGATGCTGCCGTGGCGCTCGAACACGAAGCGCGGCGCGCGGGGCATCGCGGCGAAGTACACGACGCTGCCGCCGCCCACGCAGTTGCCGCCGAGGATGCTCATGCCGTCGCCGACGACGAAGTCGAAGGCCCGGGTGTAGGACGAGCCGAGCTTGAAGTCCTGGTCGAAGTCCTTGCCGGTGAGCCACGGCCCCCGTTCGAGCACGACGACCTTGGCGCCGCCCGCGGCGAGGTGGTAGGCCGCGATCGCGCCGCCGAAGCCGCTGCCGACCACGAGGACGTCGGTGCGTTCGGTGCTGCTCATGCGGGGCTCCCTGAGGGGGTCGTGGCCGGGTGCAGGCGGGCCAGCGGCCGGCCGTAGGTGTACTCGTCGAACCGCCACAGGCCGTCGGGGCCGGGCTTCTCGATGCCCAGCGCGATCAGGCCGGGGTGCCCCTGGGCGAGCGCGTCGGCGGTGTGCATGTGCGCCGCCGAGTCGAAGGCCATGTTGCTGAACAGGGCCAGGCTGACCCACAGGGCCTTCTCGGGGTGGCCGGGTGTCGTCAGCTGCTGTACCAGGGCGGTGCGGTGCTCGAAGGGCAGCGCGACGAACGGCGGGACGGACTCGTCCAGGGTGAGGCCGTGCTCGGCGGCGTAGGCGCCGGCGTGGGCGTCGAGGGCGGAGGAGAAGCCGTCCAGGCTCTCGGACAGACCAGTCGCGTCCCACTCCAGCAGCTCGATGGCGCCGGCCTGCACCGCTCCGCCGCCCTCGGCGGCTCCGGCGATGGCCCGGTCGTCCGGCGAGCGCTTCTCGCCGGGGACGATCGTGTCCGCGAACGCTTCGAGCGTCATCGTCCTGGCGTCTTTCCCCTCGGGGGTTGGCGACGGCATACGGGTTCCCTTCGTCGGTCCCGGGCGACGGCTGACCAGTTCAACGTTCAGGCACTCCCGTCCCCGTCGCATCTTCTGAGTTGCTTTCACATTTCCTCCCCGCAGGGGCCTCGGAAAGTGGATATCTGCAGGCAGGGGGGGCTTAGGGGTTGTCGCAGAAGGTTACGGACGCCAATTCTGATGACATGGCCGAGTGCCGTCGATGTGTCGTCGTCGAGCGTCGTCTTTCCCGGAAATTCACACGGTGACCGGGTGGGGTCCATTCACTGCAGTGAGGTGTGAGCAGATGACGGAGACTCTCGAGGACGAGTTCTCCCGTGGCGATTCGGGGTCTATTCCGGCAACACCTCCAATGCACGGGAGGAGCAATGGATAGCGCAATCGAACAAGCCGTCCTTCGTGTCGTCAGGAGCATGCACGAAAACCTTGGCGAGCAACTGACCATCAATGACATGGCGCGCACGGCGATGTTCAGCAAGTTTCATTTCTCCCGCGTGTTCCAGCGGGTCACCGGATTGTCGCCCGGCCGTTTCCTGTCCGCGGTGCGGCTGCAGGAGGCGAAGCGGCTGCTCGCGTCCACCTCGTTGACCGTCACCGACATCAGCCACCGGGTGGGGTACTCCAGTGTGGGGACCTTCAGCTCCCGGTTCACCAGCAGCGTCGGGGTCTCCCCGACCAAGTACCGCCAGCTCAAGATCGCCGCGCACGACACGCCGTTCGACGGCCTGGAGGAGCCGCCGGTGACCGAGCCGGTGACCACGACGATCAGAGGGGACATCTTCTCCCCGCTGGAGGACCAGCCGATCTTCGCCGGGCTGTTCCCCGACCGCATCCTCGAAGGCCGGCCCGTCCGTTTCACGGTCCTGCGCCGGCCCGGCCCGTACGTGCTGGAGGACGTCCCGCAGGGCGAGTGGCACGTGATGGCCCAGGCCATCGCGCCGGGCCACGAGGACGCCCTGGACCACGCCCCCGGCGGGGACACCGCCGTCTGCATCGGCCGCCACGGCCCGATCACCGTCCGCCCCGGAACCCACACCAAGGTCGCCGACCTGTCGCTGCGCCCGATGCGCCCCCTGGACCCGCCCGTGCTGCTCGCCCTGCGCGACCTGCTGCCGGTGCAGGTCCCCCAGCTGATCCACTGATCCACCGAGATCCGGTGACCGAGAGCCAGAGAAAGGCGGGCGCCCCCTCCAAGGGGGCGCCCGCCTTTCGCGCGTTCTCCGTCAGGCGGGGTGGACGGTCATCGGCAGGCCGCCCCGCACCCGCAGGGACAGCATGGGCTCGGCGACCACCTCGTGCCCGGGGAGCTGGGTGAGCCGCAGGTCGCGGGCGACCATGGCGATGACGAACGTGGCCTCCATCATCCCCAGGTGGTTGCCGACGCAGAACCGCGGACCGGCGCCGAAGGGGATGTAGGCGTACCGCGGCCGGTTCACCGGCCGGTCCGGGTCGAAGCGCTCGGGGTCGAACCGGTCCGGCCGGTCCCAGAACGCCGGATGCCGGTGCAGCGTGTACGGGCTGATCAGCACGTCGGACCCGGCCGGCACGTGGTAGCCGCCGACCTCGTCGTCGCCCTGCGCCTCCCGGGGCAGCATCCACACCGGCGGGTAGAGCCGCATGACCTCCTCGACCACCATCGCGGTGTACCGAAGCCTGGTCAGGTCCTCGAAGACCGGCAGCCGGTCGCCGAGCACCTCGACCGCCTCGGCGCGCAGCCGCTCGCGGACCTCGGGGTGCCGGTCGATGAGGTGGAAGGTCCAGGCCAGCGTGCTGGCCGTGGTCTCGTGCCCCGCGAGCAGCAGGGTGACCAGCTCGTCGCGCATGCGCTGCCTGCCGACGCGCGGGTCGGCCTCCTGCCGGGTGGAGCCGATCAGGCGGGAGACGACGTCGTCGCCGAGGCCCTCGGGGCGGGCCAGCCGGTCGGCGACCAGGTGGTCGACGATGCGCTGCAGCTCGGCGCGGGCGCGGCGGAAGCGCAGCTGCTTGGGCAGCGGCACCCACATCGGCACCTTGCTCAGCGTGATGAGCTCGAACATCGCCTGGTCCTGGACGGCCTCGAAGGAGTGGCCGATCGAGCTGAACGCGCCGAGGTCGGCGTCGAGCAGGGTGCGCCCGAGCACACCGAGGCTGAGCCAGGTCATCTCCTGCACGACGTCGACCGGATCGCCGCCGGTGTGCGAGCGCAGTCGCTCCACCAGCCCGGCCGCCTCCGCGGCGATGACCTGGTCCATCCGGGAGATCCGCTTGTTCTGGAACACCGGCTGGATCATGCGGCGCTGTTTGCGCCACAGCTCGCCCTCGCTGGTCAGCAGGCCGTCGCCGATGGCGCGCCGCGCCTGGACCAGTCCCACGCCCTTGTGGTAGTTGCCGCTGTTGTCGGCCAGCACATGCTTGGCGTGGTCGGGATGGTTGAAGAAGTACAGAGTCTTCGGCCCGATGCGCAGCCGGGCCGCGTCCCCGTAGGTGGCGGCCAGGTTCATCAGCGCGAGCCGGTCGCCGGCGAGCTTCTTGAACAGCCCCGGCCCCGCCCACAGCGGGGGGCCCGGAGGCACCCGGCGGGCGGACGGCGCCCGCCCGGACGCCTCGCCGCCCTCGCGCGCCGGTCCGGCCTTGGGTCCGGTGAGGGTCACTGCGGCACCTCGCTCCAGTCGGGACTCATCTGGCGCACCTTGCCCTTGAAGAAGAGCAGGCCGTCCCGGTCGGTCGGCTGCAGCAGGGTGATGACCCTGCCGATGAAGATGGTGTGGTCGCCGCCGTCGTAGGTGCGCCACACCTCGCACTCGAAGCTGGCGAGCGTGCCGGTGAGCAGCGGCGCGCCGGTCTCCTCGCCGGGAACCCAGTCGACCTTCTCGAACTGGGCCGCGCCCAGGGGACGCCAGCGGTTGGCGAAGTGCATCGCCTCGGCCTCCTGGTGCGCGGCCAGCACCGACACCCCGAAGTGGCCGGTGTCGGTGAGGCACTGGTGCATCATCGCGCCCCGGTCGACGCAGACCAGCAGCAGAGGCGGGTCGAGCGAGACCGAGGTGAAGGAGTTGGCGGTCATGGCGTGCGGGACGGCGCCGCCCGTCGTCACCACGGTGACGCCGGTGGCGAACGTCCCGAACGCGCGCCGCAGCGACTTCGCGTCCGCCACCGGGCGGGTCCGCGTGGATTGTTCGACGTTCACGCTGTCCTCCTGGCTGACTGTCGGGGGCCGCGCCTATGAGGCATACGGTTCGAGCGCCCGTGCCAAGGCGTCGGGGACCCTGGACGGGACCGTGCGGGTGTTGGGCCCGCGCATGCAGGCGATCCGCTGGCGGCCCCGGGCGATCAGCACCTCGGTTCCGTCGGGGTCGAGCCGGACGTAGTCGAAGCTGAACTCGACCTGGGTCTGGGCCAGCTCCTGCAGCCGCATCCTGATGGACAGCTCGCTGAAGGCCGTGATCTCGGCGAAGAACTCGCAGTCGACCTTCAGCGTGAACAGCTTCAGGTCGTCCTGGAGGTCGGCGAGCACCTCCGGCGCCCGCTCCTTGAGGAACATCTCCCGGCAGCGTCCCTGCCAGCGCAGGTAGTTGACGTAGTAGACGTTCCCCACGATGTTGGTCTCTTCGAAGCCGACCGTGTGCAGGTATTCGTAGTACTTGCCCATCGGGCTAGGACCGCCCTTCCGTGTGGGACCGGGCCGCCCGGTGAGGGCGGCCCTTCCGCGTCGAAACCCCCATGCCCTACGACCGTCCCTCGGTGAGGACGGCGAACACGACCGGGCCGGGGGCGTCCCTGAGGGTCGTGACGAGCGTCGAGACGTGACCGCCTCCGCAGGCGAGCACCGCCCAGGCGCCCCGCACCTCGGGGGTGAGGGTGACCGGCGCGCTCGGCAGGACGCCGGCGGCGCGCAGTGCTCCCGCGGCGGCGAGCACCCGCGTCGCGGCCGTGTCGAACCCTTCGCCGGTCGCGGCGGCGAGCCGCTCGGCGAGGGGCGCGTGCGCGCCCAGCAGTTCGGCCCACTCCTGCGGGGTCCGCTCGGCGACCGGCTCGACGGCGGCGCCGGTCAGGCCCTCGGACACCACGGCCACGGTGACCCCGGCGCCGTGGGCGGCCGAGAGCGTGCGCCCGCCGTCGATCTCGGGCCGCCCGTCGGCGCCCTGGCGGACCTCGGCGGCGCGCCCGAGGGCGCGTCCCGCGGCCACGGCCGTCAGATCGTCGTCGGCGCCGGACCACGGCTCGACGGCGACCGCGGCGCGGGTCCCGGTCAGGTCCTCCACCGTGCGCTCCAGGTAGGACCCGAGCAGCGGGGCGACCCACGGGCCACGGCCGTCCTTCTTACGGACCGCCTGCAGGCGCAGGCCCTCCCACCGTTCGACGACCTCGCCGGACGCGGTGCGCACGGCGATGTCGTAGATGTAGGTGTCGCCCTCGTGGAACCGCTCGGTCGCGCAGTAGCGCAGTTGCCCCGCGTCGGCCAGGGCCGCGCCGCCGGGCCAGATGCGCTCGATGCCCACCGGCAGCAGGGTGGCCTCGGGGACGCAGACCTGGTTGCCGTGCATGAGCGCGTCGCGCATGCCGGGGTCGCCGAGCAGCAGCTCGCCGGACAGGTACCCGGCGAACCAGTCGCGCGCGTCCACGGCGGCCACGTCGGCGTCGACGTGGCGGGCGGCGGCCCGGTGGTAGCGGCGGAGCCGGTGGAACCGGCCGCCCTGGAACAGCGTGTCGCCGTACATCTCGGTCGCCGGGTCGAGCGGGACGGCCGGCAGGCCCTCGCCGATCTGGGCGGGCGGCCCGTCGGGGGCGCCCTGATCGGTGTAGCGCAGCCGGGCGCGGAAGTGGTCGACCTCGTACCCGGTCTCCGCGCTGCGGATGGCCACCTGCACCGTGTCGTCCTCGACGACGGTCGCGGCGACGCGGACGGTGGTGCTGCCCTCCGGCGGCACGATGATCGGCCGCAGGAACTCGGCCTCCTCGATGACCGGAGCCCTCTGCTCGCCGGTGGCGGCGGAGGCGACCTGCGCCATGGCCTCCATGCCGAACACCGCCGGGAACAGCAGGTTGCCGTCCAGGAGGTGATCGGCCAGGTAGAGGTCGGTGCCCGCGCTCATCTCGGCCTCGGTGACGAGCTCGACGCCGTGGTAGCGGATGAGCGCCTTGTCGACGAAGCGCAGCAGCGGCAGCTCAGGCAGGTCGCGGCGGACGGTGTCGATGCCCTCGGTGCGCCCGCTGATCACCACGACCGGCGGGACGTCGGGGTCGGCGACGAGCCGCCGCATGATCCGCACGCCCTGGTCGGGGGCGATCGGGACGATGCCCTGGCGGGACAGGCCCTCGACGACCGAGAGCTTCTCGCCCATGCCGACCTCCGACCAGACCGACCACTCCATGCAGATGGCGCGGCAGCCCTCGTTGGCCTCCCCCACCTCGCGGGTGAGGCCGGCCATCCAGTCGTTGGCGGTGGAGTAGTGCGCCTCGCCGTGCAGCCCGGCGCGGCCGATGATGCTGCCGAAGGTCACCAGCAGACGCAGCCGGCCCGGCTCGACGGCGTCCAGCACGTTGCGCAGGCCGTCGATCTTGGGGGCGAAGGTGCGCCGGAAGGCGGCCATGTCCAGCGTGGTCAGCCCGCTGGGCTCGTTGCGGCCGGCGCCGTGCAGCACGGCGGTGACCGGCCCGAGGGCGGCCTCCAGCTCGGCGATCCCGGCGCGCACCGCGGTGGCGTCGGTGACGTCGGCCCTGGCGTAGTGGACGGCGACCCCGGAGTCGGCCATCCTGCGCAGGTTGTCGCCGAGCTCGGCGTCGGCGGCCGGGTCCGAGCGGCCGAGGATGGCGAGCTTGGCCCCGCTGTCGGAGGCGACGGCCAGGGCGCACTCGGCGGTGATGCCCTTGCCTCCGCCGGTGACCAGCAGGACGTCGCCTTCGCCGAGCGGGTGCTCGGCGCGGGCCGGGCTCACCGGCATGGCCCGCAGGGTCGGCACCCGCCGCACGCCCTCGGCGTCGTAGAACGCCTCGGAGAACCGCGTGGTGGCCGCCACCTCCTGCACGACCCAGCCGACCGCCTCGGGGGTCGCCGGCACGTGCGCGATGGTGGTGCGCAGGTGCGGGGCCTCCAGTTGCAGCGTCTTGGCCAGCCCGGCGGCGCCGCGGTCGTGCTCGACCAGGACGAACCGGGTGCCCGGGGCGGCGGCGACCGCCGACTTGGCGCCGAGCAGCGCCTGCTCCAGGTGCTCCTCCTGGCAGCCGGGCGGCAGCACCACCAGGATGCCGGAGCCGACCTTCCCGCGTTCGAGCGCCTCGCGCAGCGCCCCGGCGAGGGGTGCGTCCCCGGCCGTGTAGAGCTGCCAGGGGCCGTTCTCCTGCGGGGAGGTGCGCGCCGGGAGGGGAAGGACGTCCAGGTCGACGCTGAACGGCCGCGCCCAGGGCGCCGCGCCGGCCACCGCCGAGGCGGGGGCGGGCTGGTCGCCGTCGGCGCCGGCGACCAGCGCGTCCAGCGCCTCCGACAGCTCGCGCAGGCTCGCGGTGGCGAGGTTGGTCGGGGCCTTGGAGGCGGGCACGCCGAGCCGCTGGGTGGCCTGGTCGATGATGTGCATGACGGTGACCGAGCTGAGGTGCAGCTCGTCCAGCGGCCTGCTGTCCTCGCCGACCATCTCCAGCGGCAGCTCGGCCCGCTCGGCGGCCAGGCGCCGCAGCAGGTCGATGCTCGACTCGCCGCCTTCGCCCACCGGCCCGGCGGTCTCGGAGGCGACCGGCGCCACCGGCTGGGCGACGCGCTGCTGGACGGTGCCGTTGATCTGCACCTTCGGCGCCTGCTCGGTCGGGTTCTGGAAGTAGGTGAACTCGGCGCCGACCTCCAGCGGCCGGACGAGCCGGCCGTGGAACAGCTCGTCGTGCACGATCGGCACGCCGGCGACGTAGGCGGCGCCGGCGACCCTGAGCAGGCCGGTCAGCGACTCGTCGTCGGTGTCCAGCGCGAGCGCCGGCACCTCGGTCACCGACGCGGCCAGGCCGCTGAGCACCCGGCCGGGGCCGACCTCGACCAGCAGGTCCAGGTCCTTGGCCGCCGCCTCGACGGCCTGGGTGAACAAAACGGGGGCGGTGATCTGGTCGCGCAGCAGGGCGCGGACGTCGGTGTCGGGCTGGAGCGTCTCCCCGGTCACCGTGGAGACCACCGGACGGGCGACCGGGCCGAACTCCTCCTCGGCCAGGTAGGCGTCCAATGCCTCGGCGGCCGGCGCGACCAGCGGCGAGTGGAAGGCGTGGGACACCGCGAGCTTGGTCCACTTCAGCCCGGCGTCGGCGGCCTTGCGGCCGAACGCCTCGATGGCGTCGAGCGGACCGGCGATCACGGTCTGCTCCGGGCCGTTGTACCCGGCGATGACGACCGGCAGCTCGCCGGCCAGCTCGGTCACCGTGTCCGGCGTCGCGCGGACGCTGGCCATGGTGCCCGAGGCGCTGTGCTCGGTCATGGCCTTGCCGCGGACGCCGGCGACGCGCAGCAGGCCCTCCTCGTCGAGCGCCCCGGCCCAGTGCAGCGCCGAGATCTCGCCGAGGCTGTGCCCGACGGCGACGTCGGCCTCCACGCCGATCGTGGACAGGGCGCGCAGCCCGGCCATCGACCCGGTGACGATGCGCGGCTGGGCCACGGCCGTGGCGACCATGTCGCCGCTGGTCGGCAGCGCCGCCTGAAGGTAGATGTCCTCGACGTCGGGGAAGCGCCGGCGCAGCGCGCCACCGCTGGTGCCCCGTCCCGACCCCTGCCCGGGGAACAGGAAGCCCACCCGGCCCGGCCCGTCGGCGTGGCCGAAGAAGGCCTTGCCCTCGGGGCTGAACAGGCGGGTCTCGCCCGCGTCCAGGGCTTCCAGCACGGTGCCCAGCCGCCGCTCGGCGTCCTCGGGAGAGGAGGCGATCACGGCGGCGCGGTAGGGCAGGTCGCGCAGGTCGCGCTGGAGGGTGGCGGCCAGGTCGGCGAGCTGGGCGTAGGACACCGTGATGACGAAGCCCGCCAGCTCGGCGACCCGCTCGCGCAGCGCCTCGGGTGAGGCGGCGTCGATGAGCAGCAGTTCGGCGTCCTGGAGCGAGGCGGCCAGGGTGCGGGTGCGCGTCGAGAGCGGCGCGCGCTTCCTCGGACCGGTCTTCTCCAGCACGACGTGGGTGTTGATGCCGCCGAAGCCCATGGCGGTGATGCCCGCGCGCACGGGGGCGCCGGCCGGCCAGGGCTCGGCCTTGCGCAGCGCGCGCAGCGTCGCCCCCTGGTCGGTCAGCACCTCGTGCGGCTCGACGCAGCCGATGGCCGGGGGCAGCACCTGCTCGTGCACGGCCATGGCGGCCTTGATGAGCCCGGCGACGCCGGCGGCGGCCTTGGCGTGGCCGATCATCCCCTTGATGGAGGTGACCGCCGCGCGGGTGGCCGAGGGGTCGGCCTCGGCCCTGGCCTCGGTGAGCGCCCGCAGCTCGGTGGCGTCGCCGACCGCGGTGCCGGTGCCGTGGCCCTCGAACAGCTCCACGGTCTCGATGCCGAACCCGGCCCGCTCGTAGGCGCGCCTCAGCGCGAGCTTGTAGCCGCTGACCTCGGGCCGGGTCATGCCGCCCTTGCCGTCGGAGGAGATGCCGTACCCGGCGATCGTCGCGTAGACGCGGCGGCGGGCCTTGACGGCCTCCTCCTCGCGCATCAGCACGATCATGCCGCAGCCCTCGCCCGGCCAGAAGCCGTTGGAGTGCCGGTCGTACAGGCGGAACTCGCTCTTGGCCAGGGCGCCGGTCTTGGCGAAGCCGACGATCTCGAACGGGTCGATGGACAGGTCGACGCCGCCCGCGATGGCCACGTCGACGTCGCCGTCCTGCAGCGCCTTGCAGGCCGTCGTGACCGACAGCAGCGAGGAGGAGCAGGCGCCGTCGACGATGTAGCCGCCGCCGTTGAGGTCGAAGTAGTTGCAGATGCGGCCGGCGATGGTGTTGGCCAGGCCGCCGGCCAGGGTGTCCTCGTCGATGCCGGGGAAGGGCGCCTTGTAGGTGACCTCCAGGTCGGCGAGGAAGGTGGCGAGCCGGTCGTCGTCCCAGCCCTGCTCCTTGAGCTGGGCGGCGACGGTGCGCTTCACGTACGGCCAGCGCAGCCGCATCACGTTGGCGCGGGTGAACTCGCCGGTCAGGGTGTTGCCGACGACCACGCCGGTGCGCTCCCGGGGCAGTCCCTCCGCCGCGGGGAAGCCCGCGTCCGCCAGCGCCCGGCCCGCCGTGTCAAGGGCGAGCCAGTGCGTCAGGTCGGTCGAGCGGTACGTGCTGCCGCCGATCTTGTAGCCGACGCGGTCGAACTCGTACCCCTCGATGACCGCCGCCGTGCGGGCGTAGAAGGTGTCCGGATGCGCCGGGTCGGCGTTCCAGTAGTCCTCCAGCCGCATCCGCACGTCGGGCAGTCTGCGGAAGGCACGGCGACCGGCGATGGCGTTCTCCCAGAGGTCTCTGGGCGACGCGGCGTCCGGGTATCGGCACGCCATGCCGACGATCGCGATCCTGGTCATACCGTGGCGACCTTCTTGTCCGGGGCGGGCACCTGGTCGACGGGGAACTCCGCCACCGCCTTGAGCGCCGCCTGGGCCTCGCGCTCGTCGCGCGCCTTGTGTACGAAGTGGGCCGCCCAGAAGAACCCGCCGCGGATGGCGCAGACGCCGGCCGTGGCGAAGAACAGGGCGTAGGAGATGTGGATCGCGGTCAGCAGGCCGTACAGCGCGGCGACGCTGCCGCCGAAGAGCACCTGCATGGCGGGCCTGGAGGGGCTGGTGCCGGGGTCGGTGATCATGTAGTTGCTGAACAGCACGAACGCGACGCCGGTCATCATGCCGAGCGCGGCGGGGATGGAGGTGCCGAAGATCAGTCCGCGCACGATCGACTGGAGCGCGAAGACGCCGACCCACCCCATGATCAACGGCATCCTGTTGGTCAGTTTGCCGTTCAGCATCGTGCCGCCGAGGATGATGATGCAGGGGATGATCCAGTCGAACCACGTGTCGGTGTGCTCGGTGAAGTGGTACGGCGGGGCGATGCTGGCCCAGGGGAACAGCAGCAGGATGACCGCGATGCCGAAGTTCGACGGGTTCATGTAGTGCCGCAGCCGACCCTTGACCGGCGCCCGGAGCACCCACTTGGCGCCGACCGCGACGACGATGCCGAACAACAGCACCCAGATCTGGTCGTTGACATACGTCAGCATGTTCATCGCGAGGCTGGTGATGTGCGCCGGGTACAGGAACGTCATCAGGCCCTTGAAGCCGCCGCCCTTGAAGCGCGGCTGGCGTCCCTCGACCTTGGCGCCGATGATCTCAAGGCCGATCTCGGTGGCGTACCCGGTGGCCAGGGCGATGAACGGCCACAGCCAGGGCTGCTCGAAGCCCAGCACGGTGTAGCCGAAGATGTTGAAGACCGAAATCGAGATCGCGAAGTTGCGCAGCGCGGTGACGACCTTGGGGTCGTGGCGCGGCGGCGCGGCGGGCTTGGACTCGGCCGCGCTGGGCTTTGACTCAGCCATGTCGATCACTTCTCCTTGGCCTGCTGGCCGAGCTCGAGCGTGTGCCAGCCCGTGGCGAGCTGGAGATCCTGGGCGTGTACCTGGCCGGTGCGGTCGCGCCACTTGACGTTCACCGTCAGCGGCCCGGTGACGTTCTGGCCGAGGCCGATGTGCACGTCGGTGGAGCGCCGGCCGGAGTGGCCGCTGCTGCCGTCGACGCGGGCGACGTAGGTGCGCCCGTCGGCGGTCTTGACGCAGACCTGCGCGCCGGTGACCGGCGAGCCGGCCGCGGGGAGCGCGCCCGGGGAGGCGGGGGTGTCGCGGAACAGCTTCAGGCCGAGGTAGGCGCCGGTGTCGGGGCTCTGGTTGGAGTAGAACACCGGCTCGTCCCACTGGCGGGCCACGGCGAAGTCCAGGCGGCCGTCGCCGTCGGCGTCACCGGTGGCGATGCCGCGGGTCGGCGTGGGGATCGCCAGGCCGAGTTCCTTGGCCATGTCGACGTAGCGGCCCGAGGGGCCCTTGACGAAGAAGTGCAGCGTCTGGTGCCCGCCGATGTCGTCGCCGGCGCGGGCGTTCGGCCACCAGAAGGGGTTCTGCAGGAGCTGGTCGTTGGCGGTGGCGAGCTCCTGGAGCTGCGGCCAGCGGTCGGTCTGTCCCTTGACGAACCCGGTGGCCTGCGCGATCTGCAGGTCGCCGCTGTTGTTGAAGTCCGCCATCTTGATGTCCCAGCCCCAGCCGGACCACGCGGTGCCCGACGGCGCGCTCACGTCCTTGAACGGCGCCACGCCCTCGCTCAGCTTCGCGGTCAGGTCCGCCTGGTCCTTGGCGGTGTTCATGTACTGGAAGTTGCTCTCCTCGATGCCCCACGAGGTGGTGATGTTGCTGACGAACATGTCGTACAGGCCGTCGTGGTTCAGGTCGCCGAAGTCGACGCCCATGCCCTTGAAGGAGTCGTTGCCCACCGTCTTGGACTTGGGGATGATCGGCGAGCGGACGCCGGTGACCGGCGAGAGCTTGATGTGCCCGGGCGTGGACCGGTTGTAGAACATCCGGTCGGGGCCGAAGTCGTTGGCCAGGTACAGCTCGGGGAGCTGGTCACCGTTCAGGTCGGTGGCGGCGGCGCCGAGCTCCCAGCCCTTGGAGGCCTCCTTCGACAGCACGTTGTCGACGCACTCGTAGGTGACCGAGGGGGTGGCGCCGGTGCTGGAGCCGGTCCAGCGGAAGAAGTAGTCCTCGCCGCCGTTGTGGCCGTCGGACATCGAGTGGTTCATGTGCACGCCGCCGTTGGCGTTGGGGTCCAGGACGGGGCTGTCGGCGAAGTAGTTGCCGATGAAGATGTCGTCGTGGCCGTCGCCGTCGAAGTCGGCGACGGTGGCGGCGTTGGTGTTCCACTTCGGGCCCGTGTACTGGCCGTTGGTGGAGTTGGCGCCGGGCACCAGCTCGACGGCCTGGTAGGCGGCGGCGTCCAGCTTGGTCGCGCCCGGCTTGGCCAGGTACACGATCGGCGTGCGGCCCCACATGTAGACCAGCAGGTCGATGCGGCCGTCCTCGTTGTAGTCACCGGGGACGCAGCCCATCGGCGCCATGGTGTCGTTCATCGGCAGGCCGGCCGGGTTCAGGGCGAACGGCGCGTACCGGTTGCCGCGCGCGCCGGGCGTGGGCGTCACCACGGCCTGGTCGATGCGCGTGTCCACCAGGCACAGGTCGTTGGACAGCCCGTCGCCGTCGAGGTCGTTCATGGCGATGGCCGCGCCGACCGAGGAGATCCAGGCGTCGATGTGCGTGTAGTCCTTGTTCACCTTGCGGATCGTCTGCTGCGTGTAGCCACTGGGCAGCGCGATGGACAACGGCTTGAACGAGAACTTGCTCGCGATGGTCGCGGTCTCGGCCGCGGAGTAGGACGGCAGGCGGGCAATCGAGAAGACGCTCACGATCAGCACGAGAGCGACGATTCCCGGTAGCTGCCTGCGCAGCCAGCCAAGGGTCGCGGTCACCGGCTAACACCTCCAAGAGAGACAAATTGGTCGGCGATGCGCTGCCGCCACACCTCATAGGCCGGCACATCACCCTGAATCGGCTGGTCGGGACGTGACTCGTTGCTGATGCGGGCCGCCTGCTCGGGCGGGACGCCGCAGAACACGCGCGTGGCGATCTCGGTGGCGGGGACCACCAGGCCGGGCCGCACCCGCGCCTCGGCGGCGAACGCCGAGCCCTGCGCGAGCTGGGGGCGGTTCGGGCCGGCCAGCTCGGCGAACCTGCGCAGCTCGTCCTCCTCGGCGCCGCAGGCGTAGGTCGCGGCCAGGCCGGCGCCGGCGTACAGGTCGCCGCGCCGCTGCTCGGGGAACTTGGCGATCAGCGAGCTGACGACCTCGACGTCGGTTCCGCCGACGAACCACAGCGCCCGGCCGATGCCCTGGTCGATGACGCGGTTCGCGTACGCGGACGTGCCGTCCTTCGGCCAGGGGAAGCGCGGGTCCTGGTACTGGTCGTGAACGTACTGCTGGGTGCGGAAGTAGGCCTGGTGGAAGCCGTACCCGTCCAGCGCCAGCCACCGCAGCAGCGGGTCGGGGGCGTGGATCTTCGACCAGAGCACGCGGGGCAGCCGCGCCATGGCCCAGCCGACGCCGACGTAGATCAGGTAGACCTGGGCGTCGCCCCGGCCGGCCAGGCTGGCGGCGACCTTGCCGCTGGTCGCCAGCGGGGTGGCGTCGAGGATGGCGTAGGCCATGCCGGCGCCCTCGTAGGCGAAGCCGCGGAACCGCCGGGGGATCTGCTCCAGCCGCTCCTCCGCCTCGGCCGGCGTGCGGGCCTCGGCCGCGTAGGCGTAGCCCGTGAGGAACATCTCGCCGACCGTTTCGAGCAGATCGCGGGCTTCGGCGTTCTTCACATGGAAACCACGCGTCGCGAGTTTCGTCTCGGAGATGTTCGGCGTGATAATTCGTCGCCTCAATGATCTCAGAAGGCTGGCCAATTCCCTCTCCCTCCCCCGGGGGTTTCCCTGCTCCGCGGGATAATCTGTGGTTAAATGTAGCCATATCGGACTACTTCGGGTCCACTTCAAACGTGCTCACTCGGCGTAGCGCCATTTCCGTTTCCCGGGCACGCGGAAATGACCTCCGCACCCTTATGGGGTCTGATCCCGCGCATGCGAGAATGACCTTTTCCGCCGGCCGGCGCCGGCGGAAAAGGAGACGACGGCGGCGGTCAGCCCGGGATGCGCTCGCCGGCGGTGACGAAGTGCGCGCGCACCGCGCGCCGCCACAGCTCGTAGGCCGGCACGGCGCCGGGGCCCGCCTCCACCGCGGTGGCGTCGGCCAGCGCGACGGCGGCCTCCATCGACAGCTCGGCGAGCACCGAGGTGGCCGCCTCGGTGTGCTCGGGCACGAAGCCGGAGAAGTCACGCGCCTTGGCGGCGAAGACCACGCCCTGGGCCAGCTCGGGCCGGTACTCCCCCGCGGCGTGGCGCAGCGCGGCCAGTCCCTCGGGCGTCGAGCCGCCGGCGAAGGTCGCGGCCAGTCCGACGCCGCTCCACAGGTCGGCCCGCCGGTGGGCCGCGAAGCCCTCGACGCGGGACGCGATGCCCGGGACGTTGCCGCCGTGGATGAACCACAGGGCGCGGCCGATGCCCTGGTCGACGGCCCGCAGGAAGTACTCGGGGTCGCCCTCCCAGGCGTACGGCGCGGGCACCCGCTGCTGGTCCACCCAGCGGGGGGTCTCGAAGTAGGCGCGGTCGAATCCGTAGCCGTCGACGGCCAGCCAGCTCATCGTGGGGTAGTACGCCGAGCCGCTGAGGTCGGGCATCACCTTCTTCCACAGCGGCCGGGGCAGGCGGGCCATGGCGAAGCCGATGCCGATGTAGGTGAGGAAGATGTGCGGCTGCCCGGGGCCGAGCAGCAGGTCGCGGGTGCGGTGGCCGCGCCCGCCGGCCATCGCGTCGAGCACGGTGAACGCCATCGTCGCGCCCTCGTAGGCGAACCCCCGGTGCTCCTGGTCGACCAGTTCGAGACGGCGCTCGACCTCCCACTGGTCGCGCGCGTCGATCCCCCATTCGAACCCGCAGATCACCGCCCGCGGGATGGCCTCCAGCCGTCGCGTCGCCTCCGACGGGGTGGCGGGAAAGCCGCGCACGCCGAATGTCACGTCGGCCAGCGACGGGGTCAGCACGAGCCTGCGCAATGAGCCGAACAGGGTAGGCATAATGCTCCTCGTCTTCGCCGTCAGCCGATGACGGTTCCGCACCCTCAGCTGGACCATTTAATGGTGATATGCGAAGGAGTTTCGCGACATCTCCCGTATTGCGAAGCTAAGTCATGATCTGTAATGACCTGTCTTACGGGCGCGGGCGAAGATCCTCCGGCAGGCCGTCCCGGCGGCCCGGGTAAGCGGTGCAAGGCACCGGAAAAGCAGCGAGCCCCCGCGAATGCGGGGGCTCGCCGGCGAGTATGTCGAAAGCGGTCAGCCGGCCCAGCCGCTGACCCGCCAGGCCGCGGCACTGGCGCTCGGAGCCGACGGCTTGCGCGCCGTGCGCGATCCGTCCAGCCACGCCGAGGCGGGCTCCGGGGCGAGGCCGGCGCCGGCGCCGTTCTGGGACGGGTGCGCGCCGGAGTCCCCGCCGGCCTGCGAGGCGGCGCGCGCGCTGAGCACCGTGATCAGCGCGGCCAGCTCCTCGGCCGTCGGGTTGCCGCGTACCACCTTCAGGTAGAAGCCCTGCGTCACAGTCGCCGCCCTCCCGGCTCGGATGACCCGCTCTACCAGCCTCACTCCCGCCCCCGCCCGGCGCATCTCCTGCCGTGCTGACCTGCTCGCGCCGGGGACGTCAAGGGGGGCGGCCTGCAGGAAACGGAAGTCCCCCGGCAGCTTGCTGACCTCCGAACCTCTGTCTGCGGGGACGGGGCGGCGCGCACAGTGGAACGTGCGAGCTCAGTTGGCTGCCGAAAGGATCCGCAATGTCGAACGCATTGGCCCTACCTGTCCGCTCGAACGTGTCCGTCGACCTTGAGTCCCTGCCCCAGACGGCCGGATTGTCCTGTGGGCTGGAATGGCCCGCCCGGCCTCCCCTGGTGCCACTGGGCGCGCCGAGCCCCGAGGAGCCGCACATCGCGCTGAACTCCGACGAACCGGGGATCCGCGGCCTGTTCCGGTACCGCCCGGACGCGGCGCTTCCGTTGAACGCCCTGTCGGAGGTGCTGCTGTGCGGTGACAGCACGCTGACCCGCGGGGAACGCGAACTGATCGCGGCCTATGTCTCGGCGCTCAACCAGTGCCGGTTCTGCTTCTACACCCATGCCGCCTTCGCCGCCGTGCGCTCCCCCGACGGCATGATGCTGGTGGAGCACGTGTGCGCCGACCTGTCGACCGCCCCGGTCTCCGAGAAGCTCAGAGCGCTGCTGGCCATCGCCGCGTCGGTGCAGGAGAGCGGGAAGAAGGTCACCCGGCGGCAGGTGGCCGACGCGCGCGCGGCGGGCGCGACCGACGTCGAGATCCACGATACGGTGCTCATCGCGGCGGCCTTCTGCATGTACAACCGCTACGTCGACGGCCTGGCCACGTTCGCGCCGGACGATCCGGAGGTCTACGCGGCGCGGGCGAAGATGGCCAACGGCTATCTCGCCGTGTTCGCCGAGTCGCAGGCCGAGAACTGACGGCGGCGACGCGACCGCCCGGCCCGCGCCGGCGAGGAGCCGGGCGGACCGGGCGGTCAGGAGAGGACACCGGCTCGCGTAACACCGGGCCGGTGATCCGTGCGCCTCGGGCGCCTCGGTCGCCTATGCGAAGAACTCGTCGATGACGTGAGTGTCGTAGGGGAAGCTCCACCGCTCGGTGATCTTGCCGTCCGTGACGTGGAAGACGTGGACGCCGCGCTCGTCCAGCTCCTTGCCGTCGCGGTCACCCCTGATGCGCAGCAGGGCGGCGACGTGGCCGTCGTCGGCGAGGAAGGTGTCGGGGTCGTAGCGCAGTGAGTTCCCGGTGTGATTCGCGAGTTTCGCCAGGTAGCCGAGCACCTCTTCCTTGCCCTTGTACGTTCCGGCGAGCGGGCCGCGGCCCGGCACGTGGAAGGAGACGCCGTCGGCGAGCAGACTGTCGCGGATGTAATCCAGTTCGCCCTTGGCGATGGCGTCGTAGATCTCGCGGACCGGGTTGACGTTGGGGTGTTCGGACATGGACGGCCTCCTCATGATGGTGCGGATCGTTTGGGGGCGACGTGGTGACGCTACGCCGGGCCTTTACCCGCAAACAAGAGAGTGAGGACATACTTACCATATAGTCATACCGGTGTGGACAACAGGATTTAAGGGGCACAGTCAAGCGATTAAGGGGTGACCGAAAACAGCCATTGACAGCCGGGTGGTCGAATGGCGAGCATGAGCGTTTGTCGGATGAAATGCGCACGTGGGGCTGCGTGAAAGGCCTCAACTGCACGACGGCGAGGAAACTGCCATGCCCCACATCACCCTTACCACCGACGAGCCCGGCATCCGCGGCCTGTTCCGGTTCCGGCCCGAGACCGCCGGCCCGCTCAACGCGCTGGTCGAGGTGCTGCTGCGGGCCGAGAGCACGCTCACCCCGGGCGAGCGCGAGCTGATCGCCGCGTACGTCTCGTCGCTCAACGAGTGCCGCTACTGCTTCTCCTCGCACGCCGCCTACGCCGCCGCCCAGCTTCCCGAGGGCATGGAGCTGGTCGAACAGGTCCGCGCCGACCTCGCGAGCGCACCCATCACGCCCAAGCTGCGGGCCCTGCTCGGCATCGCCGCCGCCGTCCAGCGCGGCGGGCGCGAGGTCACCGAGGAGCACGTGGCCGCCGCCCGCGCCGCCGGGGCGACCGATCTGGAGATCCACGACACCGTGCTGATCGCCGCGGCGTTCTGCATGTACAACCGCTACGTCGACGGCCTGGCGACGATCGCCCCCGACGACCCGGCCTCCTACGCGGCCCGGGCCGAGCGCATCGTCGCCGACGGCTACCTGGCCCTGCTCGCCGAGGCGCAGCGCCGCTCCTGACGGCCGCGCCGGCCCGCCGGCGGGCCGGCGCCCACGCATGCCCCCGCCGCGCGGGGCACGGAGCGCGACGGCCGCGCCCGGGCGGCGACCGACCCGACGACCGCGGAGGAACCATGGCCAGCCACTCCAGCGCCTTACCGCACAGGCACGACCTGATCACCTCGCTGAACACCGACCACCACCGGCTCGGCCTGAACGTGTTCCTGTTCATCGTGCTCGCCCACTGGGCCGAGCACGTGGCGCAGGCCGTCCAGATCTACGTCATGGGCTGGCCGGTCCCCGAGGCGCGCGGCGTGCTCGGCCTGCCGTTCCCGTGGCTGGTGACCTCCGAGTGGATGCACTACGGCTACGCGCTGCTGATGCTGGTGGGCCTCATCGTGCTGCGCAAGGGCTTCACCGGGCGGGCGCTCACCTGGTGGACCATCTCGCTCGGCATCCAGGTATGGCACCACTTCGAGCACCTGCTCCTGCTGCTGCAGGCGCTGACCGGCGTCCACCTGCTCGGCCGGCCGGTGCCGACCAGCATCATCCAGCTTCTGGTGCCCCGCGTGGAGCTGCACCTGTTCTACAACGCCGTCGTCTTCGTGCCCATGGTGGTGGCCATGGTGCTGCACCGCCGTCCTCGCCCCGACGAGCAGGCGCGGATGAACTGCTCCTGCGCCACCGTCCCGGCCTGAGCCCATGACGGACATGGGACAGGACGGGCGCGTCCGCTATCTGATCATCGGGGCCGGCCCTGCGGGGCTGCAGCTCAGCTACTACCTCCAGCGCGCCGGCGCCGACTACCTCACCCTGGAGCGCGAGCAGGCCCCCGGCGGGTTCTTCCGGCGGTTCCCGCGCCACCGCAGGCTCATCTCGCTGAACAAGGTGCACACCACCGAGAAGGACCCGGAGATCCTGCTGCGGTGGGACTGGAACTCCCTGCTCAGCGACTCCTCCGAGCTGACCTTCCCCCGCTACTCGCAGGAGTACCTGCCCTGCGCCGACGACCTGGTGCGCTACCTGGCCGACTTCCAGCGCGAGCACGCGCTGAACGTCCGCTACGGGACGCCGGTCGAACGCGTCGAGAAGACCGGCGGGGACTTCCTGGCGCACCTGGCCGGCGGCGAGGTGGTCCGCGCCGAGTGCCTGATCATCGCCACCGGCTGGGGCGGGCCGAATATCCCCGACATCCCGGGCATCGAGCTGGCCATGGGCTACGAGGACGTCCCGACGTCCGGAGAGCACTTCACCGACAAGCGCGTGCTCATCATCGGCAAGGGCAACTCGGCGTTCGAGACCGCCCACTCGATGCTCGGCGACGCCGCCATCATCCACCTCGCCAGCCCCAGCCCGGTCACCCTGGCGTGGAACACCAAGCACCCGGGCAACGTGCGCGGCCAGTACGGCGCCCTGCTCGACAGCTACTGGTTCAAGACCCTGCACGGCGTCCTTGAATGCACGGTCGACCGCATCTGGCGCGAGGGCGACGCCTACAAGGCCGCCATCACCTACACCCTCGCCGAGGGCGAGCAGGCGCTGCTGGAGTACGACGCGGTGATCCGCTGCACCGGGTTCACCATGGACACCTCCCTGTTCGGCGAGTCCTGCCGTCCCGAGCTCACGCCCAGCGGGCGCATGCCGGCCATCCGTCCCGACTTCCAGTCGGCCAACGTGGACGGCCTGTACTTCGCCGGCACGCTCATGCAGGCCCGCGACTTCAAGCGCGCCTCCTCGGCGTTCATCGACGGGTTCCGCTACAACCTGCGCACCATGGCCGCCCTGCTCGCCGAGCGGTACGAGTCGGTCCCGCTCGACCGGCAGGCGCTGCCGCCCGACCCCGGCCGGCTGACCGCCACCATGCTCGACCGGGTCAACTGGAGCTCGGCGCTGTGGACCCAGTTCGAGTACCTGTGCGACGCCTACGTCGTCGACCCGGACGCCGGGACCGTCACGCACTACCAGGACCTGCCCGAGGACTACGCCGCCGAGCGGTTCGCCGGCCACCCGCTGTGCTTCACCGTCACCCTGCGCTGGGGCCGCGACCGCCACGACGACGTGTTCGCCATCAAGCGGCACCCCACCCCCGAGCGGGCCCACGAGAGCGCCTTCCTGCACCCCGTCGTCCGCGTCTGGCGGCACGGCGAGCAGGTGGCCGAACGCCACCTGCTGGAAGACCTCCTGGCCCAGTGGCGCGACCCCGTCCGGCACGTCGCGCCCCTGAAGGAGTTCCTCACCGGCTACCTGTGACCCCCTCCCCGGCCTCCTCGGCAGGGACCAGGTGGTCGATGAGGTGGTCGACGACGTCGGTGAAGCGGCCGCGGCGGGCGTGGGCGGCGCGCTGGCGCGCGGCGCCCGTGCCGGTGGCGGCCAGCCGTCCGAGCCGCCGGGTGACCAGGTCCAGGTCACCGGTGGCCGCGAGCGCGTGGCGCACGTGCTCCAGCAGGACGCCGGGCAGCTCCGCCGCCGGGCGCAGCCGCCCGGTGACCGGGTCGACGCCGTGCCCGTCCAGCCCGTCGCGGGCCGCCCGCCAATACGCCACGCGCAGCCGCTCGGCGGGCAGCGGCGGCCCCGGGTCGCCCCGCTCGACCCGCTCCAGCGAGACCACGACCAGCGCCCGCACGAGCGCCGCGAGCAGCGCCGACTCCTCCGCGGTCGCCGGGACGTCGGTGACCCTGATCTCCAGGGTCGGCAGCCGAGCCGACGGCCGGACGTCCCAGAAGATCGTCCCGGGGTCGACCAGCGCGCCCATCTCGGTGAGCGCGGCGATGGTCTCGTCGAACTCGCGCAGGGAGCCGAAGTACGGCGGCGGCCCGGCCACCGGCCACTTGCCCCACGACAGCGTCCGCCAGCTCGCGTACCCGGTGTCGCGGCCCGCCCAGAACGGCGAGTTGGCCATCAGCGCGATCAGCACCGGCAGCCAGGGCCGCACGTGGTTGCCCACCAGCACGGCCCGCTCGCGGTCGGGCAGGTGCACGTGGACGTGGCCCGCGCAGATGCTCAGCTCGTCGTGCAGCGCCCGGTAGGTCGCCACGCCGACCCCGTAGCGCGGGTCGTCGTTGATCGGCGGCGGCACGACCTGGCCCAGCACCGCGGTGCCGGAGGCGACCAGCGCGAGGCCCTCGTCGCGGGCCGCCGCGGCCACCGCCGCCCGCATGCGGCGCAGCTGGCCCTCCAGCTCGGCCACGCCCGCGCAGGGGGCGGTCTTCGCCTCCACCTGGAACTTGGTGATCTCGGTGCAGACCCGGTCTCCCATCGTGACGGCGGCGCGCTCGACGATGCGCGCGCCCCACGGGCTGACCTCGCGCGTCGCCGGGTCGACGACCAGGTACTCCTCCTCCACCCCCATCAGCGGGCAGACCGCGTCGAAAGGCACGGGCGGCGGTGCGTCGAGGGTGGCCGTCATCACTACTCCAGGAAAGCTCGGCCCGTCCTGCGGGCTCGTCTGCCGACTCCCGACACGCTACCCATACAGATCTTCTTCCCGCAGACTCAATGGGGTCACCCGGCCCCCCGATCGGGGTGCGGCGACCGGCGGCCCCGCCGTCGCGGGGGGACGCGGAGGCCCTCAGGGTCCGGCGGCCACCGGTCAGGACACCACGGCCGTACCACCGGAGGCCAGTTCGCGAACGACCTGCGCGAACCCCCGCACGAGGGGCGCGTCCGCGCCGTCCGCCCAGGCCAGGGCCACCCGCAGCGGCTCGACGTCGGTGAGCGGCACCCACGACAGGTCGGGACGGGCGTAGTAGATGGCCATGCTGGCCGGGGCGAAGCAGATGGCGGCGCCCTCGGCCACCTGCTCCAGCATCTCCTCCACGTTGTCGTTGGTCGGCCCCCAGCGCGGGGCCGACCCGTCCGGCCGGGGGTTGACCGCCCACCAGTCCACCCAGGCGCGCGGCGCCCGTTCGGTCCACATGAGCGGCTCGTCGTTCACCTCCAGGACCGACACGCCGTCCCGCCCGGCGAGCCGGTGCCCGGACGGCAGCCCGACGACCCGTTCCTCGGTGTGCACGACCTCGGCGCGCAGGCCGGCGAGGTCGGCGGGCAGCCAGACGAAGGCCACGTCCACCCTGCCCTCGCGCAGGGCGGCGGCCTCCTGGCCCCAGTCGAACCGCTTGGGCTCCACCCGGACGCCGGGGTTGCGGCGGGCGAACTCGGCCCTGGCGCGGGTGGTGAGCCGCCCCGCGCCGCTGGCCTCGAAGCCGACCCGCAGCACGCCGGTCTCGCCGCGCCGGTGCCGCTCGGCGGCGGCCGTCACCCGCCCGGCCTGGGCGACCGTGCGCCGCGCCTCGGCCACGACCTCCCTCCCGGCGTCGGTCGCGGTCACCCCGCCGGAGTGCCGGTCGAACAGCCGCACGCCGAGCTCGGACTCCAGGGTGCGCAAGGAGTAGGACAGCGCGGGCTGGCTCACGTACAGCGCCTCGGCGGCCCGCCTGAGGTTCCCCGCCTCGTCGATCGCGACCAGGTAGCGCAGCTGCCGTAGCTCCATCCTGCGATGATAAACGCTGTTTATCGGACCGCCGATCTTCTGTCTTGGACGGCCTGCCACGGCTCACGGCATAACGGAGACCTCAACAGACCCCTGAGCGTGGAGAAGGACGAATGACCGTGGACAACGGAGCCCCCGCCCGGCCGGCGGCGGGCAGGGTATGGCTGATCACCGGAGCCTCCTCGGGCTTCGGGCGGGCGATCGCCGAGGCGGCGCTGGCGGCCGGCGACACCGTGGTGGCCACGGCGCGCAGGCCGGAGGCGATCGACGACCTGGTGGCCGCGCACCCCGGCCGCGCCGCGGCCCTGCGACTGGACGTCACCGACCCCGCGCGCGTCGCGGCCGTGGTCGCCGAGGTCATCCTCTGGTACGGCCGCGTCGACGTCCTGGTGAACAACGCCGGGCGCAGCCAGATCGGCGCGGTCGAGGAGACCACCGACAAGGAGTTGCGCGACCTGATGGAACTGCACCTGTTCGGGCCGGTCGCGCTCGTGCGGGCCGTGCTGCCGCACATGCGCCGCCAGGGTTCGGGCGCCATCGTGCAGATGAGCAGCATGGGCGGCCAACTGTCCTTCGCCGGGTTCGGCGCGTACTCGGCGACCAAGTGCGCGCTGGAAGGGCTGTCGGAGGCGCTCGCCGAGGAGGTCGCGCCTTTCGGCGTCAAGGTGCTGATCGTCGAGCCGGGGGCGTTCAGGACCGGCCTGTTCGGTGACGCCCTGTACCGGTCGGATGCCATGGAGGCCTACCGGGAGACCGTCGGGCCCACCCGGTCCATGGCCTCGGGGGCGGACGGCAAGCAGCCCGGCGACCCCGCCAAGGCCGCCGCGGCCATCCTCGCCGCCCTTCAGGCGGATCCTGTGCCGCTTCGGCTGCCCCTGGGCGACGACGCGGTGGACGCGCTGGTGTCCCACGCGGACCGCGTGCGCGCGGAGCTGCTGGCCTGGGAGCCCGTCGCCCGCGACACCGCGTTCGGCTGACCATGGGAGCCGGTCGCCCGCGACGCCGCGTTCGGCTGACCGCCGTCCCGGCGGGGCCGTTCCCCGTGATGCGCCGATCCCGGACGCACGCGCCTTGCACGCATACCCATATGGGAATACGATTGGGCCATGGCACGAGCGGCGACGACGACGGACGCGTTCAACGCGGTGGCCGAGCCCCGGCGGCGGGAGATCCTGGACGCCCTGGTCGGCGGCGAGCGGTCGGTCGGCGACCTGGTCGGGCTGCTCGGTCTTCCCCAACCCCTGGTGTCCAAGCACCTGCGGGTGCTCAGAGAGGTCGGGCTGGTCGACGTGCGCGACGAGGGACGGCAACGCCTCTACCGGCTCAACGGCCGGCCGCTCAAGTCCATTCACGACTGGGTGCGGGGCTACGAGCACACCTGGTCGCAGCGCTTCGACCTGATGGACGTCGTGCTGGAGGAACTCAAGGAAACGGAGCGACGCGATGGCGACGAAGGCGAGTAGCGGTACGGCGGTGGTCACGCTCCCGGCGGACACCCAGATCTTGATCACGCGCGAATTCGACGCCCCCAGGCACCTGGTCTACCGGGCCTGGACCACGCCCGAGCTCATCAGGCGCTGGTGGGGCGGCGAACGGGGCGAGGTGACGCTCGCCGAGGTCGACCTGCGCGTCGGCGGCGCCTGGCGCTACGTGCTGACGGCGCACGGCGGGTTCGAGGTCGGGTTCCACGGCGAGTACCGCGAGATCGTCCCGCACGAGCGCATCGTGGCGACGGAGGTCTACGAGGGCATGCCCGACAAGGCGGCCCTGGTCACCACCGCGTTCAGCGAGAAGGACGGGCGCACGACGCTCACCTCGCTCATCGAGCACGACGGCCGCGAGTCGCGCGACGCGCACATCGGCTCGGGCATGGAGGGCGGCATGCAGGAGGCCATGGACCACCTGGAACTGGTCGCCCAGTCCCTGGCCTGACCCACCCGCCGCGCCACCGGGATCGTCCGCTCCCTGGACGCGTCCTCGGCAGGCCAAGCCGTGAAGCCGCCGCCGCACCCACCACGACGGCGGCTTCGCCCTTTCCGGACGCGCATCGCCTTCACCAGACCGACACGAGGCCCACCCCGCAAGCACTTGAGGTGGCAAGCCACGGTTGCCCACCCAGCCCTCCCCCTGGCTACACGAGGACAGGGATGGGCGACCCGTGCGCCGGCCTGATCGCCGGCAAGCAGGTCCATGGCATCCCCTCGTACGGCGACAAACCCGAGCAACACCCCGGACCGACACCGGGAACATGACCGTCGCCGCATGAGGTGGAGATCACCGGTCGGGGCCGCTCGTGTCACATTCGTGCCGATGAGACGGCCGGTTGGAGCAGGAAAGTGGGCCCGGCCGGGGTCCTGACCGGGGTCCTGGTGACTCCCCGCGTGGCCGGTGGTGTCGGGGGTGGGCAGCCATGGCTAGCCACCCCGACTGCTTGCGGGGTGGACCCTTTCATGGCTCTGCTGCCAACCGGGGGGTTGGTCGGGTTTGTCGCCGTAGTAGGAGTCGATGAGAGCATCCACCACGGCATGGGGGACCTCGCGCGGCAGGGCGGTCCGGTCCCTGGGCCGGCGGCACCGGGTGGCCTAGACTGATCCCATGCATCGTCCGCAGTGCGTGAGCTGGTGGCGCTCCTCGTAGGAGCGGCCACCTCTCTCGCACGCGCAGGGCCGTTCTGACGGACGGCCCTTTCTGGTGTTCTCCCTGAACCACCCGGCAAGGGGGCCGTCCCGGCGGGCCATCCCACCCACCTCGCCCACCAGGGAGCCACACCATGACCGGCACCACCGACCCGATCCGTTCGCCCCGGCCCTTCATCGCGCCCACGTCCGGGTCCGCGTCCAACTCCACGTCCGGGTCCACATCCGCCTCCGCGCTCGCGTCCGCAATCGCGTTCGCGTCCGGATCCGGGTCCGCCTCCACGTTCGAGCCTCCGTCCGGGGTCGCTTCCGGGACCGCGTTTGGGACCGCGTCCGGGCCCGGCTCCGCGTCCGGGGCCGCGTCAGAAGGGCGTGCGCCCTCGGACGTGCTCGGCGTGCGGGCCGCCCGGCTGCGCAGCGCCGAGCTGGAGGAGCTGATCCGGCGGGATCCGCGCGGGTTCCGGATCTCGACCGGCGACCGTCCGACCGGCCGGCTGCACCTCGGCCACTACTTCGGCACCCTCCACAACCGCGTCCGCCTGCAGAATCTCGGCGTCGAGCTGTTCGTCGTCGTCGCCGACTACCAGGTGCTGACCGACCGCGACGTCGCCGACCGGCTCGCCGAGCACGTGGAGGAGCTCGTGCTGGACTACCTGGCCGTCGGCGTCGACCCGGCCCGCAGCACGATCTTCGCCCACAGCGCGGTCCCCGCGCTCAACCAGTTGCTCCTGCCGTTCCTGAGCCTGGTCTCGGTCGCGGAGCTCAGCCGCAACCCGACGGTCAAGGACGAGATCGCCCATTCGCGCCGGTCGGCGGTCAGCGGGCTGATGTTCACCTATCCCGCCCACCAGGCCGCCGACATCCTGTTCTGCAAGGCCAATCTCGTCCCGGTCGGACAGGACCAGCTTCCGCACCTCGAGCTGAGCCGGGTCGTCGCCCGGCGGCTGAACAACCGCTACGGCGGCGGCAGGGCGGTGCTTCCCGAGCCGGAGGCCCTGCTCTCGGCGGCTCCGCTGCTGCTCGGCACCGACGGCGCCAAGATGAGCAAGAGCCGTGGCAACGCCATCGCCCTGGCGGCCGGCGCCGACGAGACCGCGCGGCTGATCCGGGGCGCGAGGACCGACGCGGAGCGGCACATCACCTACGCCCCCGCGACGCGGCCCGAGGTCTCAAGCCTCGTGTTGCTGACCGCGCTGTGCCTGGGCCGCGACCCGCGCCAGGTGGCCGACGACATC
Organism: Sphaerisporangium rhizosphaerae; assembly: GCF_042665155.1. NCBI lineage: Bacteria > Bacillati > Actinomycetota > Actinomycetes > Streptosporangiales > Streptosporangiaceae > Sphaerisporangium > Sphaerisporangium rhizosphaerae. The sequence continues at coordinate 114,810 of NZ_JBHTCG010000016.1, read as the reverse complement.
GGCGGCGCCGGCGCATCGGCGCTCAAGGCGGCGGCCACCGAAGCGGTCAACGAGCACCTGGCGCCGATGCGCGCCCGCCGCGCGATGTACGCCGAGGACCGCGGCCACGTCCGCCGGGTGCTGCGCGAAGGCGGCGAGCGGGCGAACGCCATCGCCGAGACGACCTTGAGGGAGGTGCGCGCCGCCATGGGAACCCTGTACTGAACGGCCCTCCCGAGCAGCCCCGAAACGGGCCCACGGCGGGCGCGGGGCATTGGGGCGGAGAGGGCCCGGTCGTGGGGAGCGGTCAGCCGCCTTCGCGGCGCGCTTCCCGGCCCTCGCCCGCGGGGTGCAGGGATGCGAGCAGGGCGAGCGACCCGGCGTCCGGGGTGCCCGGCTCGGCGGTGCCGACCAGGAGCTGCTGGCCGGGGGCGCCGCGCACGTCGAAGGTCTGGTAGCCGAGCCGGAAGCGGCCCGCGTCCGGATGGTGGAAGAGCTTGGAGGTGCCGGCGAGGCCGCTGACGGCGTGCTCGCGCCACATCCGCGCGAAGTCCTCGCTCGCGGCGGTCAGCTCCTCCACCGTCGCGGCGAGCCGGGTGTCGTCCGGGTCGAGTCCCGCGGCCAGCCGCAGCGCCCCCACTGTGTCCCGCGCGACGGCCGGCCATTCCGCGAACAGCCGCCGCGCCGCCGGGTCGAGGAACAGCGCGCGCACCATGTCGCGCGGTTCGCCGAGGGGGGCGGTCAGGGCACGGGCCGGCGCGTTGGCGGCCAGGACCTCGAGGCGCCGGTTGACCACGTACGCGACGGCCGTGGGGAAGCCGTCCATCAGGCGGAGCAGCGCCGGGTCGACCTGGTCGGCCTGCTCTGAGCGGAGGTCTCTGGGCACCAGGCCGGCCAGCCGGTAGGCGTGCCAGCGGGCGTCGGCGTGCAGGCGCAGGGCTCGGGCGAGGGCGTCCACGACCTGCGCCGAGGGGTTGCGTTCCCGGCCCTGTTCCAGGCGGGTGTAGTAGTCGGCGCTGACCCCGGCGAGGACGGCGACCTCCTCGCGCCGCAGCCCGGCGACCCGGCGCGGCCCCGCGCCGGGCATGCCGACGTCGGCGGGGTTCAGCCGTGCGCGGCGCGCCCGCAGGAACTCCGCCAGTTCGTAACCGCTCACCAGCGGACTATACGTCGTCCCAGGTCATGACCTCCCGCCTCCTCGTCGCGGCCGGCCTCCCGCCGCGTCCGCGCCTCACCGGTGGCCGGAGGGCGCGCCGGATCAGTCCCGCGCGCGTGCCGGAAGGGCGGCGAGGGCCAGGTGCCAGGGATAGGCGCCGGTGTGGACGGCGCTCGGGTCGTGCGGCACGAACGCTCCGGCGCCGATGAGGACCTGGACGCCCTCGGCGCGCAGGCGCCCGACGCTGTCGCGGAAGGGGGCCCGGCCGGCCAGCGCGCTGTTCACGAACGGCAGCACGACGACCGGGATGCCGAGGCCGGGCGCCTCGGCCAGCAGGCCGAGGGCGTAGGTGTCGGCGATGCCCTGGGCGAACTTGTTGATCGTGTTGTAGGTGGCGGGGGCCACGATGATCGCGTCGGCCCGTGGCGGCTTGGGCTCGTACGGCTTGCGGTACCGGCTGCGGACCGGCCGCCCGGTCCGCCTCTCCAGGGCCGGCACGTCGATGAAGTCGAGCGCGGACGGAGTGGCGACGACCTGGACGACCCAGCCGGCGTCCTGGCCGAGAGAGACCAGCTCGCCGGCGTCCGCGGCCGGACCGGCGGCGCACACGATGAGGTAGAGGACCTTGCTCACACGCCTACTCTGCCCCGGCGCGACCGGTGGCGCACCCGCCGGAGCCGCGCACCTCCTCCACGGGCGCGGGCGCCGTCGAGCGGGTGAGCGGTGAGCGGGTGAGGTGACCGTGTGACCGGGTGAGGTGACCGTGTGACCGGGTGAGCGGGTGACGAGCGGTGAGCGGGTGGCGAGCGGGTGAGCGGCATTCGGTTTGATGGGCTGGGCTCCGCCGCTATCACGTTATGCCGGTAAATCGCGGCGGTCGTTTCCCGGCCGGCCTCGCGGGGCCGCGGCGACGGACGCCTCGTCCGCCATTCGCACGACGGCGGACCCCGGAATTGACCGGGACCGAACCCTCGATTCGGTGAACCGGAATCCGCAAGCGCGCCGTCCCGGCGTGCTCCACGCCGCGTCCACGAGTGGCGACGCGGATCGGCTCGCCCGCTCATCCCCAAAGGTCAACCCGGACATCCACCCCCGTCATTCCAGATATGTCACCTTTCCCGCAAATCGGGATACCATACATTGACGTCAAAGCGGAACCTCTGCCACATATCTCCTGATTATGGGATCTGCGGCATGCCACTCATCGCGGATTTCCGGCTATTCATCGACGACAGATACAACAGATCGCCTATATCATCACCGATCGTGGTTGATGGTGACTTTTCCCGCCCGTCGTTGGCGCACGATCTGTTCTTTGTCATGCACGACGACGTGACGGGCCGTCCGCGGCTGCATCCTCGCCTCGCGAGCCTGGCGCTCGCGGGCGCCGTGGTCGGCGAGCTGATGCTGGCCGAGCGGGTGACCCTGGACCTGGCGTCCGGCCAGGACCGCCTCTACGCGACCGCGCGGCACGCCACCAGCGATCCGCTCACGCACAAGGTGCTGCGCCACATCATCGAAGAGCCGCAGCATCCGGTGACCACCTGGCTCGTCTTCTTCGCCTCCACCATCTACACCGACGTCACCAACCGGATGATCGCCGCGAAGCTCCTCAACCCGCCGGCGCGGCACCTGCTGAAGAAGCAGCCCGCGGCGCCCGCGGACGTGAACGCCGCCGCGTGGCCGCTCGCCCGCCTCAACCTCGCCGTCCAGCGGCGCGAACCGCCCTCCGTCAGGGACCGCGTGCTCTACGGGCTCTTCGCCGCCACCGGCGGCGCCAAGCGGGCGCTGTGGGACCACGACCCCGCGTTCGTCACCGCCATGCTCGCCACGCTCTCCCCACCGCTGCAGAGGCTCATCGTCCAGACCGAGGTCGTCGTCGGCCAGGCCGTCATCAGCCGCCGGTGACCCCCTTCCCCATCTCACGGAGTCGCGAATGTCCCTCACAGAGCAACGCCCCAGCGTCGTGTGCGCCGCGCTGGCCAAGGACCGGCTCGGCGTCCCGTCGGTCGTGTTCTTCGTCATCTCCGCGGCCGCGCCGCTGATGGTCGTCGCGGGCTCGGTCCCGACGGCCTACGCGGTGACGGGCGTCCTCGGCGTGCCGTTCGCGTTCCTGCTGCTGGGCGCGGTCTTCGCGCTCTTCGCCGTCGGGTACGTGACCATGGCCAGGCACGTGGTGAACGCGGGCGCCTTCTACGCCTACGCCGCGCAGGGACTCGGCCGCACGCAGGGGGTGGCGACCGCGTGGGTAGCGCTGCTGGCCTACAACGCGCTGCAGCTCGGCCTGTACGGCATCATCGGCTCGGCCGCCGAGCCGCTGCTGCGCGACTGGTTCGGCGCCTCGCCCGCGTGGTGGGTGATCGGACTGGTGGCGTGGGCGCTGACCGGGCTGGCCGGCCTGCTCCGCGTGGAGGTCAACGGCAAGATCCTCTCGGTCCTGCTGATCAGCGAGATCACCGTCGTCCTGGTGTTCGACGTCGCCGACGTGTTACACGCGGGGCCGGCCGGCGTCACCTTCGACGGGTTCACCCCCGGCTCGCTGTTCGTGCCCGGCGTGGGCGCCGCGCTGGCCACCGTCGTCGCCGGGTTCGCCGGCATCGAGTCCTCGGTGGTCTTCGCCGAGGAGTCCAAGGACCGCGACAGGACCGTGCCCCTCGCCACCTACCTCGGCATCGGGATCATCGCGGTGCTGTACTCGATCTCCGCCTGGGCGCAGACGGTGCCGACCGGGCCGGACGGGATCGTCAAGGCGGCGACCGAGCAGGGTCCCACGCTGATCTTCGGCCAGGCGGCCGCGCACATGGGCGGGACCGTCGCGACGATCGGCTCGGTGCTGTTCGTGACCAGCAGCATCGCGTGCATGATCGCCTTCCACAACACCACGGCCCGCTACATCTTCGCCCTGGGCCGCGAGCACGTCATCCCCTCGGTGTTCGGGCGCACCTCCGCCCGCACCGCCGCCCCGCTGGCCGGGTCGATCCTGCAGACGGCGCTCGGGCTGATCGTGATCGTCATCTACGCGGTCAGCGGCCTGGACCCGGTCACGAAGCTGTTCTTCACCTTCGGCGCGTTCGGCGGCCTCGGGCTGCTGACCCTGCTGACCGTCACCTCGATCGCGGTGATCGTCTTCTTCGCCAAGAACCCCTCGCGGGAGACGGCGTGGCGCACGCGGATCGCCCCGGCCCTGGCCACGCTGGCCCTGTGCGTGATCATCGGGATGACGCTGATCAACTTCGACACGGTGCTCGGGGTGGCACCGGACTCGGTCATCCGCTGGATCCTGCCCGGCATCTTCGTCGTCGCCATCGTCTTCGGCCTGGTGTGGGGCCGCGTGCTGAAGGCCACCCGGCCGGGGGTGTACGCCAACATCGGCCTCGGCGCCCAGGCGGTCGGCGGGAGCGCCAAGTGACGGCCGAGATCACCCGCCTGACGGACGCGGCGCGGGCCGGCGAGATCATCGCCGGCACGTTCAGCGGCGACGCGATCTCCCGCTGGCTGATCCCCTCGCCGCCCGACCGGCTGCCGATCCAGCGGCGGTTCTTCACCATGCACGCCGAGCACGCGCTCGCCCACGGCCGCATCTACGGGGTCCACGAGTCGGGCGAGCTCGCCGGGGTCGCGGTCTGGTTCACCGCGCCGTTCCCCGACATCCCCGGCCAGGACGAGGCCATCGCCTCCTTCGCCGGGGAGCACGCCGGGCGGTTCGGCGTCCTCGGCGAGCTGATGGACAAGCTCCATCCGCACGAGCCGCACCACTACCTGGCGTTCATCGCGCTGGTCCCGGGACGTACCGGCCGCGGCCTCGGCAGCCTGCTGCTGCGCGAGCACCACCGGCTGCTCGACGCCGAGGGGATGCCGGCCTACCTGGAGGCCAGCAGCGAGGCGAGCCGCCGGCTCTACCTGCGCCACGGCTACGCGGACCTGCCCGAACCCCTGCGCCTGCCGGACGGCCCGCTCATGTACCCCATGTGGCGCGATCCGTTGCCCGGCGCCCAGGAGTGACCGCCCCGCGCTGACGGGTGGAGGCCGTAAGTTTCGGCCTCCACCCGTGTAAGTTTCAGCGCGACCCAGGTCAGGTGCTCCTTCCCCGCCCAGCCTGACGGCCATGGACCGCGCCCGGTCGCCCGAGGCGGCGGATCGGCGGGTTGACGCCACCGAAGGGCGTCGTATTTGCTCCGCCGCATCAGCGAAACAATCGTCGACAGAGAAGGACCAGCGCGACACCCCGCTGTTAACGCTCACAAGATTGGCCTTCGAGCATCACTGTGAGCCGGCGCCCGCACCTTCCCTCCAGGTCGCCTAGGCACCCCGGCGTGCATGTGAGCGCTAACAGCCACCTCGTCCGTTGAACGCACCCTTGGGAGCACGCATGAAGATTCCCCGCGTACGGCTCTGGCTGGCAGCCGGGGTCGCCCTGGCGATCAGCGCCGTCGGCGCGCTGACCGCGCCCGCCGTCCAAGCCGCGGCGGGATGCCGCGTGGACTACGCGGTGACCAACCAGTGGCAGGACGGTTTCGGGGCGAACGTCACCATCACCAACCTCGGCGACCCGATCAACGGCTGGCGCCTGACCTGGTCGTTCGGGGCGGGGCAGACCATCAGCCAGCTGTGGAACGGCTCGGCCGCGCAGTCGGGCGCCCAGGTCACCGTGACCAACGCCTCCTACAACGGGTCGCTGGGCACCGGCGCGAACACGAGCTTCGGCTTCAACGGCACCTGGAGCGGCAGCAACCCGGTGCCGGCGAGCTTCGCGCTCAACGGCACGACCTGCACCGGCGTGACCGGCTCGCCGACGCCCACTCCCACTCCCACGCCGACGGTGACGCCAACGCCCAACCCGACCCCGACCCCGACGCCCACTCCCACGCCCACTCCGACGCCGCAGGCTTCGGATCTGCCGTGCGACATCTACGCCGCGGGCGGTACGCCGTGTGTGGCCGCGCACAGCATGACGCGGGCGCTCTACCGCTCCTACAGCGGGAGCCTGTACCAGGTCAGGCGCTCGTCGGACAACACCACCCGCAACATCGGCGTGCTGAGCACGGGCGGCGTCGCCAACGCCGCGTCCCAGGACTCCTTCTGCTCGGGCACCTCGTGCGTCGTCACCATCATCTTCGACCAGTCCGGACGCGGGAACAACCTCGGCTACCAGGGGTCCGGCGGCGTCGGCGGCGCCGTCTCCCCCGCGAGCGCGACCAAGGAGTCGCTGACGGTCGGCAACAGCAAGGCCTACTCGCTCTTCATCCCCGGGTCGAGCAGCTACTGGCGGGACGGCCACACCACCGGCATCCCCACCGGCAGCGCGCCCGAGGGCATGTACATGGTGACCAGCGGCACGCACGTCAACAGCGGATGCTGCTTCGACTACGGCAACAGCGAGACGACCAGGAGGGCCGACGGCGCCGGGGCCATGGACGCGATCTACTTCGGCACCAGCTGCTGGTTCGGCGGCTGCTCCGGCTCGGGCCCCTGGGTGCAGGCCGACCTCGAATACGGGCTCTACCCCGGGGGAAGCAGCTCCTGGAACCCCAACCAGCGGGCCTTCACCAGCAAGTTCGTCACCGCGACGCTGAAGAACAACGGCACCTCCCGCTTCGCCATCAAGGGCGGCAACGCGCAGTCCGGCGGCCTGACCACCCTGTGGGACGGCTCGCTGCCCAGGGGATACAGCCCGATGAAGAAGCAGGGGGCGATCATCCTCGGCAGCGGCGGTGACTGCTGCATCGACAACAGGAACCAGAGCGTGGGGACGTTCTACGAGGGGGCGATGGTCGCGGGCTATCCCTCCGACGCCGCCGAGAACGCCGTGCACGCCAACATCGTCGCCGCCGGCTACCGCTGACCCCGGCACGGCCCGCCACCACCGGACACCCGGGGGGCGGGCCGTGGCCGGCGGCCGCGCCCGACCGGGCACCCCCCGGTCGGGCTTTTTCCGTATATGTACGGACGTAGCTACGTATGTACGGCTCGGTGGCGGGGTTCTACCGTCGCGCACAAGGAGAACCGCCCCTCGGAGGTCAGGAGCGTCGTGCATCGTCGTAGCCGTACCGGCGGTACAACCTCACTCCGCGCCCGGGGAGTGCCGGCGCCGCAGGAGTCTCGGCCACCGACCGGCGTGTCCGGCGCACCCGGCCCATCCGGCGTGTGAGCATTCCTTTTCCCACCCCCAGTCCCACCTCCGCGCCGTTTCCGCTGTCCGTGACGGCGCGATGAGCGCTGCCCGCGTCCACGGCGCGGGCGCGGGCGTGGGACGCCGAGAAAGGAAGATCCGCATGAGGCGCACCGCTGCGCTCACGGCGACCGTCGCCATGGCCCTGATCGGCCTGCTGTCGTCCACGACCCCCGCGACCGCCCAGGCGCCACCGGGAAGCACCCGGAACGGCGCACCCGCGAGCGCCCCCGTCACCGCCCTGGCGCCTCCCGACGTCAGCCTGCAGAACATCAAGGCCCACCTGAGCCAGTTGCAGAGCATCGCCGACGCCAACGGCGGCACCCGCAGGTCGACCGGCCCGGGCTACACCGCGTCGGTCGCCTACGTCGAGCAGCGGCTGCAGGCCGCCGGCTACACGACCCGGCGCGTGACCTGCACCCCGGGCTGTACCAGCGGCGCGGGGCCCGACCTGATCGCCGACTGGCCCGGCGGGGACGAGAGCCAGGTCATCATGTCCGGCGCCCACCTGGACAGCGTCTCGGCCGGTCCCGGCATCAACGACAACGGCTCGGGGTCGTCGATGCTCCTGGAGGTCGCGCTGACCCTGGCCGCGCAGCGCCCGTCGATGAGCAAACACGTGCGGTTCGGCTGGTGGAGCGACGAGGAGCAGGGCCTGCTCGGCTCGCGCGCCTACGTCACCTCGCTGAGCTCGGCCGATCGCTCGAAGATCAAGCAGTACCTCAACTTCGACATGGTCGGCTCGCCCAACGGCGGGTACTTCATCAACAACATCACCACCGCGGCCGCCGCCGACCTGCGGGCGTTCTACACCAACCTGGGCCTCGCGCCGGAGGAGAACACCGAGGGCGCCAACCGCTCCGACGACGCCTCCTTCCGCAACGCGGGCATCGCCACCTCCGGCGTCGCGGCCGGCGCCAGCGCCACCAAGACCTCGGCGCAGGCGGCCAAGTGGGGCGGCACCTCCGGACGGGCGTACGACTCCTGCTACCACCGTTCGTGTGACACCACGGCCAACATCAACGACACCATCCTGGACCGGGCCGGCGACGCCCTGGCGTACGCGATCTGGACCCAGGCCGTGGGCACCTCCACCGGCAGGGACTTCTCGATCGGCGCCGCCCCCGCCTCGGGTTCGGTGCAGGCGGGCCAGACGGCCACGACCACGATCAGCACCGCGACGACGTCGGGCACCGCCCAGACGGTCAACCTGACGGCGTCCGGGCTGCCGGGCGGCGCCACGGCCACCTTCGGCCCGGCCTCGGTGACCTCCGGCGGCTCCTCGACGCTCACGCTCGCCACCTCGTCCTCGACGCCGAGCGGCACCTACGCCATCACCGTCACCGGCACCGGTGAGACCGCCACCCGCACCACGACGTGGACGCTCACGGTCAGCGGCACGAGCGGGAGCCGCACGTTCACCAACGACACCGACTACACCATCAACGACCTGTCGACGATCAACAGTTCGGTCACCTCGACCGCGACCGGCAGTGCCGTCTCACCGGTCCAGGTCAGGGTGACGATCTCGCACACCTGCGCCGAGGACCTGCGGATCCGCCTGCGCGGCCCGAACGGGACGTACTACACCATCGACAGCAGCGGCGGCTCATCCTGCACCTCCTACGGCACCCGGACCTACTCGGTCCCGGTCAGCCAGACGGCCGCGGGGACCTGGACGCTGCAGGTGACCGACGACTACCGGCTCGACACCGGCTACCTCGACACGTGGAGCATCACCGTCTGAGGCGGGCCGGGACGCCGCGAACCGAGCGGAACGAGCGGCACCGGCACGGCCGGGGATCGGCATCCCGCGGCCGGCGGCTCCGCCGGAGGATCTCCGGCGGGGCCGCGCCGGCCGTGCCCCGCCGTCCGGCGGCGGGCGCCGGTGTGAACGTTTCATCACCGCGCCCCGGGCGCGCGGTGCGGCCGTGCGTCGTCCGCGCAGATGACGCGCGACGGCCGGCGGACGGCGCCGGAAACGGCCGGGACCGGGGTGTTGACGAGATCGGGCCCCGTCGTATTTGCTCGCGCAGCCGCCACCACCTCCACCGCGAGGCTCCCCACCCCCATCTCGCCCGGAGATCCGGCGGCGGAATTGTTAGCGCTAACAGCGTCGGCCGGCCCCCGGCGGAGCCTGGTACCCGAAGGAGCTACGGATGCGACTACGCAGAGCCGCACGGCCACCGTCCCGCGCCGCCATCACGAGCGTCCGGTTCCGCCCGGCCCGCCTCGGGCTGCGGCTGCTGGTCGCCGCGCATCTGGCGATCCTCACGGTGGCATCGGCCGGATGGGCGCTCGCCGACACGGCGCACACCATGGGAAGGGCGGACACCACGGACGCAGCGCAGGCGGGAGCGGCCGCCGCCGCGTCCCCGGTGACGACGCCGCCCATGGGCTGGGCGTCCTGGAACACCTTCGCGGCCCAGATCAACTACAACGTGATCAAGGCGCAGACGGACGCCATGGTGTCCTCGGGGATGAAGGACGCCGGCTACCAGTACGTCAACATCGACGAGGGCTGGTGGCAGGGCACCCGGGACGGCTCGGGCAACATCACCGTGGACACCAATGAGTGGCCCGGCGGGATGAAGGCGATCGCCGACTACATCCACAGCAAGGGTCTCAAGGCCGGCATCTACACCGACGCCGGCCGCGACGGGTGCGGCTACTACTACCCCACCGGGCGTCCGGCGGCGCCGGGCAGCGGCAGCGAGGGCCATTACGACCAGGACTTCCTGGCGTTCTCCCAGTGGGGCTTCGACTTCGTCAAGGTCGACTGGTGCGGCGGCAACGCCGAGGGCCTGGACTCCCAGCGCACCTACCAGGCCATCAGCGACGCGATCGGCAGGGCCACCGCGCAGACCGGCCGGCCGATGGTGCTGTCGGTCTGCAACTGGGGCAACCAGAGCCCGTGGAACTGGGCGCCCGCCATGTCCACGATGTGGCGCACCAGCGGCGACATCATCTACTGGGGGCAGAGCGCGTCGATGGACCGCGTGCTGGCCAACTTCGACTCCGCCCAGCACCCGAGCGCCCAGAGCCCCGGCCGCTACAACGACCCCGACATGCTCATCGTCGGCATGCCGAGCTTCACGGCCGCCCAGAACCGCACCCACATGGGGCTGTGGGCGATCTCGGGCGCGCCGCTGCTGGCCGGCAACAACCTCGCCACGATGAGCGCCGAGACCAGGGCCATCCTGACCAACCGCGAGGTGCTGGCCGTCGACCAGGACGCGCTCGGCCGGCAGGGCGTGAAGGTGGCCGAGGACCAGACCGGGCGCCAGGTGTACAGCAAGGTCCTGTCGGGCACCGGACGGCGGGCGGTGCTGCTGCTCAACCGCACCACCTCCGCCGCCTCCATCACCGCCCGCTGGTCCGATCTCGGCCTCACCGGCGCGGCCACCGTGCGCAACCTGTGGACGGCGACCGACGCGGGCACCTTCACCGGCTCCTACACCGTCACCGTCCCCGCGCGCGAAGCGGTCCTGATCACCGTCACTGGCACCACGGGCACGCCCTCCCCGACACCGAGCGCGACGCCGACCGCGACGCCGACGCCGACGCCGACCACCGGCGCGGGGGCGATCAAGAGCGTGAGCTCGGGCCGGTGTCTCGACGTTTCGGGCGCGTCCCAGACCAACGGGTCCGCGGCCCAGATCTGGGACTGCAACGGGCAGGCCAACCAGCAGTGGACGCCGACCGCCTCCGGTGAGCTGCGGGTGTACGGCGGCAAGTGCCTGGATGTGTCCAACCGGGCCACGGCCAACCGCTCCCCGGTGGTCATCTGGGACTGCAACGGGCAGAACAACCAGCAGTGGCGGTTCAACTCCGACGGCACCATCACCGCCGTCGGCGCGAACAAGTGCCTGGACGTGCCCGACAACGCGTCCGCCAACGGCACGAAACTCGTGATCTGGGACTGCAACGGCGGCGCCAACCAGCGCTGGACCCGCACCTGAGCCCACCCGCGTCCCGCCTCGCCCCCGCCCCCGCCCCCACCGGCGCGGGGGCGGGCGCGGCCCGCGGCGCGAAACCATCGACCGGCCGCCGGCCGTCCTCGCGGCGACGCCGGCCATGCCACCGGTCGCTCCATGCTCCGGGCGCCGGAGACGCCGCGCCCCTCCGGCGGCTGACGGCCGGGAGGGCGGAGGCTATAGAGTCTGGCCGGAGTCAGCGCGACGCCGGGCCGAAGGAGCGGGAATGCCTATCACGCCGCTGTCCCTGCCGCAGCCGCCCGCGCGCGCGCCGGAGTACGGGCAGGACGCGCTGATCGTCTGCGAGAGCCTGGTGCGCATCTACCAGTCGGGGTCGGTCGAGGTGCAGGCGCTACAGGGGCTCGACCTGGCCGTGGAGGAGGGCGAGATGATCGCCGTCGTCGGGGCGTCCGGGTCGGGCAAGTCGACGTTGCTGTCCATCCTCGCCGGCATCGACGCCCCCACCGCCGGCCGGGCGCGCGTCGACCGGTGGAACCTGCTGGCGATGTCCCGTGCCGACCGCGTGCGCTACCGGCGGCACACCGTGGGATTCGTCCGGCAGCAGACGGCCGCCAACCTCATCCCCTACCTGACCGCGCGTCAGATGGTCGACCTGCCGATGACCGCGGCCCGCACGCCGGCCAGGGTCCGGCGCGCCCGCGCCGCCGAACTGCTGGAAGCCCTCGGCGTCGCCGGCTGCGCCGACCGGCGTCCCGCGCAGCTGTCCGGCGGGCAGCAGATGCGGGTCGCCATCGCGGTGGCCCTCGCCAACCGGCCCCGCGTCCTGCTGGCCGACGAACCGACCGGCGAGCTGGACACCGCCACCTCCGCCGAGGTCTTCGCGACGCTGCGGGACGTCAACCGGCGGCTCGGGGTCACCGTCGTCATCGTGACCCACGATCCCGAGGTCAGCGGCCAGGTCGAGCGCACCGTGGCGATCCGCGACGGGCGCACCAGCAGCGAGGTGCTGCGCCGCACGGCCACCGGCACCGACGGCGGCACGCGGGTGATCGCCGAGGAGTACGCGGTGATGGACCGCGCCGGGCGGGTGCAGGTGCCGCGCGACTACCGCGAAGCGCTGGCGCTGACCAGACGGGTCCGGCTCGCGCTGGAGGCCGACCACGTCGCGATCCACCCCGACCTCGGCGCGGACGCGTGAGCGCCGTTCCCGGCGCCGGGCCGCTGCTGTCGGTGCGCGGCGTCCACCGGCGCTTCGGCACCGGGCCGGCCGCCGTCCACGCCCTGCGCGAGGTGTCGTTCGACCTGGCCCCAGGCACCATGGCCGCCCTCATCGGCCGCTCGGGCAGCGGCAAGACCACCCTGCTCAACGTCATCGGCGGCCTGGACCGCCCGGACGCCGGCACCGTCCTGGTCGACGGCGCCGAAGTCACCGCCCTGGACGAGGACGGCCTGTCGCTGTTACGGCGCGAGAAGGTCGCCTACGTGTTCCAGACGTTCGGCCTGATCCCGGTGCTCTCGGCCGCGGAGAACATCGGCGCCCCGTTGCGGCTGGCCCGCGTCGCCCCGGCGGAGCGCGAGCGCCGCGTCGAGCTGTTGCTGGAACTGGTGGGCCTGGCCGGCCACGCCCAGCAGCGTCCTGACGAGCTGTCCGGCGGCCAGCGGCAACGGGTGGCGATCGCCCGCGCCCTGGCCGCCTCGCCGCGACTGCTGATCGCGGACGAGCCGACCGGGCAGTTGGACGCCGAGACCGGCCTGTCGGTGATGGCGCTGCTGCGCGGGGTCGTGGAGTCCGAGGGCGTCACGGCGCTGGTGTCCACCCACGACCCGACGATGATCGCGCTCGCGGACAGAGTGATGCGGATCAACGACGGCCGCCTCGACGAGCGGGAGGCCTCGTGACCGCCATCGCGCGGGCCGTCGCGATTGAGCCCTCCACCGCCGGGGACGCGGCGGGGTCGCCGGCCGTCCGGGTCGGCGCCGGCGAGATCATCGGCCGGACCGGCGCGGTGGTCGTGAGCCGCCCGTGTTGAGGATGCTCCTCCCGCGGGCCCGCGCGCAGTGGCCCCTGCTGGCGGCGCTGCTGGCGGTCGTCATGATCGGCCCCACCGTGCTCGGCACGTGCGCCCTGCTGGTCACCCGCACCGCCGAACAGGCGCTGGAGGTCGCCGCCTCCCGCGCCGCCCCCGAAGAGGTCCAGGTCACGGCCTACGCCGTCACCGTCCGTGGCCCGGACGCGCGGTCGGTCGCCGACGACACCCGGGGTGTGCTCACCTCGGCGCTCGCCCCGTTCGCCGCGACGACGGCGGCGCGCGCGTCCTCGGTGATGCGCTCGCTCGCGCCGGCGGGCGGCGGGGGGAAGGGCGTGCCGGCCGAGGGCTATCTGTCGGGTGTGGAGCGCCTGCCGGCCCAGGCCGAATTGGTCGACGGACGCTGGCCGCGGCCCGCGGCCGGCGCCGCGGGCCCGGCCGCGCCTCTCGAGGCCGTGGTGTTCGAGCCCACCGCGCGGCTGCTCGGCCTCGCCCTCGGCAGCCGCGTCCGCCTCGGCGCCGAGCTGTCCAGCGACTCCGCCCCGCCGGTCGAGGTGAGCGTCGTCGGCGTCGTGCGCCCGCGGCCGGGCGCCGGCTGGGAGCGCGATCCGCTCGCCGCCGCCGGCTACGACCTCGCCTACAACGACGGCCGCTCCCAGCAGCCGGTCCACGCCTACGGGCCGTTCGTCGTCGACCTGGCCGACCTGCTCGCCGGCGGCTCCACGATCGACCGGCTGGAGATCGCCGCCCACCCCGACCTGTCCGCGCCCACCAGCCGCGACCTGGACACCGTCACCGGATCCGTGCTCGGGGCCGACCGCCGGCTGGGGCGCGTCCTCGGTGACCGGGTGCAGATCGAGCGCGTCGCCTCCCGGCTGCCGTTGACCCTGCGGGCAGCGCGGGAGCAGCAGCAGGTCACCGCGGCCACCGTGCTCGCCGTCGCCGTCCTCGCCATCGCCCTGACCGCGGCCGCCCTCGCCCTGGCCGGCCGGCTCACCGCCGGCGTGCGCGCCTGCGAGACCGCCCTGCTGTCCGCCCTCGGCGCCGGTCGCGGCCGGCTCGCCGGCGTCGCGGCCGCCGAGGCCGGCGCGCTGACCGTCCTCGCCGTCGCGCTCGCGGTCCCCGCCTCCTCCGCGCTGCACGCCGGCCTGACCCACCTGCCGCCGATGGCGGGCGCGGGGCTCGCCGCCTCCTGGGGCGTGACCGGCGCACAGGTGCTCGCCGTTACCGGCGGCACGCTGGCGCTCGCGGTGATGCTCGTCGTCCCCGCGCTCCGGCCCGCCGCCGCGGCAGGCGAGGGCCGCCAACGGCGGGAGCTGCTGGCCCGCTCCGGCGCCGACCTGGCGCTCGTGGCGTTCGCCGCCGCGGGCTGGTGGCAGCTGCACTCCCAGCCGGCCGGCTCCGATCCCCGCGCCGACGCGGTCCGCGTGCTCGCTCCGGCGCTGCTTCTCACCGCGGGCGCCGCGCTGGCGCTGCGCCTGGCGCTGCCCGCCCTGCGGGTCGCCGACCGGCTGGCGCGGCGGGCCCGCGGGCTGGTGGTCCCGCTGGCCGCCTTCGAGGCCGCCAGGCGGCCGCAGGCGGTGGCCGCGGGCCTGCTGGTGGGCCTGGCCTGCGCGGCCGGCACCTTCGGCACGGCCTTCGAGGCCACCTGGCAGCGCTCGCAGCACGACCAGGCCGACCTGTCCGTCGGCACGGACCTCGCCCTCGCGCTCACCGCCCCGCCGGCCGCCGGGCAGGGCGCGGCCGTCGCCGCGGCCACCGCGGGAGCGGTGAGCCCGGTCACCGACCGTGGGGTGGCGGTCGGGCAGTGGCTGGGCAACGCCGGGGACGCGTTGCGGCTGGTCGCCGTGGACACCACCCGCGCCGAGGCCCTGCTGCGCGGCCGGCTCGACGACGGCCGGAGCTGGCGGGAGGTGGGCGCCGCCCTCGCGCCGCGGGAGCGGGCCGCCGGCGTCCCCGTCCCGGCCGGCGCGCGGTTCACCCTCACCGGGACGGCGAGCGGCGGAGCCCGGCTGAGCGTGACGCCCTGGGTGCTGTTGCAGGACGCCACGGGGCTGCGCACTCCCTGCACCGGCGCCCCCGTCCCGCTCGACGGCCGTGCCCACCTGCTGCCGCCCTGCGCGACGGCCGCAGGGCTGCGGCTGGTCGCGGTGTCCCTTCCGATCACGCCCGGCCAGGACGGGCCAGGCGGCATCAGCGCCTTCGGCTACGCGGAGCCCCCGCCGGGCGAGAGCCGCGTCGCCGTCACGCTCACGATGCCGCGGGACGCGTCCTCCGCCGGCGCGGCCGCCGGGTCGTCGTGGAGCGCCGTCTCCGCCGAGCCCATCCCCGGGCAGCTCGGCAACCCGGCCGCCGCCCTCACTGGCACTCCCGAGGGCGCCCGGCTGACGATGACGACGAGCGTCACCTTCCGGGGGCCGCCGGAGGCCGCCCGGACCTTGGTGGCCACCGCCTTTCCCGCCCCTGGGCCGGTGCCCGTGGCCGTCTCGGACCGCTTCGCCGGTGAGGCCGGCGCCCGGCCCGGCTCGCGGCTCAGCCTCACCGTCGGCACCACGGCCGTCCCGATCCGCGTCACCGAGGTGCTGCCCACCGTCCCCTCCGCGCCGGGGGCCGCCGCCATCCTGGCCGACCTGGACGCCCTGTCGCGCGCCCTGGTGGTCGGCGGCGACCTGGAATCCCCGGTGGACGCCTGGTGGGCGGGCCGTCCCACGCGCGGCGACGCCGCCGCGCGCGCCGCCGCCCTGAACCTCGGCCCCGTCACCACCCGCGCCGCCGAGACCGCCCGCCTGGCCGGCGGCCCGCTGCGCGCCGGAGTGCCGGCCGCGCTCCGGCTGCTCGTCCTCGCCTCGGGCCTGCTGCTGCTCGTCGGCGTCGTCCTGCACGTGACCTGCGACCTGCAGGTCCGCGCCGTGGAGGTGGCGCGGCTGCGCGGCATCGGCATGGTGCGGCGCGAGATCCGCACCATGCTGCTCGGCCAGCACGTCGGCGTCCTGCTGCCCCTGATCGCGGCGGGCGGGGCCGTCGGCGCGCTCGCCACCCACGCCGTCGCGCCTTTGCTCATCCGCTCCGACACCGGCGCGGCGCCCGTCCCGGACGCCCTGCCGAGCTGGCCGTGGCCCGCCGAGGCGGCTCTGCTCGCCCTGCTGCCGGCGCTGTGCGCGCTCGCGGTGACCGTCGTGGTCACCGTCCAGGCCCGCCGCGCCGACGCCGCCCACCTGCGGGTGGCGTCGTGACCGGCCGCACCGCGCGGCGGCCGCCGGACCCGCCCCTCGCGCGGCGGCGCGCCGTCCGCTGGTGGCCGCCGGGCCTGCACTGGCCCAGCGTCCGCGGCCGCGCCCTCGCCGACGCCGGTCCCCTGCTGCTGGCCGCCGCCGTCGTGGTGGTCGTCACCCTGCTCGCCGGCGCCGTGCCGCCGCTGCTGCGCGCCACCGCCGACGCCGCCGTCCGTGACGCGGTCGGCCGCGACGCCGGCGACGACCTGGTGGTGCGGGCAGGCTGGGAGGACGACGGCGGCCCGAACGGCGGCCGCGTCCGCCATCCGCGTCTGGCCGACGACGTCGCCGGCCTCCGCGACCGGGCCGCCGACGCGCTGGCCCCCCACCTGCGCGCCGCGCTGCGCCCGCCCCTGGCGACCGTCAGCAGCACGCCCCTGAAGATCACCGATGGCAGCGTGCTGCGCACCTTCCAGCTCGCCTACCTCGCCGCGGGCGACGGCGGGGACGGCGGGCCGCGTGTGACCTGGGTCGCGGGCCGCCCGCCCGAGCCGTCCAACCCTTGGGGCGACTACACCGAGGTGGGCTACGACTCGCCGCCGTGGCCGGTGCAGGTCGGTCTGTCGGAGGCCGACGCCGCGGCGCTCAAGGCGCGGCCCGGCACGCGCATCCCGCTCGAGGACGAGGGCGGCCGGGTCAAGGACGTGCGGGTCAGCGGCGTCTTCCGCCCGGCCGACGCCGCCGACCCCATCTGGGAACACTTCCCGTGGCTGCTGCGCCCCGTGGCCGGCGCGGACGGCATCGGCACCACGCGGCTCGCCGGGCTGCTGTCTCCCACCTCGCTGCCCGACGCCCGCCTCGCCCTGGACCAGGAGCAGTTGCAGCGCGTCGTCCGGTTCCCCCCGGACGCGCGGAGGTTCTCCTGGGACCTCACCGAGCCGATCGCGGCCTCCGTGGTCGCCCTGAAGGCCGCCTCCGGCTCCTCAGGGGCCCGCGACGGCTCGCTGAAGTGGGAAACACGGCTCGACGCCGTGCTGCGCGACGTCCAGACCCAGGTCAACGCCGCGTTCGCGCAGGCGTCGGTCCTGCTCACCGGCGTCCTGGCCGCCGCGGTCCTGGTCCTGCTGCTCGCCGCCGACCTGCTGGCCCGCCGCCGCGCCCCGGCGCTGGCCGCCGCGCGGCGACGGGGGGCGGCCCTGCCCGTCCTGTGCGCCGAACTGCTGCTGGAGTCCGCGGTCGTGGCGCTGGCGGCCGCCGCGGCCGGGCTCGCCCTGGCCCACGCGATCGCCCAGGACGCCTCCTGGGGGTGGGCGGTCCCCGTCGTCCTGGCCGCTGCCGCCGCCGGCCCGGCGTTCGGCACGCTCGCCGCCGCCCGGGCCACCCGCGACCGGCGCGTTCCGGCCAACCGGGCCGCGCGCCTCTGGGTACGCCGCACCGGCCTGCTGCGCCGCGCCACCTTCGAGGCCGCGGTGGTGATCGCCGCGGCCGCCGCCTTCGTCGCGCTGTACCAGCGCGGTATCGTCCCGGCCGGTGACACTGCCGGTGGCGCGGCCGGCGCCGGGGCGGCCTCAGACGGTGGGCTCGCGCTGCCCGCGAGCGCGCCCGCCCTCGGGATCATCGCCGTCACCCTTCTGCTGCTGCGGCTGCTGCCCGCCGGGACGCGCTTCGCGCTGAACCGGGCGCTGCGCTCGCGCCGCCCGCTCGCGGTGTTCGGCGCCGCGCGGGCCGCCGCGGCGTCCGCGCGCCTGCTGCCGCTGCTGGTCCTGGTGACCTCCACGGCCCTGGCGTCGTTCGCGCTCATCCTGGAGGCCACCGCCTCCCAGAGCCTGACCGACGGGGCGTGGCGCACCGTGGGCGCCGACGCCCGCCTCAACGTCTCCTCCGCCGCCGCGTCCTCCACGCCCGCGCTGGTCCGGCGCGTCGCCGCCGCGCCGGGGGTGCGGCAGGCCGTCGCCGGGCGGGTGGACGACACGGCGCGCGTCTCCGCCGACTCCGAGCTCGTCCTGCCGCGCCTGGTCGTCGTGGACGCCTCCGCCTTCCGGCGGCTGCTGGCCGCGACCCCGCTGCGGGACGACGCTCCCCAGCTCTCCCGGCTCACGGCGCCGGGTCACGCGGGCGTCCCCGCGCTGGTGCGCTCGGGCGACGGCGGCCTGCGTCCCGGAATGCGGCTGGACCTGCTCAGGGACGCCGCCCCGGCCGTCCGGCTCACCGCGGTCGGCACGGCGCCCCCCGCCGGCGACGCCGACGACGTGGTCATCGTGGACGCCGGGGCGCTCGCCGCCGCAGGGATGCCGTCGGTGCCGAACACGATCTGGGTGAACGGCCCCGGGGCGGCGCGGGCGGTGGCCACCGGCGCCGTCGCCGCCGTCGCCGCCAAGCCCGTGGTGCGCGCGGAGGTGGAGCGCGCGCGCCGCGCGGCGCCGCTGACCTCAGGCCTGCTGTGGTCGGCGTGGGCCTCGGCCGCGACCCTGCTCGCCCTCGGGTTGCTGGCGCTGGCCCTCGGCGCCGCCGCGAGCGCGCCTGATCGCTGGCAGACCCTGACCCGGTTGCGGACGCTCGGTCTGCGGCCGCGGGACGCCCGCTGGGTCGCCGCGGGCGAACTGCTGCCGCCGGTGGTGGTCGCCGCCGTGACCGGCCCGTCGCTCGGACTGCTGGTCGCGCGTCTCGCGGCCGGCCCGCTGGCGCTGCGGCTGGTCACCGGCCAGGCCACCGACCCGGCCCCGGCGCCGCCCTGGTGGCGGCTCGGCCTGCTGGCCCTCGCGCTGACGGCGGCGGTCGCCGCGGTGGTGCCGATCGAGTCGGCGCTGCGACGCCGCCGGCGGCTGGGCGAGGTCCTGCGCGCGGGCGAGGGATAGTCGCCGGCGTCCTCGGCTCATGCGGCGGACGGCCGCGGGCGGGCGGGGCGCGGCGTCCGGCGGGTTACTTCAGCCAGTCGGTGTAGTGGGTGGGGGCGATGCGGGCGCCGGGCCCGGTGGTGAGGACGTCGCCGTGGACGGCGGCGAACATGCCCGCGGTGTCGTCGGTGGTCACCGACCGCTCGTCGCCCTTGATGCGCAGGGTGAGGCGGCCCAGTTCGTCCAGCGGATAGGTGTCGGGCCCGCCGACGTCCAGGGTGCCGTTCAGCGGGGTTCCGGCGGCCACGTCGGCGACGGCCGCGGCGACCTCGGCCGCGGCGATCGGCTGGATGGGGGTGCGGGGAAGGCGGACGGTCTTCTCGTCGGCGGTCCAGGACAGGACGGCGTCGACGAACTCCATGAACTGGGTGGCGCGGACGATGGAGTACGGGACGGGCCCGGCCTTGAGGAGGTCCTCCTGCAGGACCTTGGCCCGGTAGTAGTCCAGGTCGGGCACCTGGTCGACGCCGACGATGGACAGGATGACGAAGTGCCCGGCGCCCGCCTTCGCGGCCGCGGCCAGGAGGTTGTCCATCGAGGTCTGGAAGAAGGCGAGGGATGCCTCGTCGAAGGTCGGGGAGTTGGTCAGGTTGACCACCACGTCGGCGCCCGCCAGCGCCTCGTCCACGCCCTGGCCGGTGAGGATGTCGACCCCGGTGGACAGCGAGTGCGGCACGGCCTGATGCCCGGCGGCGTTCAGGTCCTGGACGACCTGCGAGCCGATCAGCCCGGTTCCGCCGATGACTGCGAACTTCATGATATTTACTACCTTCCTAGATGGTGATCCGCTGATCCGGGGCGTGGGCGCTCAGTCGCGTCCCTCCAGCGCCTCGACGGCGCCGAGCAGCCCTCGCAGGCCGATCTCCTCACGCTCGGCCTCGGCCGGGTCGAACAGCCAGTCGGTGACCGGCAGGTCCAGCGCCTGCTCGGAGTGGCTCTCCTCGACCAGCGTCACCTCCTCCTCGATCTCGATCCGCAGCTCGTACAGAGATCGGTTCTCGCCGCTCGAAGTGCTCATCTCGGCTCCATGCGTGGGTTGCCGTCCGGTCGGCAGCTAAGACCGGCCGGCCCCGGGCCCTGTGACAGCCTCACCGGTATTTCTTCCGCGGGCCCCGCCGCGGGTGACGGTGACGGCGACCAGCAGGACGCAGGCGCCGGCGATCGCCGCGATCACGGCGGCCACGCCGACCAGGGACGTCGCGAGCGGCAGCGCCAGGATGACGATGACGCAGCCCGCGACCGCGACGGGGTTCATGACGGGTCGCGCCATGACCAGCGCGTGCACCGCCCACAGCAGCGCCAGGCACACCCCGACCGGGACGGCGACGGCGTAGCCGGAGGTCAGCGGCGAGACGGCCGCCTCGTGGCCGGTGCGCTCCACCGCCACCTCCAGCCCGGCGCCGAGGGCGGCCAGGGCCGCGAAGATGCCGTAGTGGCCGTAGCCCCACAGGTAGGACCGGTGACGGCGGTCGCTGAGCCCTTCTCCCGCCTGGACGAGGAAGTACAGCCACCAGAGCGCGAACAGCAGCACCAGACCGGAGAAGGCGATGACCACGAAAGGAGTGCCGATCTGCCCCGCCTCGAGCGCCCCTCCGACTCCCCGGCTGGCGGCCAGGACGCTCTCGCCGAGCAGGATGATGGTGAACAGTCCGTAGCGCTCGGCGATGTGGTGCGGGTGCCAGGTGGTGGCGCCGCTCCGCTCGGCCCATCGCGGCACCGCCAGCTCCACCAGGGCCAGGGCGGCGAAGAACGGCAGGCCGAACGACGAGGGCAGGACGCCGGTGTCCATGAGGAGGTAGCGCAGTATCCACCCCACCTGCGCCAGGCCGATGCCCGCGGCGTAGCGCAGCCCGGTGCGGCGGCGCGCCGGGTCCTCCAGGCCGGCCCGCAGCCACTGGCCGACGAGCGCCGCGCGCATGATGAGGTACCCCAGCGTGACGACACCGTAGTCGGCGTGGTCGGCCGCCGCCGGCACACCGGCGGCCAGCACGAGCACGCCGGCCATCTGCACCATGGTCAGCAGCCGGTAGGCGACGTCGTCGGTGTCGTAGGACGAGGCGAACCAGGTGAAGTTCATCCACGCCCACCAGATGGCGAAGAACACCTGGAGGAACGGGATCACTCCCGCCAGGGCATGGCCGTCCGCGACGCCGTGCGCGAACTGGGCGGTGAGGGCGGCGACCGCGACCACGAAGGTGAGGTCGAACAGCAGCTCGAGCTGGCTGGACACGCGGTGCGGCTCGTCGATCGGACGAGCGCTCATCCGGACCCGGATCCGCATGGTGGTGCCGGTCGGTGGCAAGGTCTGGCTCCCGTCGCTCCGTACGTCCCTGGCGCCTGAGACCGGACGGCCCGCCGATCTGTGACACCGTGCCGTCACAAGCGCCGTTCCCCAGCATTGTCACAGGTCGCGGCGGTGTCCTGTCCTAGCTGGCGACCGCACCGCGGCGAAGGCCGATTCGCCGCGACGCCTCAGACGAACGGAGCCCCACGTGACAGTCCCGCCCACCGGCCGCCTTCAAGGCCGCGTCGCGATCGTGACCGGAGCGGGGTCCGGGATCGGCCGCGCCACCGCGGTCGCCCTCGCCCGCGCCGGCGCGCACGTGCTCGGCGTCGGACGCCGGGCCGAGGCCCTGCGCCGGACCGCCGGCGAGCACCCCGGCATCGTCCCGCTGCCCGCCGACATCACCGCCGACGGCACGCCGAACGCGGTCGTCGAGGCGGCCATCGGACGATGGGGCCGCCTGGACGTCCTGGTCAACAACGCCGGAGCCACCGAGGTCATGCCGCTGGCCGACACCGACGCCAGGCGCGTGGCCGCACTGCTGGCCCTCAACGTCACCGCGCCCAGCCTGCTCGCCCACGCCGCCCTGCCGCACCTGCGCGCCGGACGCGGCACGATCATCAACCTCTCCAGCACCTACGGCCACCGCCCCCTGCCGGGCGCCGCCCACTACGCCGCCACCAAGGCCGCCGTGGAACAGCTGACCCGCAGTTGGGCGCTGGAACTGGCGGCCGACGGCGTCCGCGTCAACGCGCTGGCCCCGGGGCCCACCGAGAGCGAGGCGCTGGCCGCCGCTGGGCTGCCCGACGCCGTCGTCGAGCGGATCAAGCGCGACGAGATCGCCCGCATCCCGCTCGGCCGCCGGGGCACGCCCGAGGAGGTGGCCGCCTGGATCGTCCACCTCGCCGACCCGGCCGCCGCCTGGGTCACCGGCCAGGTCCTGGCCGTGGACGGCGGCCTGAACCTGGCCTGACCGGCCGGGACGGTGACGCGGGGCGTCGTCGGGGGCGGTGCGCCCGGGCTCAGGACTGGGTGCGGCTCCACTGCTGGTTGGCGCCGCCGCCGCAGGTGTACTGCTGGATGTCGGCGTTGTCGGCGGTGGAGGAGCTCACCACGTCCAGGCACTTGCCGCTGTGCCGCGCCCTGAGCTGGAAGTAGCCGCCGCCGGCGTCGACCCACTGCCACTGCTGGTTGGTCCCGCCGCCGCAGGTGTACTGGATGATGTTCGCCCCGTCGGCCGTGGAGGCGTTGGCGACGTCCAGGCACTTGCCGCTGCCCACGCTGACCACCCGGTAGTAGCCGCTGCCGGCGTCCTGGAACTGCCAGCGCTGGTTGCCGCCGCCGTTCCAGGTGTACTGCCGCACCTCGGCGTTGTTCGCCGTCGACGCGTTCGCCACGTCCATCACCTTGCCGCTGTGCCGGGCGGTGAGCCGGTAGGAGGTGACGGCGCCGCTGCCGGAGATCTCGCCGGTGGCGACGTCGACGGTGATCTGCGGGTAGTAGGTCAGGCTCATGCTGGTGTCGGAGGGGAACGTGATCGGCAGCCAGACGTACTGGGAGTCGTTCACCGGCCCGCCCCAGGCGCCGGCCCAGCGGTCGCCCATGTAGAGGTACCCGGTGGTCGAGGAGCCCTGGATGGGCAGGACGTAGGCCGGCTGGGAGCTGTAGGTCGTGCCGTCGCCGACGTTGGTCCAGCCGGTCCACGGCCCAGAGATGCTCGGCGCGGTCGCGTAGCGCGCCTGGTTCGGGCTCCAGCCGGTCGCCGCCGAGCTCAGCATGAAGTAGACGTTCCCCCGCTTGAACAGGGCCGGGGCCTCGCGCTTGGCGTCGTTCCAGAAGTTGCCCACGACCGAGCTCACGTTCAGGTAGTCCGAGGTGAGCCGGTAGATCATCAGGTCGTTGTTCTCGTCCGCCGCCGAGATCATGTAGGCGGTGCCGTTGTCGTTGTAGAGCGTGATGTCGCGCGACATGTACTGGCCCAGCGGGCGGAAGCTGCCGTGGTAGGTGTAGTCGCCGTCGACGGTCGCGGAGGAGGCGACGGCGGCGCGCGCCTCGTTGTAGTTGGAGCCGTTCTCCTTGTGCATCCACATGACGTATCTGCCGGTGGAGGCGTTGTAGATGACCTTCGGCCGCTCGATGTTGGAGACGTTGAGCTCGGACGCCGACGACCGGGTGAGCACGTCGCGGCGGAACTCCCAGTGGCTCAGGTCGGTGGACCGGTAGGCCGAGACCGCGCGGAAGGTGCCGTCGGGATTGCGGTTCTCACCGAACCAGTAGTAGTAGTCGCCCACCTTCAGCACCCCGCCCCCATGGGCGTGCAGCACGTTCCCACTGGTGTCGCGGAACTGGGTGCCGTTGGTGACGGTCACCGCGGCCGCGCCGGCCGGCGCGGCGGGGCCGACGAGGGCGGCGGCGAGCAGGACGACGGCCGCGACCACCCGCCACAGGCCCGGGCCGCGAACAGCGAGCCTGGGGGGGAAGCTCATGTTCATGCTGATCGGCATCTCTCTGTCCGGGGGCGGAAACGGTTCGACTGCCGAGAGTGTTAACGCTCTCATCCAGGGCTGTCAACGTCCGGCCCCGCGGCGTGACCCGCCCACGACGGCCATGAGCAGGACATGAACGCGATGCCGCGATCTCCGCCGAAGGAAAGATTCATGCCGCCGGGTGCCGGCACGTCTAGCATTTCGCGGGTGACCACTTACGACGATCCTGACCTGTCCGAGTACCTGGACTCCTCGGTGCTGCCGCGGCGCCGGCAGCGGATCCTGGCCGTGATCCGCGACTGGGTGGTCAGGTACGGGTATCCGCCGAGCACGCGGCAGATCGCCGACGCGGTCGGGCTGCGGTCGTCGTCATCGGTGTCGAAACACCTGAAGAGCCTGGAGGAGAACGGGTACCTCCGCCGGGGCGCCACGATGACCCGGCCGATCGACGTGCGCCTGTTCCTGCGGGCATCGGCGCCGGAGCCGGCCGGCGACCTGGTGAGCGTGCCCGTGGTCGGGGAGATCGCCGCGGGCACCCCCATCCTGGCCGACCAGCACCTGGACGAGACGCTGACCCTGCCCCGCGACCTCACCGGGCGTGGCGAGGTGTTCGGTCTCCGCGTGCGGGGCGATTCGATGATCGACGCCGCGATCTGCGACGGGGACATCGTCGTGGTACGGCGGCAGCCCGAGGCGCACTCGGGCCAGATCGTCGCCGCGATGATCGACGGCGAGGCCACCGTCAAGGTGTACCGCCGGCGCGGCGGGCACGTCCTTCTCGAACCGCGCAACCCCGCCTACGACGTGATCGACGGTGACGCCGCCGTGGTGCTGGGCATCGTGGTCTCCGTCCTGCGCAGCGTCTGACCTCCCCGCCCTGCCCGGCGCCTCCGCCCGGCGCCCCGGCCCGGCGCCCCGGCCCGCGCGGCGCCCGCGTCCGGTGAGGTCACGCGTTGGCCCACCTCGCGGTTCGATGCCGGTCTCGGCGCCCGGCGGCCGTTCTCGCTGGTGGCCGGTGGGGTGGCTGTTTCCCTTCTCGTCCTCAGGGCATACGCCGGGGCATGGACCGATCGCGGGGCCGGAGGGCCGCGGCCGGGTCCTCGCCGAGATCGCTCACGGCGGCGGCGAGGACGCACGTGCCATCCGGCGTCCCCCAGGCGGGCGACGCCGGCTTCACCTCCACGAAGGAGCCACCATGACTTCCACGTCATGTTCCAATCGCGTTTTAACCGCCGTGTCGGACCGGCGGGACGAGGCCGTCGTCGTCCGCGCCGCCGGCGCTCTCGACCTGGACTCCGCTCCCGTCCTGCGGAAGGAACTGCACCACATAGAGGGATCGCCCGAGGTCCGGGTGGTGATCGTCGATCTGGAGGCGGTCACCTTCTGCGACTCGATCGGGATGAGCGAGCTCGTCCTCGCCTTACACCGCGGTGAGGCCCAGGGCAGGAGGTTCATGCTCGCCGGCGTCCCCGCCGCCCTCACGCGACTGCTGGCCGTCACCGCCCTGGACAGGGCGTTCGACATCCACCCCACCCTCGACGACGCCCTCCGCGCGGCGACCGCCTCCTGAGGCCGGCGGCGTGGGGGACCGGGCTGGGCCGGTCGCACCCGGCGGCGGTCCGCCGCGCGGCCGGGTGCCATGATGTGGCGGTGGATGCCGAGAAAGTACACGAGGCGGTCGCCGACGGCTGGGACGAAGACCTGATGTCCAGCCTTTCCGGACTGGTGGCGATACCCGCGCTGTCGGCCGCCTACGACGCCGGCTGGGAGCGCGACGGCCACCTGCGCGCCGCCGCCGACCACGTGCGCGACTGGATCACCTCACGTGGCCTGCCGGGCGCTCAGTGTGAGATCGTCCAGCTCGACGGCCGTGCCCCGCTGCTCGTCGCGGAGATCCCCGCGACCGACGGCGGCGCGGCGGGCGGCACCGTCCTGCTCTACGGTCACCTCGACAAGCAGCCCCCGCTCGGCGACTGGTCCGACGGGCTCGACCCGTGGCGGCCGGTGCTGCGCGGTGACCGGCTGTACGGCCGCGGCTCGGTCGACGACGGGTACTCCGGCTACGCCGCGGTCAGCGCGCTGGCCGCCGTGCGGGCGGCGGGCGGCGACCACGCACGGGCGATCGTGCTGCTGGAGACCGGCGAGGAGTCCGGCAGCCCGGACCTGCCCGCCTACCTGGAGCATCTGTCCGGCCGTCTCGGCGAGGTCTCCCTGGTGGTCTGCCTGGACGGCGGCGGCGGCGACTACGAACGGCTGTGGCTGACCACGAGCCTGCGCGGCGTGGTGCAGGCGACCCTGACCGTGCGCGTGCTGGAGACCGCCGCGCATTCCGGGATCGCGAGCGGCATCGTGCCGAGCTCCTTCCGCGTCATGCGGCGACTGCTGGACCGCGTCGAGGACTCCGAGACCGGTGAGGTCACCATCCCGGAGATGAACGTGCCGATCCCGCCGGATAGGCGGGCCGAGGCCGAGGCGCTGGCCGCGCTGGAGCCGGGGGTCAGCGCGCGCCGTTTCCCGCTCGTCGGCGGAATGCGGCCGGTCTCGGACGACGACGTCGAACTCATCCTGAACAACACCTGGCGGCCGACCCTGTCGGTGATCGGCGCCGCCGGCCTCCCGGACCCCGCGGTGGCCGGAGCCGTGCTCCGCGCCTCGACCTCCCTGCGGCTGAGCTTCCGCACTCCCCCGACGGTCGACGCCGGGGCCGCGCGGGACGCGCTGGTGAGGATCCTCACGACCGACGTGCCCTACGGCGCGCAGGCCGAGGTGCACGACTTCATGCTGCTGGACGGCTGGCAGGCGCCGGCGTCCGCCCCCTGGCTGACCTCGGCCCTGGACGAGATCGGCGACCAGGTGTTCGACGCGCCGTGCCGCGGCTTCGGCCTCGGCGGCGGAATCCCGTTCATGGAGATGCTCAGCCGCCGCTACCCCGGCGCGCAGTTCGTCGTCACCGGCGCGCTCGGCGCCGACTCCAACATGCACGTACCGGACGAATGGCTGAACATCCCCTTCGCCAAGCAGGTGACCGAGGCCGTCGCCCAC
This sequence comes from Sphaerisporangium rhizosphaerae, assembly GCF_042665155.1. Classification (NCBI taxonomy): domain Bacteria; kingdom Bacillati; phylum Actinomycetota; class Actinomycetes; order Streptosporangiales; family Streptosporangiaceae; genus Sphaerisporangium; species Sphaerisporangium rhizosphaerae. Next base: position 87,623 of record NZ_JBHTCG010000016.1, on the reverse strand, counting down.
ATCCTCGACGCCCACGCCCGCCACTGACCGGTCAGGACGACTGCCGCAGCGACATCACCGCCCATGGCCCGAGTTCGACGTCGAGGGTCAGCACCCCGGTGTCGGGCACGGTCAGCGTGTACCTGAGGAGGGAGTCGGCGACCTCGCGCAGGTGCTCGGTCTCGGCCCGCGACGGGTTGAGGGGCGAGCCGAGGCGGTACCAGGCCTCGGCGACGTTCCCGTGCTCCCAGTCCAGGATCTCGACCAGGAACGTGGTGCCCGGCTCCAGTTCGCCGATCGTGTGGTGGATTCTGCGGGCCGGCCCCATCTCGGCCCGCGCGCGGGTGGCCGCGTAGGAGTTCTCCGAGCCGACGCCCTTCATGGCCATGTCGTCGGGGTAGTTGAAGAACACCGCCGAGGTGGCCGAGGTCCGGCTGTCACGGGTCACGACCCCGTCGGGCGTCGCGAGGAGCAGGCGGTCGCCGAGCCGCGCGAGCATCGCGAACGCGTGCCACGTGGGCTTGTGGATGCCGTTCTCGTTCACCAGGCCGAACCCGCCGTGGAACGGTCCGATGCCGGCGCCGCCCTCCTCGAACACGTCCGTGAAGGTCCAGTAGGCGATGGAGTCGGCGAGGGTGGCGCACTGCAGGAACGACCGGGTGATGGAGGTCGCCGCGAACAGCGTGTCGTGGATGAAGTCGCGGGCCGACGGCGAGGTCGACCACTCGGTGATGTGGATCTCCGCATCAGGGTAGGGGCTGTTCCTGACGAGCTCGCGAAGCAGGGTCAGGTCGTCGAACGTCGCGTCGGCGTACCGGGTGATCGCCACCGCCTGGTCGTCGGCGCCGTAGGCGTAGTCGGTGGGGTAGGTGTGGGTGGAGACGAAGTCGACCGGCAGTTCGCGCTCCGCGCACCAGGCGATGAAGTCCTCGATCCACACCGGGCGCCAGTCGAGCGCGTCCACGTCGGCCGCGACGGCCGTCTCGCGCATCGCGGGGCGGTCCTCCACTTCGCCCTTGTAGCGGTCGTCGGGCACGAAGACGCTGGTCGCGGGGCCGCCCACCTTCAGCGCGGGATCGATCTTCTTGATCGCCGTCACGGTCCGCCGGTAGAGCTCGAAGTACTCGGTCTTGGTCCCGGTCCAGAAGTGCGGAACCAGGTTCGGCTCGTTCCACACCTCGAACCGCCACCGCCGCACCTCCGCAAGGCCGTACCGGTCGACCCAGTGCTCGACCGACCTGGTGACCAGTTCGACCCAGCGCGCCATGTCCTTGGGGGGACTGCAGTGAGCGCCCCACCAGAACACCGTCTCGGTCGCCGTCGCCAGCTCGCGCGGCATGAAGCCCAGCTCGACGAACGGGCGGACACCGCGGTCGAGCAGGAAGTCGAACACCTTGTCCACGTAGCTGAATGTGTACACCGGCGCGTCGAGAGGCGTGTCCGGGCCGAACCCGCTGCCGTAGCTTCCCCGGTAGACGAACATGTCGTCGTGGAAGACGCCGTGGAAGCGGACGTACTCGACTCCGAACGCGGCGGCGGCCTCGGCGAACTGTCGTTGCCAGTCGGCGCGCAGCGCTTCGTTCGCGCGGCCGGCGCCGATGCACTTGGCCCAGACGTGCGGGAAGGCGCTCTCGTCGCACAGCCGGCCGTCGATCCGGTACCGGGGTTCGTCCACACCGTCGCTGGTCATGGTCTCACTTCTCTAGGCGGGATGGTGCGTGGGAAAACGGCCGGCGCCGCGGGCCGCCGGCGGGTCGCTCTCAGCCCTTGATGGCGCCGAGCGACAGGCCCGACTGCCAGTACCGCTGCAGGCTGAGGAACGCGACGATCAGCGGGATGATCGTCAGCAGCGAGGAGGTGATCACGAGGTTCTGGATGAGGGCGCCGTTCCCGGCCGTCGAGCCCAGCTTGTTCCACTGGTTGATCCCGACGGTCAGCGGATACCAGGCGGGATCCTTCAGCATGATCAGCGGCAGGAAGTAGTTGTTCCAGATCGACACGAAGGAGAAGAGCAGGACCGTCACGCTCGCCGGGGCGAGCAGCGGGAGCGCGATCTGGACGAAGGTCCTGAACTCCCCGGCGCCGTCGATCTTCGCGGCCTCCAGCAGGCCGCTCGGCACGGCCTCGGCCGCGAACACCCACATCAGGTACAACCCGAACGGGTTGATGAAGGACGGGATCAGCACCGCCCAGGGGGTGTTGGTCATCCCGAGCTGGGCGAACAGCAGGAACTGCGGGATCGCCAGGGCGATGCCGGGGACCGAGATCGACCCCAGCACGACGAACAGGAACACCCGCTTGCCCGTGAAGTCGAGCTTCGCCAGGGCGTACCCGCCGAGGGCGGCCAGGAAGGTGGACACGGTCGCACCCACGACGACATAGACGACGGTGTTGAGCAGCCACCGGGAGAAGATGCCGTCCTGGTAGGTGAACACCCCGACGATGTTGTCCCACAGGGCGAACCCGCGGCCGGGCGCGAGCCCGAACGTCGAGACGAAGTCGGCCTGCGACTTGGTCGCGTTGATGACCAGCCACACCAGCGGCAGCAGGCAGTACAGGGTGAACAGGGCGGTCATCACCGTGAGGACGGTGCTCTTCCTGGGGTTCTCGATCGTGTAGAGCCGGCGGCCACGACCGGGATGACGGATCGGCGTGCCGGAGACCTTCCCGGCTCCGGTTCGCCGGCTACTGGTCGAACGCATTCCTCAACCCTCTGATCTGGACGGCGTAGGCGACGGCGATCGTGATCGCCGCCATGACGAGCGCGAGTGCGGCCGCATAGCCCTGCTGCGACCCGGTGAACGCCAGGTTGTAGGCGTACAGGTTGGGCGTGTAGAAGGTGGTGACGCCGCTGTTGGCGACCATCGAGGGCAGGATCTGCGGTTCGTTGAACATCTGGAACGTGCCGATGATCGAGAAGATGATCGTGACGACGAGCGATCCGCGAAGCGCCGGCAGCTTGATCGCGAGGAACACCTGGAGCTCGCCGGCCCCGTCGATCGCGGCCGCCTCGTACAGCTCGCGCGGGACGGCCTTGAGGACGGCGTAGAAGATGAGCATGTTGAAGCCGGTGAACGCCCAGGTGACCATCACCCCGATGGAGGTGAGCGTGGTGCCCGGGGTGAACGGATCGAAGTCGGTGCCCAGAGCGTCGTTCAGGCTGCCGAACAGGCCGTACTTGACGCCCATCAGGAACCCCCACATGAGCGTCGCCACGATCGCCGGCACCGCGTAGGGCAGGAAGATCGTCACTCGCATGAACGTGCCGCCGTGCACGCGCAGGGAGTCCAGCGCCAGCGCCAGTGCCATGGCGACGATCAGCATGATCGGCACCTGGACGAGCGTGAACCGGACGACACGTCCCACCCCGTCCCAGAACTGGGGGTCCTGCACCAGCTTGGTGTAGTTGGCCAGGCCGACGAACGCGTTGCCCCCGATGAGCTTCTGCCGGAAGAGGCTGAGGTAGGCGGCGTACAGGATGGGCACGATGAACACGAGCGCGAACAGCGCTGCGAAGGGCGCGATGAACGCCAGTCCGATCTGCGACCTGCGGCGCCGGCGAGGCGGCGCCGGACGCCGTGCCGCGGCCGGCGACGCCATGGCCGAAGCGCTGACGTCGAGCCGACGTTCCTGGTCCATGCCCGTGTTCCTTCCGATCCGTTGCGTCGCCCGGCGCTCCTCGCGCACCGGCCGGTGTGCGGCGGCGGCCGCCGCCGCACACCGGGCCCCCGTCCGTGCGGTGAGGATCCGCTAGTCCACCTGGAAGCCCTGCTCGTTGCCGTACTGGACGCAGCGCTGCTTCCACTGCTGGAGGATCTCGGCGAGCGAGCCCTTGCCGGTGGTGTAGTAGGGCGAGGCGATGTCGCCGTAGATCGAGCGCGCCCACTCGAAGAACGGCGGGTACTGCCAGCCGGTCCCGACGATCTCCGACGCCTCCGACAGCACGGCGCCGACCTTCTGGTCGCCGAAGTACTTGTTGGCCTTGCCCTTGAACGCGTCGCTGTCCAGCACCGAGGTGTTGGGCACGAAGGCGCCCGCGTCGACGCGGGTCGACAGACCGCCGCCGTGGGTGAAGTACTCCAGGAACTTGAAGGCCGCCGCCTTGTGCTCGGCCGCCGCCGGGATGCCGAAGGAGCTTCCGCCGTTCTCCGCTCCGGCCTTGTCCCCCTGCTTCCACTGCGGCATCAGCGCGACCCTGAAGTCACCGGCGCTCTTCGGCGCGCGCTCGGGCAGCGTCGAGGTGAGCCAGCCGCCCATGGTCTGGGTGGCGAGGGTGCCCTCGTTGAGCGCCCGGTTCCAGTCGTCGGACCACCCGGTGATCTTCTTGTTGAGCAGCCCCTCGTCGAGCATCTTCTGCCAGAAGGAGACGGCCCTGGTCGTGCCCGGGTCGGTGAAGTCGATGTGCACCTTCTCGCCGTTCACCGTGAACGGGTGGCCGCCGGCCTGCCAGATCAGCGAGAGCAGGAAGAACAGGTCTCCGGTGTCCTGGGCGATGTAGTAGTCGCGGCCGAGCGCGCGGACCTTCTTGGCATCCTCGTAGTACTCGTCCCACGTGGCCGGGGGCTCGTCGATGCCGGCCTTCTTGAGCGTGGCCATGTTGTAGAACATCGCCGACGGGCCGTAGTCGGACGGCAGGGCGTAGACCTTGCCGTTGACCGTCACGTCGTTCCACGCGGCCTGGACGTAGTCCTTCTGGAAGTTCGCGACGCCGAACTCGGCGAGGTCGGCCAGCTTGCCGGGGATGGCGAAGTAGGGCACCGCGAAGTACTCGAACATCGCGAGGTCGGGTACGCCGGAATTGGCCTGGATGGCGTTGTCGAGCGCCTTGTACTCGTCCGTGGACGAGCCCGCGTTGACGACCTTGACCTTGATGTTCGGGTTCGCGGCCTGGAAGCCGGGGACAGCCTGCTCGACCGTGCCGTCCCAGCTCCAGACCGTGAGGTTCACCTGTTCACCGCCGGCGGCGCCGCCACCGTCCGCGCCGCCGGCGCCGCCCGTGCCACCCGCGCCGCCTGAGCACGCGGCCAGCGCGACCATCGGCACGAGGACCGCGGAGAGCAGCCCGACCTTCTGGGAGAGCCGCATCGGCCTCTCCTCTCGTTCTGGAGACGTTCCGAAAAGATTTCGCAACTTGTTCGGTGTTGGTAGGACAGTAGGTTGGCGCCTAACGCCTGTCAACGGTCAAAGGTGAGAAAACACGTGGCAGCTACGGAGAGCTGATCCATGGTAGATTCGAAACAGTTTCGTAGACCGAAGGGAGCCGCGATGCCACGGCGAGGCCGTTCCGAGCGAGCCACCTTGGCGGATGTCGCCCGATTGGCCGGCGTCTCGCCGGGGACCGCCTCGAAGGTCCTCAACGGCCGCACCGACGTGGGGGCGAAAACGCGCGAGCTCGTCCTCGGCGTGATGGCCGAGATCGGTTACATGCCGACGGCGGCGCGGCACGAGCGGACACGCGACCGGGCCCTGGTCACCATGCTGGACATCGTGGAGTCCCGCTATGCCGGGACGGTGCTCCAGGGGATCCTGCTGGCGGCGACCTCCGCCCAGGCCGAGCTCCTGCTCCGCCTGCCGGCCCACAAGCCGATCAGCACGAGCCGTGCGGCGGCCCGCACCTGGATGGCGGAGCAGAAGGCCTCCGGCGTCGCCGGTATCATCGCGCTCGCCATCGCCGTGCCCGGCTCGGTGCTCGTCGCCGCGGAGGACCTGGAGATGCCGGTCGTCGCGATCGACCCGATCGACACCACCGAATCCCGGGTCGTCAGCATCGGCTCCACCAACTGGGCGGGCGGCCGCTCGGCGACCGAGCACGTCATCAGGCTCGGCCACCGCAGGATCGCCTGGATCGGCGGCCCGCCCGGCTCCGCCCCCTCGGTGGAACGCTTCCACGGATACCAGGCCGCGCTCGACTCGGCCGGCATCACGCCGGACCGCGCGCTGATCCGCCACGAGGCGTTCTCCGTCGAGGCGGGATTCCGGCACGGCCGCGAGGTCCTCTCGCTCGGCGAGCGGCCGACCGCGGTCGTCGCGGGCAACGACGAGATCGCCGTCGGGATCCTCGCCGCCGCCAAGGAGCTGCGCGTCACCGTCCCGGGCGAGCTCTCGGTCACCGGGTTCGACGACACGCCGCAGACCCAGTGGATCACGCCCCGGCTCACCTCCGTCCGGCAGCCCCTCGTCGGCATGGGCCGGATGGCCGTCGAGACCGTCCTGGCCATGGCCGACGGCGTCCAGCCCGCCTCCCGGCACCTCCAGCTGGCGACCACTCTCAGCGTCCGCGACTCGACGGGCCCCGCCCCGTCGTCCTGATCCGGGCGCCGGCCGCCTCTGCCGGGACCGCGCCGGCCGGGGTCTTGACACCGCGAGACGGCTCGATACTGTTGCCTCACTTTACCGATCCATGGATCGGTAAAGTGAGGTACGCCTCACCGCCTCTCCCACCGGCCGCGCCGAGCGGGAACCGTCCTATCCGCGGCCTCCACCCGACCTCCCCCAAGCGCAAGGGTGCCCATCGATGACCGACCAGGTCGTGACCGCCATCATCAACCTCGACGTCCCCGGTCCGGTGATCAACCGGCACCTGTACGGGCACTTCGCCGAGCACCTGGGCCGCTGCGTCTACGGCGGCTTCTACGTGGGCGAGGACAGCGACATCCCCAACGAGGGCGGCATCCGCCTGGACGTGGTGGAGGCGCTGCGCGCCCTGAACATCCCGAACCTGCGCTGGCCGGGCGGCTGCTTCGCCGACGAGTACCACTGGATGGACGGCGTCGGCCCCAAGGACCGGCGTCCGGCGATGGTCAACACCCACTGGGGCAACGTCGAGGAGAACAACCACTTCGGGACGCACGAGTTCATGGCGCTGTGCGAACTGCTGGGCGCCGAGCCGTACATCAGCGGCAACGTCGGCTCGGGCACGGTCAGGGAGATGAGCGACTGGGTGGAGTACATCACCCGCGAAGGCGACTCGCCGATGGTGCGCCTCCGCAAGGCCAACGGCCGTGAGGAACCCTGGCGGGTGCGCTTCTGGGGGCTGGGCAACGAGGCATGGGGCTGCGGCGGGCACATGTCGGCCGAGCAGTACGCGGCCGAAGCCCGCCGGTTCGGCACCTACTGCCGCGACCACGGCGACAACAAGCTGTACCGCATCGCCGCGGGCGCGAATTCCGACGACTACACCTGGACCGAGACGCTGATGAAGCAGCTCGGCGACCTGGGCTGCGCCTACCGCCCCGCCGCCTTCATGCAGGCGCTGTCACTGCACTACTACACGATCCCCGGCACCTGGGAGGACAAGGGCGACGCCACGGTGTTCGACGCCGACGACCACTACCGCACCATGGTCAAGGCGGCGCACGTCGAGGAGCTCATCGCCCGCCACTCCTCCATCATGGACTGCTACGACCCCGGCAAGAACGTGGGCCTGGCGCTGGACGAGTGGGGCACCTGGTGGAACGTCGAGCCGGGCACCAACCCCGGCTTCCTGTACCAGCAGAACACCCTCCGCGACGCGCTGGTCGCGAGCGTGCACTTCGACATCTTCCACCGGCACGCCGACCGCCTGGTGATGGCCAACATCGCCCAGACCGTGAACGTGCTCCAGGCCATGATCCTCACCGACCCCGACTCCGGCGCGCTCGTCCTGACGCCCACCTACCACGTGTTCGAGATGAACAAGGGCCACCAGGACGCCGCCTCGCTGCGGGTCGACCTCCCGGGCGGAGTCCCCGTCCGCGAGGTCGACTCGGCGCCGCTCGCGACCGTCTCGATGTCGGCCAGCCGCAAGGACGGCCGGGTGCTCATCTCGCTGTCCAACCTGGACACGGCCGAGACGGCCGACGTCGAACTCGACCTGCGCGGCGGCGCGCTGACCGAGGTCTCCTCCCGCATCCTGACCTCCGGCAGGCCGCAGGACCACAACACCCCCGAGGCGCCGGGCACCATCGCACCGCGCGTCCACGAGCGGGTCACCGCCACGGCGTCCGGGCTGCGCGTGCACCTGCCGGCCCATTCCTTCGTCACGGTGGAGGGACGGACGGCGTGACCGGCCGCGGGCGCGCCGCCGCCGGCCCTCCCCCGCCCTCACGGCGCTCGGAGCCGAAGGACGATCCGCGATAAACTGAGGCCCCGCCGCCGACCCTCGACGACGGCCTCGACCGAGCACGGCAGCCGGAGTCCACCCTCACCGGCAGAACGCGGGGCACGGCATGGTGACCATGGAAGACGTCGCCCGGCTGGCCGGGGTGTCGAAGATGACCGTCTCCAACGTGGTCAACAACCGTGACGGAGTCAGCGATCCGGTCCGTGAGCGGGTGCTGGAGGCCATCCACCGGTCGGGCTACCGCGTCAACGTCTCCGCCCGCACCCTCCGGTCCGGGCGGACCGGCGTCATCGGCCTGGCCGTCCCCGAGATCGGGCTCCCCTACTTCGGCCACCTGGCCGCCCACGTGATCGGCGCGGCCAGGCGGCGGGGGTTCCACGTGTCGATCGAACAGACCGGCGCGGCGGCGGCCGGAGAGGCCGACGCGATAGCCCATTCCCGCACCCTGCACTTCGACGGCCTGATCCTCAGCGCGGTCGCGCTCGGCCGCGTGGACCGGCAACTGGCCGACGCCGGCTACCCCCTGGTCATGCTCGGCGAGCAGGACTTCGGCGGCCGCTTCGACCATGTCGCCATGCCCAACGAGGAAGGCACGAAGGCCGCGACCGCCCACCTGGCCGACCAGGGATGCCGCCGCATCGCCCTAGTCACCGGCAGCGTCCTGGACGACGTGAACGACCTGAACGGCCGGAACGACCTGGACGCCGTGGACGCCGTAGACGAGGTGAACGGCCAGAACGGCCAGAACGACCTGAACGCCGTGAACACCGGGAACGCCGGGCACGGTGGGAACGCCGTGAACATGGCGACGCGCCGCTACCGCGGCTATCGCGCCGCGCTCGCCGAACGGGGCCTGGACGTCCACCCGCCCCTGGTCTTCCCGTTGGAGGACGCGAGCATGGAAGCCGGCCGCGACGCGGCCCATCGCCTGGCCGGCTCCGGCCGGGCGATCGACGGGGTGGTCGCGGTGACCGACACCGTCGCCCTCGGCGTCCTGCGCGGCCTGGCCGACCGCGGTCTGCGGGTCCCCGGCGACGTGCGCCTCATCGGGTTCGACGACATCCCCGAATCCCGGTTCGCCGTGCCGTCGCTGTCCACCGTGGCACCCGACCACCGGTGGATGGCCGAGCGGGCCGTCGAGCTGCTGGCTCAGCGCATCCGCTCCCCCCTCCGCCCGACCGGCCAGTACGTCGCCCCCTTCGAGCTGGTGATCCGCGAGTCGACACGCTGAACGCCCGCCCCGGCCGTCCCCCCGGCCGTCCCCCCGGCCGTCCGCCGCCGGGCGGCCCGACGGCGTGATGCGCGGGCCGGGCGCGGCGAGCCGGGGCGAAGGAGCCTCGTGAAGCTTTCATCTCGGCCCCCGCGGGCCGGGCGCTCTACCTCCGCGTTCCGCGTCCGCGCGGGCGGGCGGCGTTGACAGGCCACGGCGAGGTTCCGATGCTGCGACGGCAGGACCATCCCCGTCAGGAGCCGTGATGCCCACCTCGCGCGAGCGCTTCATCCGTCCGGTGACGACCCTCCTCACCGTCGCGGCGGTCCTGTCGGCTCTGTTCGGGGGCGCGCCCACGGCGTCGGCGGCCACCGGATGCCGCGTCGCGTACGCGGTGAGCGACCAGTGGTCGGGCGGCTTCGGCGCCTCGGTCACCGTCACCAACCTGGGTGACCCGATCAGCGGGTGGACGCTCACCTGGGCCTTCACCGCCGGGCAGACCGTCACCCAGTCGTGGAACACCACGCTCACCCAGTCCGGCGCCCAGGTCAGGGCGGCCGACGCGGGATACAACGCGGCGCTGGCCACCGGGGCGAGCGTCGCGTTCGGCTTCAACGGCTCGTGGAACAACACGGCCAACCCGGTCCCGCAGTCCTTCGCCCTGAACGGTGTGACCTGCACCGGCGCCCCGGCGACCCCGACGCCGACCCCCACCCCTTCCGCGACCCCGACCCCTCCGGCGACCCCGACCCCGACCCCGACCCCGTCGCCCAGCCCGTCACCCAGCCCGTCGCCCACGCCCTCAGGAGTGGTCACCGGTGACGGCCAGCCGGGCGACCCCAACATCACCTACGTCGGGCGCTGGGACTCGGCCCACGTCCCCCAGTGGGCCGGCGCCTACATCCGGACGTCCTTCACCGGCACCACCGTCAAGATCAAGCAGCGGTCCGCGGTCAACATCTACGTGAGCATCGACGGCGGCGCCGATGTCTTCTACGCGGGCGTCTCCGGCACCGTCAACCTGACCCCGACGCCCCTGCGGGCGGGCACGCACACCCTCTGGGTGTCCTACCGCTCCGGAGACGTCGTCTTCCAGGGACTCGTCCTGGACAGCGGCGCCTCCACCGTGAACACCCCGGCACCGCCGGGCAAGCTGGTGGAGTTCGTCGGCGACTCCATCACCGCGGGCTACCTGTCCTCCAAGCTCGCCGTCAGCGCCTACGGCTGGGTCCTGGGCGAACGCCTCGGCGTCCGGCACACCCAGATCGCCCGCTCCGGCTACTGCCTGGTCGCCCAGGAGGGCTGCGTCGGGCTCGGCTCCCAGTTCTTCGACCTCGGCAGCACCGGCACGACCGCGTGGGACTTCAGCCGGTACCAGGCCAACGCCGTCGTGATCAACCTGGGCACCAACGACATCGGGCACCACGTCACCAACGCCGCCTTCCAGGCCGCGTACACGACTTTCCTGCGGAACATCCGCGCCAAGTACCCCGCCGCCGCGCTGTTCGCCATGGAGACCTTCAAAAAGCGGTACGTCACCGAGACCAGGGCCGCCGTGACCGCGCTCAACAACTCCGGCGACGCCAACGTCTACTACATCCCCACAGAGGGCTGGCTGACGACCGGCACCGACTACGCCGACGGCGACGGCCACCCCAACGACGCCGGCCACCTCAAGGTCGCCGCCCGCCTCGCCCCCATCATCGCCCCCAAGATCGGCGTAGCCACCCCCTGACGCTCTGGCGACCGACGAGCGCATCGGTTCCTTCTCGCTCATCCGGCCGTCACCAGGGGCTCGGCCGCGACGGTGCTCACTCTCACGCGGCGGACGGTCGTCCACTGCCGCAGGAGCACCAGGCCGAGGCCCGCGGCGAACCAGAGTGCGAGGACGGCGAGCGCGGACCCCGCGTGCGATCCGCCGAAGTAGCCGAAGTCGTTGATGGCCCGCACGGCCGCGCCGGGGGGCAGCTTCGCGGAGACCGCCTGGGCCCATCCGGGCAGCAGGTCGAACCCGATGGTCGCTCCGCTGGTCGCGTTGCCGATCGTCGTGAGGGTGAGGACGGCCAGGCCGATTCCGGCCGGGCCCAGCCAGGCCCCGAGCGCCTTGGTCGCGAACGCGCTCGCGGCCGACAGCAGGATGAGAGAAGCGGCCAGGAGCGGGAACGACGGCGTCAGCGAGCCGCAGATGGGGCCCGCGATCGTGGCCGCCACGACACCGATCGCCACCGCGAAGCCGGCCATCGCGGAGAGCCTGTGACGGAGGCGAACGGTCGCGACGGCACCGGTGAGACCCTGGGCCAGGACGAACGACGAGAGCGTCACCCCGAAGACCACGTAGAAGGCGGACAGCCCGCGCGAGTCATAGGCGGCAAGAGGGACGATGTCGGTCTCCTGAACGGTGAGTCCGGCCGCCCGGGCGAGACCGGTGACGACCTGCCGGGCCGCCCCGCTCTCACTGAGCCCGCTCGCGCCGGCGTACTCCAACCGCAGCGTGGTCGGGGAGGTCGCGCCCACCACGGCGACCGCGTCGCCGTTTCGCACCAGGGCGGCGCCCTCGTCGATGCTGGAAACCTGTGTGACCTTCAGCGAGTCACCCAGCTTGGCCTGTGCCGCGCTCACCAGCCGCCCGCCGACCGCGGCCACGGGAAGCCCGTGGGGCGTGGGTGATCGCTGGAGGCCGACATAGACCGCGATGAACGCGGCGCCGATGATGAGCCCGGTGACGACGAGGGGGATCCAGGTGCGGTGCTGGGTGACCACGGGCCCGGCCTTGCCCGGCCGTGGAACGGATGATGACATGACGATCTCCTCAGCTTCTGCAGTTCGAGCATCGAACTGGACGAACACCATGCGCGGCATGGCTTGGGAACGAACGAAAACGCGAGGATCCGACTGCGAGGACGTCGGAGTGACGCCGGCCCGCGCCGGGGGCCGGGAGGATCTCCCAGGGACGGCAGGCGCGGGATCGGCGGAGATGAACTACGGGAAGATCGTGCGGTTGTTCTCGGCGAAGTCCCGGACGTCAAGAGGTGGCCTGCCGAGGATGGTCTCGATATCGGTGGAGACCCGGTCATAGCGGTTCTCGCGATGCAGCCTCGTCATGGTCGCGATGTGCTCGAAGAGATGTTCCGGCAGCCTCGCCGCCGCCAGACCTTCGGCCCACTCGCCGAAAGGCGTGTCGACGTAGGTGACGGGCCGGCCCACCACCTTGGCGAACTCCTCCGCGACGCCGTCCATGGTCCTGGAGACGGGTCCGGTGAGTTCGTACACCCGGCCCAGGTGCGGGCCGGGCTCGGCGAGAACGGCGGACACCACGTCGGCGACGTCGTCCGTGGCGACCGGCGATGTGCGCCCGGAGCCGAACGGCAACCGGATGGCGATCCCGTCCGCTGTGGAGTGGACCGCGAACCGGAACAGCGGATTCTCCATGAAGATGGTGGGCCTGACCTGGACGACGGGAAGGCCCGACCACGAGAGGATCAGCTCGCTCAGCAGGTGGAGGCGCTGCTGGCGTGACTCCGATTCACTCGTGATCGTCATCTGCGAGACGGTCATCTGCGAGATGTTGACGAAGGCCTCCAGGGCCCCGTGCTCGCGTGCGGCGGCGGCGACCGCCGTCGTGGCCTCCAGGTAGGAGCTCGACACGCTCATCCCGAAGTAGATCCGGTGGCACCCCTCAAGGGAACGGGCGACGTCCGCCGGCCGGGTGAGGTCGCCGACGACCACTTCGGCTCCTGTCGCGCGGAGGGTCTCGGCGCGTTCGTCGTCCTGCCTGACCAGCGCACGGGTCGGCAGTCCGCGGCCTCGCAGGCGCTCGACGACCTTCCTCCCCACCGATCCGGCGTTTCCCGCCCCGGTCACCAGGATCGTCTTCTCCGGCATTCCACTTCCTCCTCATTGGTCGCACCGATGTTTCACCGCCTGTCAGCCGTGGCGAGGGGTGTCCGCGATCAGGTCGGTGACGTCTCCGGGCCCGGCGCCCATGGACAGGCGGGGTATCGCCGCGACGATGCGCGAGCGGTGATCACGGTCCAAACGGTTTGATTTCCAGACCGTGGCGTCACGCTATCGCTCGACGGTTTGAATAGCAAACCGTGGCTTGGTAGCCTCGATCATGGCCGAGTCCCCGGTGGTGCCAGGAAGACCCTGTTCGATGGCGGCCACGCTTCAGGTGGCCGGCGACCGCTGGTCGTTACCGGCCATGCGAGAGATCCTTTTCGGCAATCGGCGGTTCAGCCAGATCGCCCGCAACACCGGGGCGCCACGTGACCGGCCGGCCGTCCGGCTCAAGTCGCTGGTCGCCGACGGCATCCTCGAGAAGCGGGAATACCAGGCCACCCGGTTCGAGTACCACCTCACCGAGGCGGGCAGAGAGCTTCTCCCCGTGCTCGTCGGCCTCATGACCTGGGGTGACCGCTGGGCGGCCGATGACCCGCCCATGGTTCTGGAGCACCACGGGCACCGCATCCGGCCGGCCATGGTGTGCCGCACCTGCGGGCAGGCGATCAGCGATGACGACCTGCACCTGGTGTCCCACGCACCCGGCTGGACGATCAGCGGCCCCGAGGCTCAGACGGACACCGTCCAGCCGTCCTGACGCGCCTCTCCGCACGACGGATGGCGGAAACTCACGGAGTGACCGGGGCGATCCCGGTGAGGGTGGGGCGGATCCTGTTGATGGAGCCGTCGGAGGCGAAGGTCATCGTGTCGATGCACACCTCCCGGTGGGTGCCGTCGCCGCCGGGGATGCGGAAGCGGTGGTAGGCGATGTACCACTCGTCACGGCCGGGGACCTTGACCACCGAACTGTGGCCTGTGCCGAGGATGCCCGCGCCGGTGTCCTTGGACAGCACGGGGCTGCCGGCCGCCTTGGTGAAGGGACCCAGCGGGGACGCCGAGGTGGCGTAGTCGACGCGGTAGTCCTCGCTGCGGGTGTCGTTCTCCGAGTACATGAGGTAGTAGGTGCCGTTGCGCTTGAACACGTTGGACGCCTCGCGGAAGCTCGCCGGAGTGATCCGCGCGGGAGCGGTCGCGAACGCCGTCATGCTCGCGCTCAGCCTGGCCACCTCGGCGTTGCCCGAGCCGAAGTACAGGTAAGCGGTCCCGTCGTCGTCGACGAAGACGTCCGGGTCGATCTCCTGCTCGCCGTACTGACCGGTGCTGACCAGCGGGCGGCCGAGCGCGTCGGTGAACGGCCCCGACGGGCTCGTGGACCTGGCCACGCCGATCTGCTGACAGGCGCTGAAGTACAGCCAGTACGTGCCGTCGCGGTAGGCGATGGTGGGCGCCCACGCCCTGGCGTGGCACCAGCTCACATTCGCCAGGTCCAGCACCACGCCGTGGTCGGTCCAGTTCACCAGGTCGGGAGAGGAGTACGCCGTGAACTTCGTGGAGCCCCAGTCGGCGTAGCCGTCGCTCGTGGGGTAGATCCAGTACTGCCCGGCGAGGTAGCGCACCTGCGGGTCGGCGTTGTAGCCGGGCAACGCGGGGTTGTGCGCGGGGGCGGCGTCGACGCGCACCAGGCGCCACTGCTGGTTGGCGCCGTTGTTGTCGGTGTACTGGGAGATCACCGCGCCCTCGGCGGTGGACCGGCCGTAGACGTCCAGCACCTTGCCGCTGTTGCGGTTGACGAGCTTGAGGTAGCCGGAATCGGTGTCGACCGGCTTGAACTGCTGGTTGGCGCCGTTGTTGTCGGTGTACTGCACGACCTTCGCCCCGTCGGCGGTCGAGCGGGCCGCGACGTCGACGACCTTGCCGCTGTGACGGGCCCGCAGCCGGTAGTAGCCGCCGCCGGAGTCGACGAACTGCCACTGCTGGCTGGTCGCGGCCCCTGTGGTGTACTGCACGATCTGGGCCTGGTCGGCGGTCGAGCCGTCCTGTACCGCGAGCGCCTTGCCGCTGGACCGCGACACCACCTGGTAGTACGCCGTGGTGTCGATCGTCGCGGCGTCCGCGGGCCGCGGCAGGACCACGGCCGTGCCGAGCGCCATCGCGACCGCGACGAGAAGCCGCCACCATCCTGTCGCTCTGCTCGCGGTGTCGCGGCGCCGGCGCGAGACGACACGACCTGGGAACCCGGTCACGGGCGCTCCTCTCCGTGCTTGGGCACCAATTACGGTCCGCACGGCGAGACTCGTCAAGACCTTAAGACCGCTTATTTCCACACGTTCACTTCGGCCACCGGCCATTGTGGGCGGCACCACTCCGCTGATCAGCGGAAATTTCCGTCCTGTCGCGCCGACGACGTTGCCGTCTCCGCGCGATGAAAGCCGAATGTTTCATACTCATGAACCGATCTCCCGGAATTCTTTCCTGAGACCGGGAGGAGAAGTGTCCTGGCGCGCACGGCGTCGTCGGCGCGGACGGTCGACGCCGAACCGATTCGACGCCGGACGGTGAAAGTTTCATGCCGAGGCGCCGGCGGTGGCCGGGGTCGCTCGCCCTGGCCACGTGCACGTGCAGCGGGCCATTACCCCGCGAGGGCCCGCGACGCCGGAAGGGCCCGTCCTTGACAGGCGTCGTCACGGTCATATTTGCTCCGCTGCACCGTCGCCTCCGGCCACCGGAAAGAAGGGAGAAGCGATCGCGCGGCGTTGGTGAGCAGGACACCTCAGAACCTGGTGAGAGGTCTTATGCGTCGCCGGGCCGGTCGTTTTTCGGCCGGCAGGACACGGCGCGCGGCGTCGATTCGGTATTCACCGGGTCGGAGACGAACTCCGATCGGCCGGCGCCCCCACCACCGGAAAGGTGGAGGAAATCACTTCCCCTGTTCCGTGTGCCATCATGACAACGGCAAAGGAATTCGCGTGATGTCGAGGAAACGGTCACTCCTCACCGCCTTCGCGGCCGCGGCACTGCTCGTCCTGACCACGTCGGCGCAGATGGCGCTGGGTGACAGCGCCTCCACACCGGCCACAGGACAGAGCGCTCTCGCCGCCACCGCGGGATGCGGAAAGACTCCGACGCTGAGAAGCGGCAGCCAGTCGATCACCTCCAGCGGGAAGAACCGCAGCTTCATCCTGCGGATTCCCGACAACTACAACAACAACAATCCCTACCGGCTGGTCTTCGGGTTCCACTGGAACGGCGGAACCGCCAATGACGTCGACTCGGGCGGAACCAGCGGCTATCCCTGGTCGTACTACGGGACCAGGGCGCTGTCGAACAACACCGCCATCTTCGTCGCGCCCCAGGGCATCAACAATGGCTGGGCCAATTCCGGTGGCGAGGACACCACCTTCGTCGACGACATGATCCGGCGCATCGAGTCGGACCTGTGCGTCGACACCTCCCAGCGCTTCGCCATGGGCTTCAGCTACGGCGGCGGCATGAGCTACTCGCTCGCCTGCAACCGGGCGACGGTCTTCCGCGCGGTGGCGGTGTACTCCGGCGGCCAGCTCAGCGGGTGCAGCGGCGGCACCGAGCCCATCGCCTACATCGGGCTGCACGGCCTGCGGGACCCGGTGCTCAACATCTCCAACGGCCGGTCGCTGCGCGACAGGTTCGTCAGGAACAACGGCTGCACGGCGCAGAACCCGCCCGAGCCGGCGCAGGGCAGCCTGACGCACATCGTCACGTACTACTCGGGGTGCCGGGCCGGGTATCCGGTCGCGTGGGCGGCGTTCGACGCCGGTCACACGCCCAACCCCGTGGACGGCAAGTCCGGCGACTACGAGCCCGGCGAGAACTCCTGGACCCGGCCCGTGGTGTGGAACTTCTTCACCCAGTTCGGAAGCGGCACCAACCCCACGCCGACGCCGACCCCCACGGTCACCCCCACGGGCAACCCGCCGGCGACGGGCGCGCTCAAGGGTGCGGCGTCGGGCCGGTGCCTGGACGTCAACGGCGCCTCCCAGGCCAACGGCGCGCAGGCGCAGATCTGGGACTGCAACGGCGGCGCCAACCAGAACTGGGCCTCCACCAGCGCCGGTGAGCTGCGGGTCTACGGCAACAAGTGCCTGGACGTCAACGGCGCCGGCACCGCCGACGGGACCAGTGTGATCATCTGGGACTGCAACGGGCAGAACAACCAGAAGTGGCGCCTCAACTCCGACGGCACCATCACCGCCGTCGGCGCGAACAAGTGCCTGGACGTCTCCGGCTCCGGCACCGCCAACGGCACCAAGGCCCAGATCAGATCCTGCAACGGCCAGAACAGCCAGAAGTGGGCCCGGGCCTGACGGCATCGGACCGACGTGCCGCTCCCCCGCCGGCGGCATCCTACGAGGGTGCCGCCGGCGGCCGGTGACGGCTCGCGCGCGACAGCCCGGCCCGGAGCGCACTCCCGGGCCGGGCTTCGTCCATCGTCAAGCGGGGAGGCCTCCGGGTCAGGTCCACCAGTTCCCGGCGACCTCGACGCCCTCGCCGTCGATGGCGTCGTGCCACACCGGGTCGCGCAGCAGCCGCGCCTCCCAGGCCCGCACGATGCCGTCCGGTCCCGCGACCGCGTCCTGCCGGGACGGATGCAGGAACAACTCGCTCGTGCCCTCAGGGAGGGCCGCGAGCCGGCGGAGGTAGTCGTCCCGGAGCCGCTCGTAGGAACCGAGTTCGTGTGCCGTGCGCCGGTTGGTCGCGATCGTGTGCGGGATGGACACGCCGAGCGCGTCGGCCAGGGCGACGGCGCGCTCGTGCTCGGCCGCGAGCGGCGGCGGGAGCGGCCCGCCGACGTACGGCTCCGGGTCGCGGGGCAGCCGGAAGGCCAGGCCGTGGCGCGCGCACCACTCCAGCGTCTCGGCCAGCCACGACCGGCCGTGCAGGCCGTAGAGGGTGCCGGCGTGGGAGTCGGCCCCTTCGGGCGGCAGGCCCCGCTCGCGCATCCACCGCAGCTGCGCGTCCGCCTCCGCGATGACGTCGCCGGCCTCGCCGCGAGACCCGAGCACGAACGGGTCGTCACTCAGCGTCCCGTCCGCGTCGGCCAGGCTGGCCGCGCCGGCGAGCGGCCGCCAGCGCGGGACCCCCCGCTCGCTGGTGAGCGTCACGTGCACCCGCGGCACGACGCCGAGCCGGCGGGCCTCGCTCGCCGCCCGTTCGGCGGCGGGCGAGCAACAGATGAGCGTCGTCGCGCTGACATGCCCCTCGGCCAGCAGCGCGGCGACGACCTCCGTGGTCCCGGGCTCACGGCCGAGGTCGTCCGCCGTGATCACGACGCGGCGGGTCATCGGGTCCCCTCCGCGGCGGACTCGTCCACCGGACCGGCGGCCGCCGTGGGCGGCGGCTCGATCGGCACCGAGATGAACCGCGCCGCGACCGCGCCGGCCGCGGTGAGCGCGAACGGGTACACGCACAGGTACACCCGGAACGCCATCCCGGTGCTGGTGCCGGGATCATCGCCGGAGTTGTAGCCGAAGAACACTCCCAGCGACGTGAGCGCCAGTCCGGTCACGATCCCGTTGAGCCGGGTGAAGAAGCCGAACGCGGACAGGAACAGCCCCTCGCGATGCTGCCCGTTGCGTCCGGCGTCGGCGTCCAGCACGCGCGCGACGATGAGGTCGTTGGTGGCGAGCATCCCCGACCACCCGGCCCCGACGAGCACGCCCGCGGCGATCGCCGTGAGCAGGCCGGTGGCGAAGAACAGCGCCGCGAAGCCGGCGGCGAGGACGGCGAAGGCGAGCCGCCAGGTCCACAGGGCGCCGCGGCGTGCCACGACGCGCGTCCATACCGCGAGGCCCCCCGCCGAGACCAGGATGACGGCCCCCTGGAGGAACAGGGCGTAGCCGACCGGGAGCCCGAGTGAGTACCGCACGTACAACTGGACGCCCGACAGGACCAGGGCCATGGCGATCCCGTAGCAGGCGCCGGTGAGCCCGACCGTCCAGAACATCGGGTCGCGCACGATCGACCACAGGCTCCGCAGCAGCAGCGGCCGCTCGCGCGTGGAGTAGCGCGGATTCTCCCGCGCGCCGAGCGCCATGAACACGATCACGGCGAGCGCCACCACGCCGTAGATGACCGCCGTGGTCTGGAACCCCTCGGTGGAGTCCTCGGTGCCGAACACCTGGGTGGTGAGCACCGGGGTGACCGCGAGCGAGATCACCAGAGCCAGGAGCTGGAAACCCTGGCGCAGGGAGTTGGCGACGGCGCGATCGCGCTCCTGGGGGTACAACTCGGGCAGCAGCGCGCCGTAGTTCGCGTTGAGCATCGAGTCGAAGGCCTCACACAAGATCGCGAACACCGCGAACCAGAGCACGAGACCGGCCCCTCGCAGAGAGGCCGGCGCGGAGAAGAACGCGATCATGCACGCCGCGAGCATCGGCGCGCCGACGAGCAACCACGGCCGGCGCCGGCCGAACCGGCTTCGCGTACGGTCCGACAGGTGACCGAGCAGCGGGTTGTCGAAGGCGTCGATGACCGCGTAGACCACCATGACCACGCCGTAGGCGCGGACGTCCAGCCCCAGGATGTCGACGTAGTAGAGGATCATCGACCCCTTGATCATGCTGATCGGGATCGAGGTGCCGAACATCCCGACGGCGTACCGCCACGCGGGTGTCCGCCCCAGGCTGAGGTCCGTACCGGAACCGGTCACACCGATCGCCCTCCTTGCCGTTCCGGCGCCGCGCGCGCGGCATCACCCTCGCATCCGAAGCAGAACGCTAGGTGAAGCAAGCCGCCCGCGACACCCCCTCGGCCCCGGCCCAACACCAGACACTCCCCCGAGATCGCGAGTCGCCGACTCCCTCCCCCACGGCCGCCAAGGCACTTCCCGCCCGGCCACCAACGTCCATGAGGACGCATCCATGGACGCGGGCAGCCGACTCAGGGGCGAGGTCAGAAAGACAGCAGTTGGAAGGTGTCCAAGGTGCGGAAGCCCATGTGGCGGTAGATCGGTTCTCCTGCGGCGCTCGAGACGAGGGCGGCCGTTCGTATGCCCCGCTCGCGCGCCAGGGCGAGCGCGGCTCCGCTCATGGCGGTTCCGATGCCGCGTCGGCGGTGCTCGGGCTGGGTGCCGACGAAGTACAAGGTGAGCAGACCGTGGCTCAGCCAGGCGACGGCGGTGCCGGCGATCCGGCCGTCGTCGAGGCGGCCGGCCAGTCTGATCACCGAGCCTTCTCCGGAGAACGCCTTCTCCCGGTCCACGGCGGCGGCGATGCCGTCCGGGCGGATTCCCGAGACCCTGGCGTAGGCCGCCACGAATTCCGGCAGGTCGTGGGTCTCCGCGATGCGCAGCCCGGCCGGCGGGGGCGCGATGGCCCCCCGGTCGATCGTCACCGTCATGATCGGCATACAGGCCACCTCAACCGCGCCGAGGGACACCAGGGCGTCACCCATGCCTTCGTCGCTGTCCGGCCCGGCCCACCAGATCCGAGGAACGCCCTCGAGGCGGTCGCGGGCTTCGGCGAGAGCATCCCGCGGAGCGCGTCCACGCGCGCGCAGCACGCCGTTGAGGGGCGCGTGCGGCACCTCGCTCCGGTAGGTCAGCAGGTCAGGACTCCCCGGCATGCCGATGTCCCAGCCTAGGAGGTACGCACGGTGCGCGGAGAGCACCGTGTCGAGCAGCGGTTCCACGCCCACGAGGGTAGTCGGACCGGCATCGGGGCCCCGCGACCACCCTGACCGCGCCCGGGCGGAGGAGGAGCGCCTCCCGGCACAGGACCGGCGGATCCGGCCGGCGCGGCGCACGGCCGACCCGCTGCGGTCGCGCGGTCCGCGGGAGAGCGGCGCATCCCCCATGAGAGCTACACAGGCTGTCTCCGTGCGGGTGATGCGCCGATGTCAGCGGAGTTCCTACCATTCATGATCAGGTCGCCGTTCGCTCACCAGTGCGGCACCGTACGACCTCGGCGGTGCACCCGGCGCCCGAAGGCCGACTGGAGGAGACGGCGGCGATGCCCCACCAGGTGACCTGGCCTCGGCCGCCGTTCCGGGTGCGGGTCGGACGGCGACGGGAGCGGGACGCCGTCGAAGGCGGGGCGCTCGAGCTGACGCTCACCGTGCCGGCCTCCAAGCCGTCCCCGGCGAGCCTCTTTCACCCCCATCGAAAGCAGGACACGACCATGCCCCCTCTCTTGGCCTCCCCGCCCGCGCGCCGTGCCGCGACGGGCTCGATCACCGGGCGATTAGCGCTCACCGTGGTGCTGGTTCTGCTGTCCACCGCTTCGGTGGTGGTGGGCGGCGCCACGGCGGCGGTGGCGGCGTCCCTGGGCTCCACACCGCTGATCACCTACAACATGCAGGGTTCGTCGTCCGGCAGTGACAGCAAGTGGACGACGACGGTGGGGGCTTACGCGCGGTCCGCCGAGATCGTCGCGTTGCAGGAGGTGGGCGGCGCACCGCCCGGCGACCTCGTGGGCAACATCGTCTTCGACCCCAACGCGCCCGGCCGGGCCGGCTACGTGCAGCACAACCGGTGGCGGTTCGGGCAGGAGTCCTACGAGGTCTACTTCCTGCAGACCGACGCGAACGGTGGTTCCTATGTGGGCGGCCGCAACAACGTCGCGCTGGTCACCCAGCGGGGCGCCGACGAGGTCACGGTCGTCTCCAACCCCGGCGGCCGCGCGGCGCTGGGTGTCCGCTTCGGCGACAACTGGTACTTCACCTTCCACGGGCTGGCCCTGGGTGGAAGGAACAACGACTCGGCCGACATGGCCCAGCGGATCGCCGCCGCCGCGGGCGGACGCCAGTGGACGATGATCGGCGATTTCAACATGGAGCCCGGCTCCTTCGCCGCGCCGGCCCGGTCTTACCGCTACAACCCGGGCACCGCGACCCACCAGGGCGGCGGCGAGTACGACTACGCCCTATCCTCGGAGAACATCCCCGACCTGCCGGTGCGCACCGTGCCGGGAGCCTCGGCCGACCACTACGCGGTGGGCATCGGCGCCATGCGGGCGGCGGCGGAGCCGAAGGACCTGCGGATCATGCCGCTCGGCGACTCCATCACCTTCGGGGAGGGCAGCTCCAACGGGGCCGGCTACCGCGGCCGGCTGTGGGAGGAGCTGAAGGCCCAGAACGGCACCACGGTCAACTTCGTCGGCTCCCAGCACTCGGGCCCGATCCCGGACAACGACAACGAGGGCCATCCCGGGTGGCTGATCGGCGACATCGACCGGATCACCGACAACGCGCTGGCCACCTACCAGCCGAACGTGGTGCTGCTGCACATCGGCACCAACGACATGAACCGCGACGTCGACCCGGCGGGCGCTCCGGGCAGGCTGGGCAGCCTGATCGACCGCATCTTCCGCGACTCGCCCGATGTGACCCTGCTGGTCTCCCAGCTGGTGCCCTCCAGCGACCCGGCCGTCGAGGGCCGGATCTTCACCTACAACCACTCCATTCCCGACGTGGTGGCCCAGCGGCAGAACGCCGGCAAGCACGTGTGGATGGTGAACATGGACACCGTCACGGTCGGGGACCTGGTCGACGTCCTGCACCCCAACGACACCGGCTACCGGAAGATGGGCCATGTCTTCTACGACGGCATCCGTGCGGTCGAGGAAGCCGGATGGGTGAAGCCGCCGCCGAGTGGCGGCGGCGGTGGCGGCGATCTGGGCGCCCCCAACTGGTTCGCGCAGGGCAACATCGCCAGCGGCTTCGGTGCCCAGCTCAATCCCGATCCCCAGCCCGGCGGCCAGCCCTATGGAGACAGGAGCGCCAAGTTCCTCGCCGACCTCAACGGCGACGGCCGCGACGACTACGTCATGCTCAGTACATACTTCGAAGTGACGGCCTGGCTCAACGGCGGCAACGACCCCGCGGGATCACCGACCTGGAACCACCTCGGCCAGATCGGACCCGGCGTAGCGATCAACGGACGCGTGGTGTTCGCCGACATCAACGGCGACGGCCGATCCGACTACCTGGTGGTCGGCGATACCGGCTGGATCCAGGCATGGCTCAACGGCGGGCCGTCCGCCTCCTCGCCGAGTGGCTGGGCCTGGAACCCGGCCGGCCAGGTCGCCCCCGGGGTCGGCGTACCCGGCGCGCGGGTGCAGTTCGCGGACGTCACCGGCGACGGCCGCGACGACTACCTCGTGGTCGGCGCCGGCGACGGCTCGGTGACCCTGTGGCAGAACGGCGGCCCGAGCGCGTCCTCCCCCAGCGGCTGGGCCTGGGACCCCAGGGGCCGTATCGCCCCCGGCGTCGGGGTGCCGGGGTCGAGCGTCCTGTTCGCCCACCTGCATGGCCGGGTCGCTCCGAACAACAACGCCCGGGAGGACTACCTGGTCATGGACGAGGTCAGCGGCCGGCTGGACATGTGGTTGAACGCGGGCCCGCCGGGCGGGTCCGGCGACTGGAACTGGAACCCGCTCGGGCGGGTGGCCGACGGGGAACGCGGCCGGGTGCTGTTCGCCAACATCGACGGGGATCCCCGCGCCGACTACGTGTACCTCGCCGCCAACGGAGCGGTCTACGCCTGGGTGAACGGCGGCCCGGACAAGTACTGGTGGTACTACAAGGGCCAGGTCGCGCCCGGCGTCGGAGTCCCCGGCCGCGAGGTCCGGTTCGCGGACGTGGACGGCGACGGCTTCGACGACTACGTCGTGGTCAACCCCACGACCGGCTCCCTGACCCTGTGGTACAACCACGGCCCCGCCGCCTCCTCGCCCAGCGGCTGGGCCTGGGATCCGCACGGCAGGATCGCCCCCGGCGTCGGCGCTCCCGGCGGCCAGGTCCAACTGGCCGACGTCGACGGCGACAAGAAGGCCGACTACCTGGTGATGGGTCCCTCCAACGGCTCCGTCAACGCCTGGCTCAACGCCGGATACCACCCCGGCTCCCCCAGCGACAACTGGGACTGGAACCCCATCGGCGCGATCGCTCCCGGCGTGGGCTCCCCGGCGAGCCACATCAGGCTGGCCAGGCTCTACATCTACCCGGGCGATACGGTGGCGAGCCGCCGGGTGGACTACCTCGACGTGCAGGACGACAGCTCGGTGCGCGGCTGGCAGAACGCGGGCCCGAGCGCCTCCTCGCCCAGCGGCTGGGCGTGGAACCCCCAAGGCGTGATCGCGGCCGGCGTGCCCGCGGGCAGCGGCGGCACCATGACGGCGCCGGGCAGCCAGATCCACTTCGCGGACATCAACGGCGACGGCCGCGACGACTACCTCGACATCGACCCGGCGAACGGCGCCGTCTGGGCCTGGACCAACACCGAGGCCTTCTGACCCAAGGCCGCCTTTCCCGACGAGTGCGTGGACCGCGTACGACGACCGGAGGTCCGGGGCTGTGGAACAGAGCCCCGGACCTTCGAGTGCCCGCGCGGGCTCGGTCAGTCTTCGCCGCGGTAGGCGCGCAGTTCGCGGCGGGCCTGGCGGCGGTCGCGGCGGCGCTCCTGCCTGCGGAAGTAGGCCCACTCGCGGCTACCGTCGTCACCGCCGTAGCAGACCCAGAAATAGATACCGGCGCGCCAGTGGCAGCCGCCCGTACGGTTGTCCAGGTCCACGGTGGCGGCGGTGATCTCGTCCGGCAGGGTGCACGGCCCGAACCGATGATCATGAACGGCACGACAGGTCACCATCGGCGCGTCGGCGATGCGGACCCACCAGGGCCGCGTCTTGTCGGTCTTGCTCATACGGTCACCTTTCGGCTCCGTGACGCCCCGGGATGGGGCCGTCATGGGACCGGATGCACCGTGATCACCTCCGACGTCGTGCCCGACATGTCAGGATCCGCCAGCGGCGGCGCCGCTCGAAGATCCTGACTCGCACGCTACCGCGCGCCGCGCGGGAGCGCGCGTGACCACGACCGGATCGACGGGGCGCGGCCTCGCCGGGCGGTCTGGGACGAGATCGCACGCCCGCCGGGGGCATCGCCACGCGGTCTGGGACGAGATCGCGCGCCCGCCGGGGGCGTCGCCGGGCGGGCTGGGACAGGATGTGGCCATGACTCCAGCCCGCCGCGCCTTCTGGGAGCAGCACGCCTGCCTGCCCCTCACCCTCGACGCCGACGTCAGCGACATCCTGCGGTACCGCCGTCCGGGGGGTGCGTACGTATGCGTCAACGTCGGCTACGCGCCGCACTCCCGCGAGGATTCGCTGTCGTACATCGACCACTTCACCCGCTCGATCGAGGCCCATCCCGCCCTGGAGATCGCGACGACCATCGGGGAGATCGACGCCGCGGTCTCCGGCGACCGCATCGTGGTGGCGTTCGACCTGGAGGACTCGGGCCCCCTCGCCGGCGACCTGGACATGGTGGGGACGTTCTACGACCTCGGTGTGAAGTCGCTGCTGCCCAGCTACAACAACGGCAACGCCGCCGGCGGCGGCTGCCTGGACAAGACCGACACCGGCCTGACGGCGTACGGCCGTGACCTGGTCAGGCGGATGAACGAGGTCGGCATGCTGGTCGACGGCTCGCACTGCGGCACCCGGACCGGGCTCGACCTCTCCGCGGTCTCCGAGCAGCCGATGATCTACTCCCATTCCGCGATGCGCGGGCTGTGGGACCACGCCCGCAACATCACCGACGAGCAGGCCCGCGAGTGCGCCGCGACCGGCGGCGTCATCGGCATCCCCGGCGTCGGCATCTTCCTGGGCCCCAACACCGCGACCCTCGACGCCTTCATCGCCCACATCGACTACGCCGTCGAACTGGTCGGGCCCGAGCACGTGGGCATCGGCAGCGACTTCTCCTTCGACGCCGACGACGTGCAGGCGGACCTGGAGGCCAACCCCGATCTCTTCCCGGAGGAGTACACCCGCTGGGGCGTGATCGAGTTCGTCGAGCCGGAGGTCACGCTGCTGATCGAGCACGAGCTCGTCAAGCGCGGCTACCCGGAGGAGACCGTGCGAGGCATCTTGGGCGGCAACTTCCGGCGGGTGGCCGCCCAGGTCTGGAAATAGCGAGGTTGTCCGATCGGACAATCTCGGCGGCGAGGGGTTGTCCGATCGAACGAGTACGGCGACGGCTTTGCCCCCTAGCCTCAGCTGCATGATGTCGCCGGAGAGCGTCCAGAGTTGGCTCGACGAGCACTTCGCCCGGATCGTCGGCGAGCGCGGGGTACCAGGCGCCTCGGTCGCCGTTCTCACCCAGGGCCGGGTGCTCGCCGCCGCCGGCGGGGTCCTCAGCGTGGCCACCGGTGTCGAGGCGACCACCGACTCGGTCTTCCAGATCGGGTCGATCACCAAGTTGTGGACCAGCGCCCTGGTCATGCAGCTGGTGGACGACGGCCTGGTCGACCTCGACGCGCCGCTGCGCGCCTACCTGCCGGAGTTCACCGTCGGCGACGAGGCCGCGGCAGCGGTGATCACCACCCGCCAGCTGCTGTGCCACGTCGCCGGCTTCGAGGGCGACATCTTCACCGACACCGGCCGCGGCGACGACGCCATCGAGAAGTACCTCGCCTCGATCCACGACATCCCGCAGCTCTTCGAGCCGGGCGAGGTCTTCTCCTACAACAACACCGGCTTCGTGGTGCTCGGCCGCCTGGTCGAGGTGCTGCGCGGCAAGCCCTTCGACGAGGTTCTGGTCGGGCGCCTGGCCACCCCGCTCGGTCTCACCCACGTCTCTCCGAGCCCCTACGAGGCGATCCTGCACCGGGCCGCCGTCGGCCACGTGCCAGGCGAGGACGGCGCGCCGGTGGCCGCGCCGACCTGGGCGCTCGCGAGGTCCAACGCCCCCGCCGGCTCGATGCTCGCCATGACGGCTCGCGACCTGCTCGGCTTCGTCGCCATGCACCTGGCGGACGGCACGGCGCCCGACGGCTCGGTCGTGCTCAGGCCGGAGACCGTGACCGCGATGCGGCAGCCGCAGGTGAAGCTGCCCCGGCTCAGCGGCATGGGCGGCTCGTGGGGCCTGGGCTGGGAGATGGACGATCTCGACGGCCACACCGTGATCGGCCACGACGGCGGGACCATCGGCCAGGCGGCCTTCCTGCGGTTCGTCCCTGCGCATGGTGTCGCGATCGCGCTGCTGACCAACGGCGGTGACTTCTTCGGCGTCTTCAACGACGTGCTCGCGTACCTGCTCGGCGAGCTCACCGGCATCACGCTGCCGGGCCGTCCGGTGCCGCCGGCCGATCCGGAGCCGATCGACCCGGCGCCCTACTTGGGCCGCTACGCGGACACGATCTACGACATCACCGTCGGTCAGGACGCCGACGGCGCGATCTGGCTCGACCGGGTGCCCAAGGGCGTCATCGCCGAGATCGGCGGAAAGCCCGAGCGCAGCCGGCTCGTGCACTTCGAAGGCGATTCGCTGATCTCGCTGGAGCCGAGCCACGGCATCCACCTCGTCTTCGCCTTCATCGGACGCGACGCGGCGGGTCTGGCGAAGTACATCCACTACGGCCGTGTGGTCGCCCGCGCCTGAGAACGCCTGAGAACGCCGACGGCTCCCGCTCGCCCCCCAGAAAAGGAACCGCATGACCCCCACACGTACGAGGGCCCTCGCGGCGCTCGCTCTGGCACTGACCGGTCCGGTCGGGCTGGCCGCCTGCGGCGGCGGCACCTCCGGCTCCGCCTCGCCCGCCGCCGGCGCCGGCGTCAACGGCAGGACCTTCACCCTCGACCTCGCGGGGGACCCGGGCGCTCTCGACCCGCAGGGTTCGGCGGTGAGCGCCCTGTTCGGCATGACGCAGTTCGCCTACGACAACCTGGTGGCCGTCGCCGAGGACGGCACGATCCGCCCGCAGCTCGCCAAGTCGTGGACCGTCGACGGCACCACCCTCACCTTCACGATCATGGACGGCGTGACGTGCTCCGACGGCACGCCGTTCACGGCTCGGACCGTGGTCGACAACATCGCCTACGTGGAGGACCCGGCCAACAAGAGCCCGTTCCTGGGGGTCTTCGTCCCCGCCGGCGCGAAGGCCTCCGCCTCGGGCTCGACGGTCACCGTCAAGCTGGCCGCACCGGCCCCGTTCGCGCTGAACTCCTTCTCGAACCTGCCGATGGTCTGCGACGCCGGCATGAAGAACCGCACCACCCTCAAGGCCGGCACGAACGGCACCGGCCCCTACGTCCTCACCGAGGCGGTCCCGTCGGACCACTACTCCTACGAGCTACGCAAGGGCTACACGTGGGGGCCGGGCGGCGCGACCACGGCGGAGCAGGGAATGCCGGCCAAGGTGGTCGTCAAGATCGTCGCGAACGAGACCACCGCCGCCAACGAACTGCTCGGGGGCACCGTCAACGCCGTCATGATCACCGGCCCCGACGCCGACCGCCTCGCCAAGGCGGGCCTGACCTCGGTGGGCACGCAGGCGATCATCGGTGAGCAGTGGTACAACCACGGGGACGGGCACGTCACCGCCGACGCGGCGGTGCGCATGGCCCTGACCCGGGCGCTCGATCTCAAGCAGCTTCAGGTCGCGCTGACCTCCGGCAAGGGCGTGCCAGCGACCCAGTTGGCCGCCCTCGCGCCGTCGGGCTGCGCCGGCGACGCCGTGACCGGCAACGTGCCGTCCTTCGACGCCGCCGCCGCGGGCGCCGCCCTGGACGCCGCCGGTTGGACGAAGGGCTCGGACGGCATCCGCGTCAAGAACGGCAAGAAGCTCTCGGTCTCCCTCATCTACGACAACTCCCTTGGAAGCGGTGGAAGCGCCGCCGCGGAGCTCGCCGTGGCGGCCTGGAAGGCGGTGGGAATCGACGCCAAGGCCACCCAGCAGAACCAGACCCAGCTCTCCGGCGCGCTCTTCGGCACCGGTGACTGGGACATCGCCTGGGCGCCCGTCAACGTCAGCGCCCCCGACCAGATCATGCCGTTCGTCTCCGGCGCCAAGGCCCCGAAGGGCACGAACTTCGCCGCCATCGACAACGCCGACTACCTCACCCTCGCCACCAAGGCGATGGGCGCGAACGGCGCCGACGGGTGCAAGGACTGGTTCGCGGCCGAGCAGGCGCTCTACAAGGCCGCGGACCTGGTGCCGTTCGCCAACAACGTGATCCCGACCTTCCTCAAGGGCGCGAAGCTCTCCATCATCGGCAGCATCGTCCCGACCAGCATCCGGATGCTCGGTTGACGATGCAGAGGTTGACGCCGGCGGCCGTCCCGCCCGCGACCGGCCTCCGGAGCAGGGTGGGCGGTCTGTGGTCGCACAGGTGGCTCCGCTTCGCGCTGCGGCGGACGGGACGCCTGTTGACCTCGCTCTGGGTCCTGGTGACCGCCGCGTTCCTGATGATCCACCTGGTCCCGGGTGATCCGGTGCGCGCCGCGCTCGGACCGACCGCTCCCGCGGAACTGGTGCTGGCGCGCAAGCAGGAGCTCGGGCTGCTCGACCCGCTCTGGCGGCAGTACGCCGACTTCCTCGTGCACCTGCTCCAGGGGAACCTGGGCATCTCGATCTCGACCCGGCTTCCCGTGGGCGAGATGATCGCCCAGCGCCTGCCCGCGACGGCCGAGCTGGCGGTGGCGGCGTTCCTGGTGTCGATGGTCGTCGCCGTGCCCGTGGGCGTCGTGATGGCGGTCATCACCCGCCGCGGGAAGGGGCGGCGTACGGAGCTGGCGTTCACGGGGACCAACGTCGTGCTCGGCGCGATCCCCGACTTCCTGCTCGGCGTCGGGCTGGTCTATCTGCTGGCGGTGCAGAGCAATCTCTTCCCGGTCGCGGGCCGGGCCGGCTTCGACTCCTATGTGCTGCCGGTGCTCGCGCTGGCGATCGGTCCCTCCGCGGTGCTGTCGCGCATCGTCCGCGTGGAGATGCTCGCCGTGATGGAGGCCGACTACATCCGCACGGCGCGGGCCAAGCGGCTCACGCCGTCGCGGGTCCATCTCGTGCACGCCCTGCCCAACGCCGTGACGGCGACCCTGACGCTCGGGGGCCTGCTGCTCAGCTCGCTGGTAGCCGGAACGGTGCTGGTGGAGAACGTCTTCGCCTGGCCCGGCCTCGGCTCCACGATCGTCTCCTCGATCGTCGCCAAGGACTATCCGCTGGTCCAGGGCACCGTCCTGGTCTACGGGATCGGAGTTCTGCTGATCAACACCCTGGTCGACGTGGCGCTCGCGCTGCTCGACCCGCGTTCGACGATCGGAGACGGCTGAGATGCGCGCGGCACGCGTCCTGCTCAGGCCCGTCGGCGTCGCCGGACTCGGCCTGCTCGCCATCGTCTTGCTGGTCGCCGTGTTCGCCCCGGTCCTGTGGGAGGGCCGGGCCACGGCCATCGACACCGGCAACCTGCTCGCCGGCCCCTCGGCCGAGCACTGGATCGGCACCGACAACCTCGGCCGGGACCTGTTGTTCCGGGTGCTGGTGGCCACCAGGCTCTCGATAGCGCTGGCCCTCGCGGCGACGGCGATCGGCATGGTGCTGGGCGTCGTCCTGGGCGCCGCGCCGATGCTGGCCGGACGGCGGGTGGGCCGCTTCGTCACCTCGTCCGTCAACGTGCTGGTGGCCTTCCCCGGCCTGCTGCTCGTCCTGTTCTTCGCCGTCGTCTTCGGCGTCGGCGCGCGCGGGGCGGCGCTGGCGGTGGGCCTCGCCGGGGCGCCCGCGTTCGCCCGGCTGTGTCACACGCTCCTCGCGGGCGTCTCGGAGCGGGACTACATCGCCGCCGCCCGTATCGCGGGCGTGAGCCGGCTCCGCGTCCTTCTCCGCCATGCGCTGCCGAACATCGCCGAACCGCTCATCGTCAACGCGACGATGGCCGCAGGCGGGGTGCTGCTGACGTTCTCCGGGCTCTCGTTCCTGGGGCTCGGAGTGCAGGCTCCGTCCTACGACTGGGGCAAGCTCATGCAGGACGGGCTCAACGGCATCTACGTCCACCCCCTGGCCGCGCTCGGGCCGGGCATCGCCGTCATCCTCGCCGGACTCGCGTTCAACCTCACGGGTGAGGCGTTCGCGGCCGCGTTCGGCATCGACGTGGTCCCCGGCATGGCGCGTGTACGCGCCGTCCGGAAGGCCGCCGGCAAGGACCCCGAGCGCACGGTCGCGGCGCCGGCCCCTGTGGCGGGCTCGATCCTGTCGGTGGACGACCTGCGGGTGACGATTCCCGGCGCCCGGCGCCCGATCCAGGCGGTGCGCGGCGTCACGTTCGCCATCCGGGACGGCGAGGCCGTCGGGGTGGTCGGCGAGTCCGGCTCGGGCAAGTCGGTGACGGCGCTGGCGGTGGCCCGGCTCCTCGAGCGGCCGACGCGCGTCGAGGCGAACCACCTGGTCTTCGCGGGAGAGGACCTCATGGCCGCCGGCGAGCCCCGCTCGTTGCGCGAGCGCCTCGGCACGTCGATGGTCGTCGTCTTCCAGGACCCCATGACGTCCTTCAACCCGGCTCACCGGGTCGGGCCGCAACTGGCCGAGGTGGGCCGCTTCCACCAGGGGCTGGGACGCAGGGCGGCCTTCGCCCGTGCGGTCGACCGCCTGCGCGCGGTCAGGCTCCGCGAGCCCGAACGGCGCGCGAGGCAGTACCCCTTCGAGTTCTCCGGGGGAATGCGCCAGCGGGCGATGATCGGCATGGGCCTGATGGGGACACCGCGGCTCATCATCGCCGACGAGCCGACCACCGCCCTCGACGTCACGGTGCAGCGGCAGATCCTCGGACTCCTCGCCGAGGTGCGCCGCGACACCGGCGCCGCCCTCCTGCTCATCAGTCACGACGTCTCGGTCGTGACCGAGGTGTGCGACCGGGTGCTGGTGATGTACGCCGGCCTCATCGTCGAGGAACTGCCGGCCCGCGACCTGCGGACCCTCGCCCGGCACCCGTACACGCGGGCGCTCGTCGCGGCCGTGCCGGACATGGAGACCGACCTGACGCGGCCGCTCGCCGTCATCCCCGGGTCGCCGGTCGACCCTTCCGACGTTCCGGCCGGCTGTGCCTTCGCCTCCCGCTGCCCGCTCGCGGACGACCACTGCCGCGCCGTCGAACCCCCGCTCCAGACCGACGCGGCGGGCAACCGCGTGGCGTGCCACAAGGCCGGGCGGCCGCTTCCCGCCGAGACCGCGGAGGTCACCGCATGAGTCTCCTCAGCTTTCGCGACGTGTCCGTACGTTACGGCGCGCACACCGTGCTGAAGGGCGTCAGCCTCGACGTCGACGACGGCCAGGTCGTGGGCCTGGTCGGCGAGTCGGGCTCGGGAAAGTCGACGATGGCGCGGGCCGCGGTCGGCCTGGCGCCGGTGACGAGCGGCCGGATCCTGCTGGACGAACGGCCGGTCCCCCATCGGGGCCGGGTGCGCCCGGTGCAGATGGTCTTCCAGGATCCGTACTCCTCGCTCGACCCGCGGATGACCGTGGGCGAGAGCATCGCGGAGGCCATGCCGGAACGCCTCGGCAAGCAGGCCCGGCAGGCGGAGATCGCGCGCCTGCTCGCGCTGGTCCACCTGGACGCCGCACGCGCTGGCGACCTTCCCGTCCGGCTCTCCGGCGGCCAGCGTCAGCGCGTCGCGCTGGCCCGCGCGCTCGCCGCCCGGCCCAAGGTGATCCTCGCCGACGAGATCACCTCCGCGCTCGACGTCTCCGTCCAGGGCGCCGTGCTCAACCTCGTGCGCGACATGCGACGCGAGCTGGGGCTGTCCATGCTGTTCATCTCCCACAACCTGGCGGTCGTCCGGTACGTCGCCGACCACGTGGCCGTGCTGTACGCCGGAGAGATCGTCGAGTACGGCCCCACCGCGCGGGTGCTCGGTGCGCCGCGGCACGACTACACCCGCCACCTCCTCGACGCCGTGCCCGGAGCCGTGCGCCGAACCTCATCGGGAAACGGGCGGCACGCCCCCATCTCCCCCCTGAAGGAGCAGACGTGACCACCACCATCGACCAGGCCCACTGGCAGGACCGTCTCGACGAGCTCGCCGCGAAGCATGGCATTCCCGGCGCCCAGCTGGGCATCCTCCGGCTCGGCGCCGACGGCGCGGACGACGAACTGGTCACCGCGGCGACGGGCGTGCTGCACGCCGGCACCGGTCAGCCCGCGAGCACGGACTCGGTCTGGCAGATCGGCTCGATCTCCAAGGTGTGGACCGCGACCGTCATCATGCAGCTCGTCGACGAGGGAAGGTTCGCCCTCCGCACCCCGGTCACGGAGATCCTGCCGGAGTTCCGGCTGCGCGATCCGGAGGCCACCGCGGGCGTGGTCGTCTGGCACCTGCTGACCCACACCAGCGGCATCGACGGCGACCTGTTCACCGACACCGGCCGCGGTGACGACGCGCTGGAGAAGTACGTCGCGCTGCTGGCCGACTCCGCGCAGAACCATCCGATCGGCGCCACCTGGTCCTACTGCAACGCGGGCTATTCGGTGC
The DNA here is from genome assembly GCF_042665155.1 of Sphaerisporangium rhizosphaerae. Taxonomy (NCBI): domain Bacteria; kingdom Bacillati; phylum Actinomycetota; class Actinomycetes; order Streptosporangiales; family Streptosporangiaceae; genus Sphaerisporangium; species Sphaerisporangium rhizosphaerae. The sequence goes on along the minus strand of NZ_JBHTCG010000016.1, from coordinate 54,219 downwards.
TCGGCCGGATCATCGAGGTCGTCACCGGCCGGACCTGGGATCAGGCGATCAAGGAGAGGCTCTTCTCCCCGCTCGGCCTGACGCACACCTCGACCCTGCCCGAGGAGGCCATGGTCTTCGCCCACGCGATGGGCCACGTCAAGGGGGGCGAGGAGCCGGTGGTCGCGCCCGTGTGGGGCCTGCCCCGCGCGGTCGGCCCGGCCGGCCTGATCACGGCGACCGTCACCGATGTGCTCGCCTTCGCCCGGATGCACCTGGCGGGCGGGCTCGCCGCCGACGGCACACGTGTGCTGTCGGAGGAGAGCACCGCGGCGATGTCGGCCTACCAGACCGAATGCCCCGAGGAGCACCTGCTCGGCGATTCGTGGGGCCTGGGCTGGTTCCGCTGCGACTGGCACGGCCACCGGGCCTACGGGCACGACGGCAACACGATCGGGCAGGCGGCGTTCCTGCGCGTCCTGCCGGAGGCCGGCGTCGCGGTCGCGCTCAACACCAACGGCGGCAACACCCACGACCTCTATGTCGACCTCTACGAGGAGATCTTCACCGAGCTCACCGGCGTGCGGATGCCCGAGCCGTTCGAGCCGCCCGCCGAGCCGGTGACGGCCGACGTGGCGCCGTACGTCGGCACGTACGAGCGCGAGTCGGTGCGCATGGAGGTGTTCCAGGACGACGGCAAGCCGACCCTGCGCACCACTCTGATGGGCCCCTTGGCCGAGCTCGACGACACTCCCGTCGAGACCTACGAGATGATCCCCGTCTCGCAGGGCGTGTACGGCGTCCGGCTCAGCGGCATGGAGTCGTGGGCGCCGGTGAGGTTCTACTCGCTGCCCACGGGCGAGGAGTACGTCCACTACGGCGCCCGCGCCACCCCGAAGAAGCTCGGCTGACCATGCCCGGTACCTCGCGTGGCGCCCTCGGCCTGGAGGAGTTCCTCGCCGACCTGCGGGAACTCGTCGAGTGCGAGTCGCCCTCCTCCGATCAGGCCGCGGTCGCCAGGTCGGCCGACCTGGTCGCCCGCATCGGCGCGCGACGACTCGGCGCGGAGCCGGAGCGGATCACCATCGACGGGTGCTCGCACCTGCGATGGCGCTTCGGTGACGGCGAGCGTCAGGTGCTGCTGCTGGCCCACCACGACACGGTCTGGCCGCTCGGCACCCTGGCGACCCATCCGTACGAGACCACCGGCGGCGTGCTGCGCGGCCCCGGCTGCCTGGACATGCTCGCCGGCCTGGTCATGGCGATCCACGCCGTCGCCGATCTGCCCGAGCGCACCGGCGTCACCCTGCTGGTCACCGGGGACGAGGAGCTCGGGTCGCCCACCTCGCGCGCGCTGATCGAGCAGGAGGCCCGTCGCGCCACGGCGGCGCTCGTGCTGGAGGCGTCGGCCGACGGCGGCGCGCTCAAGGTGGGCCGCAAAGGCGTGTCACGGTACGAGGTCCACGTCACCGGTCGCGCCGCCCACGCCGGACTGGAACCGGAGAAGGGCGTCAACACCACGATCGAGCTGGCCCACCTCGTGATCGCGGCGAGCGCTCTGGGTGACCCGGCGGCCGGCACGACGGTCACCCCCACCGTGATCGCCGCGGGCACCACGTCGAACACGGTGCCCGCGTCCGGCTCGTTCGCCCTGGACGTGCGCGCGTGGAGCCACGACGAGCAGCTCCGGGTCGATCGCGCGCTGCGCTCCCTGACGCCGAACCTCCCCGGCGCGGCCATCGAGATCAGGGGCGGGGTCAACCGGCCACCGCTGGAGGAGCCGGCGAGCCGCTCGCTGTTCGAGCGGGCCGTCGCCGTGGCGGAACGGCTCGGGCTGCCGCCCGTGTCCGGCGCGACCGTGGGCGGCGCCTCGGACGGCAACTTCACCGCGGGGGTCGGGACGCCGACGCTCGACGGTCTGGGAGCGGTGGGCGGCGGCGCCCACGCCGACCACGAGCACGTCGTCGTCGCCAGATTGCTCGACCGCACCGTGCTGGTGCGCGAGCTGGTCGCCGAACTCCGGGAGGACGGCACGTGAGCATCGAGGCATCTTCCCTCGACCTGGCGGCCGAGGACGCGGCGAGGTGGGCCGCGAAGGCGGCGGTGGTGGTCCGGGAGCTCCGGGATCTCGACGAGGCGCACGCCGTGATCGGCCTGCTCGTCGGGATCTGGGGCCGGCCGGACAACCCGCTCATCACGGTCGAGTTCCTGCGCGCCCTGACCAAGGCGGGCAACTACGTCGCCGGCGCCTACGCCGGCGACCGGCTCGTCGGCGTCTGCATCGGCTTCCACGCGGAGCCGGCGGCGCGCACCCTGCACAGCCACATCGCCGGGGTGACGCCGGGGCTGGCCGGTCGCGGTGTCGGAAGGGCGCTCAAGCTCCACCAGCGCGCGTGGGCGCTCGCCCGCGGCATCGTCACGATCGAGTGGACCTTCGATCCGCTGGTCAGCCGCAACGCCTACTTCAACATCGTCAAGCTGGGGGCGCTCCCCGTGGAGTACCTCACCAACTTCTACGGCGCGATGCACGACGCGATCAACGGCGGCGACGACACCGACCGGCTGCTGGTGCGCTGGGAACTGCTCTCACCGCGGGCCCGCGCCGCCTGCTCCGGCATGCCGTTCGGGCGCCCGGTCGCCGGCGCGTCGAGCAGGAGGGTCGCGGCTCCGGCCGACATCGCGGCCCTGCGCGCCGGCGACGGAGCCGCCGCCGCGGCCTGGCGCCTGCGGCTCCGCGGCGAGCTGGAGCCGCTGATGGCCTCCGGTGGCCGCGTCGTCGACTTCGACCTCGACCTCGGCTATCTCGTCGAGCTCGCCCGCCCCTGACACGGCACAAGACTGGAGAATCGTCATGAAGTTGCGCGGAATCGAAATGCGCCGTATCTCCATGCCGCTCGTGTCACCGTTCCGGACCTCGTTCGGCACGCAGACCGGGCGCGACATCCTCCTTCTCAAGGCCGTGACCGACGACGCCGAAGGCTGGGGTGAATGCGTGGCGCTCGCCGACCCGCTCTACTCCAGTGAGTACGCCGACTCGCAGGCGGACGTGCTGCGGCGCTGGCTGTTTCCGAAGCTGGCCTCGCCCGAAGGGCGGGAGGCGATCGCGCGCTCGGGCGCGGCCGCCGTCGCCGGCCTGCTCCACCCGTTCAAGGGGCACCGCATGGCCAAGGCCGCCGCGGAGATGGCCATCCTCGACGCGGAGCTGCGCGCGATCGGCCGCTCGTTCGGCCGTGAACTCGGCGCGGTCGCCGACCGGGTTCCGAGCGGCGTGTCGGTCGGCATCCACGACACGGTCCCGCAGTTGCTGGCGGCCGTCGGGGAATACCTGGACGCGGGGTACGCGCGGATCAAGCTGAAGATCGAACCGGGGTGGGACCTGGTCCCGGTGGCCGCCGTACGCGAGCGCTTCGGCGCGGAGGTTCCGCTCCAGGTCGACGCCAACACCGCCTACACGCTTCGCGACGCGCGCCACCTCGCCAAGCTGGACGAGTTCGACCTCCTGCTGATCGAGCAGCCGCTGGAGGAGGAGGACGTCCTCGGGCACGCCGCGCTGGCACGGCGGCTGGCGACGCCGATCTGTCTCGACGAGTCCATCGTCTCCGCGCAGACCGCCGCCGCGGCGATCGCGCTCGGCGCCTGCCAGATCATCAACATCAAGCCCGGTCGCGTCGGCGGCTACCTCGAGGCCCGCAGGATCCACGACCTGGCCGCGGCCCACGGAGTCGCGGTGTGGTGCGGGGGGATGCTGGAGACGGGCATCGGCCGCGCGGCCAACGCCGCCCTGGCCGCCCTGCCCGGATTCACGCTGCCGGGCGACATCTCCGCCTCCGGCCGCTTCTACCGCACGGACATCACCGAGCCGTTCGTCATCAAGGACGGTCACATCGCCGTACCGACCGGCCCGGGGCTGGGCGTCACGCCCATCCCCGAACTGCTCGACACGGTGACGACCTCGACCGAGTGGATCGCCTTCTGAGACCGGCGATCCGAACCGCGCGGCGCGCACGAGCTCACGACCGTCCCCGACCGGAACCGCGCGGTGCACACGCCCTCACGACCGTCCCCGACCGAACCGCGCGGCGCGCACGTCGTTCGATCCTCGCCGGCCCGGTCGCGTGGGAGCGTGGCCGCCTATACTGCCGGGCGTGAGCCAGCGTCCACGTGCCGGCCTCGGGCGGGTGCTGGACGACCTGGGGACCACGTTGCTCGAACCGGTCGCCGGTGACGCCGGCCGGCCGGGCGAGATCAGCGGGCTGGTCATCTTCGACCCGCTCGACGAACCCGTGCTGCCGCCGCGCTCGCTCGTGCTCGGGGTCGGCGTCGACCCGGCCGGCGGCACGCTGGCCGGCCTGCTCCGCTCACTCGGTGACCATGAGGCGGTGGGGCTCGTCGTCCGGGCTCCGGTCGCGCTGACGGCCGAGGTGCGAGATGCGGTCCAGGCGAGCGGCGTGGCCCTGATCGGCCTGCGCCGCGGTGCCACGTGGGCGCAGCTCACCGCCCTCATCCGCGCCATGCTCGCCGAAGGGGACATCGGTGTCACCGAGCACGAGTCGCTCGGCGGTCTCCCGTCCGGTGACCTGTTCGCGGTGGCCAACGCCGTGGCCGCGCTTCTCGACGCCCCCATCACCATCGAGGACCGCAACTCCCGGGTGCTCGCCTTCTCCGGCCGCCAGGAGGAGGCGGACCCCTCCCGCGTGGAGACGGTCATCGGCCGGCAGGTGCCCGAGCGGTACGCCACGCGGCTGACGGAACTGGGCGTCTTCCGCGACCTCTACCGCTACCAGCGGCCCGTCGTCGTCACGCCGGAGGCTCTGGGATACGAGGGGATGACGGTCCAGCGCGTCGCCATCGCGGTTCGCGCCGGCGACGAGATCCTCGGCTCGATCTGGGCCGCCATGGACGGCGAACTCGACGCCGAGCGCACGGGGGCGCTGCTCGACGCCTCGAAACTCGTCGCGCTGCACCTGCTGCGGATCCGCGCCGGCGCCGACGTCCAGCGAAGGCTGCGCACCGACCTGATCGGGACGGTCCTCGAAGGAGGCGCCGGCGCGCGGGACGCGCTCGTGCGGCTCGGCCTGGCCGGTCGCCGCCTGGTCATCGTGAGCGCGGGCCTGCTGGCCGACGACGATCACATCCGCGCGGACCAGAGCAGAGCAGCCGATCTGGAGCGGCTCGCGGACGCGCTGTCGGTCCACCTGTCGGCGACGGTGCCGTCGTCGGCGATGGGGACCGTCGGCGGCACGGTGTACGGCCTGCTGCCCGTGGTCGTCCCGACGGGCAGCCCCGAACAGCGGGCCGTCCGGCTGGCGTCCGACTTCGTGGACCGGGTCGGCGGCGGCCTGCGCGCGATCGTGGCGGTCGCCCCCGCGGGATCGGAGATCAGCGGCATCGTCCGGGGAAAGGCCCAGGCCGACCGGGTGCTCCGGGTGATGCGGGAGGGCCACACCACCCTGCGGGTCGCCCGGCTCGACGATGTCCAGACGCTCGCGCTGATCCTGGAACTGCGCGACCTCGCGGCGGCGCGCGACGAGCGGCCGGGCGGCGCGATCGCCCGCCTGATGGAGTACGACGAGCGGAACAACGCGGGCCTCGTCGAATCCCTGGAGGCCTGGCTGGACGCCCACGGCGACGTGGCGAAGGCGGCCGGCGCCCTGTTCATCCACGCCAACACCCTGCGCTACCGGCTCAGGCGCGTCACCGAGGTCGGCGAGATCGACCTGGACGACCCGGAGCAGCGGTTCGCGGCGATGCTGCACCTGCGCATCCTGGCGCCGCGCTAGCGTCCCGCGTCGGACGACCCGGTGAACGTTCGCAAGACAGCGCACCAGAGCACCGTCCGGCCGCTGGATCCTCACGGAGATCGGCCGATCGCGGCCGGCCCATCGACACCCCCCTAGATGCGAGGGGGTCGCAATAGCGATTGGAGTGCAGTTCTGTCAGACTGCCTCATAGGGGATGTCGTCATGCACGCTCGGCGACAGGTCGCCATGAGCGCTCTCATCACGCGAAAGGCGGGCGGATGAACGGCCCACAGGTCACGGTGGAAGTGATCCTGCTCCGGTTCGGCGACCGCGGCTGGGCCTACCGGCGCTCCACGGCACCGCTCGACGGCGCCACCGTCCCCTGCGACCTTGCCAGAACCCTCGCCGGGCATCCCACCCTGCTGCACTCCACCAGCTGGCGCCACACCCCGGGGCACGGGCTGGTCCTCACCTACGCCGCCTACCCCGATCCCGCGGCCGGCGCGTCCGCCACCCCGCTCGACGAGCTCACCATCGCCTTCGGCGACCGCCCCGACGCCCCCCGCCCCAGCGAGGTGACCACCGACCACGTCGCCGCCCACGCCATCAGGCACCTCGCCCACCTCGCCGGCGGCGACCCCGTGGCCGGCACCGCGATCGCCGGCGACGAGCCCCTGGCCGCCATGCTCAGCCTGGTGCCCGCGGAACTCGCCGGCGAGATCTGACGGGAGGGCCGGGTGACCATCGCCGTACTGGAAGCGCTGACCTTCGGCCTTGGCCGCATGGTGGCGGCGGCCGGCAAGGCCGGGGAACGTCTGTGCCTCCTGACGGGAGACCGGGACATCTACCGTCACGAACTCCAGCGCCTGCCGACGAACGCGCTGGAGATCATCGATGTCGACACCCGTGCCCTCACCAGGTGTTCGGCGGTGCTGGCATCGCTGCCGGAACTCCGCGGGCTGATCTGCTCGACCGACACCTGGATGGTGCCCGGAGCCGAGCTGGCCGCCCGGTTCGGCCTGCCGGGTCCGAACCGCGAAACGGCGCGCGTGCTCCGCGACAAGCTCGCGGTGCGCCGCCTCCTGCACGATCGGAACCCGTCCCTGAACGCGGCCGTCCCGGTCTCGCCCGGCGCGACGGCGACCACGGTGGAGAAGGCGGTCGGACTGCCGGCCGTCCTGAAGGACTCCGCGGGCACGGGCTCGCGCAACGTATGGCTCGCCCGTACCACCGGGCAACTGGAGCTCGCGCTCGCCGAGGCGGCCGGACGGTCCTTCATGGGCGGCCTGTTCGCCGAGCCGTACATCACCGGGCCGCTCTACAGCGCCGAGACGCTGAGCTGGGAGGGCCGTACCCGGCTTCTCGGCGTCTCCGGCCGGCTCACGTCGGCGCGCTGGTTCGGCCGTGAGGAACTGCTGTCCTTCCCCGCGATGCTGCCCGAGCCCGATCTGGCCGGCGTCGAACAGTGGGTGGCGCAGGTACTCGATCTGGTGGGGCACACGCGAGGGTTCGCGCACGTCGAGTTCGTCTGGACGGTGAAAGGGCCCGAACTGGTCGAGATCAACGGCCGGATCGGCGGGTGCCTCGCGGGCGAGGCGATGTGCCGCTCCCTCGGGGTCAACGTCTACGAGGCGATGGTCGACATGGCCTTGGGCCGTGCGCCCGCGCTGCTCGACGCCGTTTCGGACCTGGGCGCCATCGCGGCGCGGGGAGGCGGAACGGGGGCGACGGCGACCGTTCTCGTCTACCCCGACCGGCCCGGAACCTTCCAGAGGGTGGACGGACTGGAGGAGCTGGCCTCGCATCCCGGCTCACCGGAGTGGTATCCGACCATGACGATCGGGACCAGAGTGACCGATCTCGGCGACCAGCGGGCGTGCACGGGTCTGCTGCTGGCGGAGGGGCCGACGACCGAGCTGGCGGTGTACAACGCGATCAGCGCCGCCCACGCCGTCCGGCCGGTCATGGCGTCCGCCGGCCCGCCATGACCGGATCCCTACCGGATGCGGCGGTGACGAAGGCTTCAGCCACTCGGCAGGATCATGGATTTCTGTCACGATGAGGGGCATGCCCGTTCTGCGCCTGTTGCGCGCCACCGTGTTCGCGGTGGTGTGCGTGGCGGTGTCGCTGGGCATGCACGCGCTGGCCGGCGGCGCCGCCATCGACGTGGCGGTCTTCGTCGGGGCGACGGCGCTGGTGACGGGCGGCGCCTTCGTGCTCTCCCGGCGGCAGCGGGGCCTGGGAGCCCTGCTCACCGCGGCGTTCGTCACCCAGTACGGCCTGCACCACCTGTTCTCCGCGGCGATGCGGCCGCCACCGGTCCACGGTCACGGGCACGGCGGCCTGGCCGTGGGTGTGGCGATGCTGCTGGCGCACACCGTGACCGCGCTGCTGTCGGCTCACTGGCTGGAACGCGGGGAGACGGCGCTGGCCACGCTGCTGCGCCTGCTCGTCGCGGCCGTGGTGACCCTGCTGGTGCGGATGGCCACGCCGTCCGCACCACGCCTCGTGCCACGGCGCCGCGTAGACGGCGCGTCCTTGTTCCTCACCCGGCTGCTCGCCTCGGCCGTCTCCCGGCGCGGGCCGCCGGCGGGGGTCGTCGTCATCTGATCCGGGCCACGTGCCCGTGAGACCTTCACCGGCGCGGGCCCTCCCGGCCGGTGTCCGGTCGTCGCCTGCTCCGCGCCGCGCGACGGCCGCCACCACGGCGGCCGTGCCCGCGGGCCAGGGCACCGCGACGTCCCCATGACGAACCCCGCCGAGGCGCGCGTCCACCTGTGCGCGCCTCCGTGAACGGAGACCTTCCATGACCTCTGACGTGCGCGAGCTTCAGCCTGCTCCCGAACGCTCCCGTTCCACCGCCTGGCCGGCCACGCGAGCGCTGCTGCTGCGCCTGCACTTCTACGCCGGAATCCTCGTGGCGCCCTTCCTGCTGGTGGCCGCCACCACCGGCCTGCTGTACGCCTCCTCCTTCCAGCTGGAGAAGGTCGTGCACGCCCACGAACTCACCGCTCCGCTTCCGCCCGCCGGCCAGGCGCCGCTCCCCCTGGCGCGGCAGATCGCCGCCGCCCGGCAGGCGCACCCGCAGGGAGCGATCGGCGCCGTGCGGCCCGCCTCCGAACCGGGAGAGACCACCCGCGTCCTGCTCAACGCGGAGGGCCTGCCGGAGAGCACCCAACTGGCGGTCTTCGTCGACCCGTACACCGGCCAGGTCCGCGGCGCGCTGCCGAGCTACGGCAGTTCGGGCGCGCTGCCCGTGCGCGCCTGGATCTCGAACCTGCACCGCCATCTGCACCTGGGCGAGCCCGGACGCGTGTACAGCGAACTGGCGGCGAGCTGGCTGTGGGTCGTCGCGCTCGGCGGTGTCGTGCTGTGGCTGACCCACCGTCGCCGCACCCTGCGGCCCGACCGCACGGCGAAGGGTCTGCGGCGCACCCTGTCCTGGCACGGCTCGGTGGGCCTGTGGATCACCGTCGGCCTGCTGTTCCTGTCCGCGACCGGCCTGACCTGGTCGAAATACGCGGGAGCGAACGTCGACAAGCTCCAGACCGCGCTCAGCTGGTCCACCCCGTCCCTGCCCGCCACCGCCCCGGGGCACTCCGGCCACTCCGGGCACGGCGACGGGCCCACCACCGAGGCCGACGCCGACCGCATCGTGCGAGCCGCGGCGGACGCCGGGCTGTCCGGGCCGCTGGAGATCGCCTGGCCCGCCAAGGCGGGCGGCGCCTTCACGGTCAAGGAGATGGACCGCCAGTGGCCACAGCGCAACGACCAGGTCGCGGTCGACCCGGCGAGCGGCCAGGTGACCGGCGAACTGCGTTTCGCCGACTACCCCCTGGCCGCCAAGCTGACTCGCTGGGGCATCGACGGGCACATGGGCGTGCTGTTCGGCCTGGCCAACCAGATCGTCCTGGCCGCACTCGCCCTCGCGCTGATCTCCATGATCATTTTGGGATACCAGATGTGGTGGCAACGGCGGCCCACCCGGGGCTTCGCCGCCCCCTACGCGCGCGGCGGCTGGCGCGCGGCGCCCGTCCCCGTACTACTGGCCATAGGACTGGTCGCGATCGCGGTGGGCGCGTTCATCCCCCTGCTCGGCATCTCACTACTGGCCTTCCTGGCCATCGACGTCGTCCTCGGCCTGGTCAAGCGCTCCACCTGACCCAGGCACCGCGATACGACCGGTCCGGCGGGGACACGATGACGTCCCCGCCAGACCCCGCCCCTTGGAATCGCGGTCCTTCACCGGCCCCGCCGCTTCGCCTCACCCGGCGGGCCGGACGGCCTGTGGAAGGTGGACGATGCCGCCGTGGCCGCTCCAGCGAGCCAGGAGTTCCAGGTCGTGGCTGATGACCAGGATCGCCGCGCCGGTGTCCAGGCGGTAGGCCTCCAGCCTGGCGACCAGGTGCGCCTGGGTGGAGGCGTCGAGCATCGTGGTCATCTCATCGCAGATGACGTAACCAGGACGCAGCGCCAGGGCGCGGGCGACGCAGGCGCGTTGCAACTGGCCGTCGGACACCTCGTGCGGCCGGCGGGACAGCAGTTCGGGGGTCAGGCCCATCTCCTCGGCCAGTTCGCCGGCGCGTCCTGGGCCGCGGCCGGTGGCCAGCAGGGGTTCGGCGATGACCTCGCGCAGGGTGAAGCGGGGATCGACCGCCAGGCGAGACTGCTGGAAGATCAGCGCGACGCGGACGCGCAGGTCGCGCGGGGCGCGGTTGCGCCAGCGGCGCACTTCGGCGCCGTCGATGGCGACCCGGCCGGTCGCGGGTCTCTGGACCAGGCCGAGGACGCGGGCGAAGGTCGACTTGCCGCAGCCGCTGGGCCCGGCGAGCCCGGTGACGGACCCCGGCACCAGCGTGAGCTCGGCGTCGTGGAGGACGGGCCGGCGGCCGTAGGTGACGGTGACGCCTTCAGCGCGCAGCATGGCTCTCCACGGGATGGTGGCAGGCGACCCGGCTGTGCCCCGCGGACATCTCCGGCACCAGTTCGCACGCTGCGCCGGCTCGGGTGCAGCGGGGCCGGAAGGCGCACCCTCGCGGCAGGTTGGTGAGTTCGGGAGGCTGGCCGGGGATGGCGGTGAAACGCCGGGACGGCAGCGCGTCGAGCAGGCCCACGGCGTACGGGTGGCGCGGGGCGGCGAAGAACTCCTTCGCCGGGGCCAGCGACACGACGCGTCCGGCGTACATGACGGCGACGTGGTCGGCCACCTGCTCGGCGGCGCGCAGGTCGTGGGTGATGAGCAGGACGGCGCGGCCCTCGTCGGCCAGGCGCCGCAGCTCGGCCATGGTGACCTCGACCAGCGGGCGGTCCAGTCCGCTGGTCGGTTCGTCGGCGATGACGAGCCAGGGGTCTCCGGCGAGGGCGATCGCGTTGACCACGCGCTGGGCCATCCCTCCGGAAAGCTGGTGCGGATACAGGTCCAGGTCGGCCGGGCGCAGTCCCGCGCGCGCGGCCAGGTCATCCGCCGTCTCGGAGCTTCCCAGTTCGCGCAGGGCCTCGGTGATCTGGGAGCGCGCGGTGCGGACGGGGGTGAGGTGCGCGGCCGGGCTCTGCGGGATGAGGCCGATGCGACGCCCGCGCACGGTGCGGGCCAGCAACCTTTCCGGGGCGCCGATCAGCTCGACCGGGGACGCGGCGCCGGTCTCCAGGCGCGCGGACCCGGTGACCGTGGCGTTGCCGGGGAGCAGTCCCATCAGGGCGTGTGCCATCACCGACTTGCCGCAGCCGGACTCGCCGACCAGGGTCAGGCACGCGCCTTGCGTCACCTCGAAGTGCGCGTCGGTGACGGCGTGCACGGTGGCGTCCGGGAGGTGGAAGCGGACCGACATGCCTTCGACGCGCAGCCGGGATCCCGCGGGCGCCGGGGATGCGGTGGTCACAGGTTGAGCTCCGATCGCCGGCGGGGGTTGGCGCGATCGCGCCAGTACTGGGCGAGCGTGGAGATCGCCAGCGTGGGAAGCAGGATGAACAGGCCGGGAAACAGGGAGGCCCACCAGTTGCCGGCGAGCAGTGACCGCGCCCCGTCGTTGATCATGTTGCCGAGCGAGGCGAGATGGGCGGGCAGCCCGAGGCCGAGGAAGCTGAGGGCGGTCTCGTGCCAGATCGCGTGCGGGACCATCAAGACGGCGGCCAGCGCGATGTGCGGCATCAGATGCGGCAGCAGGTGCCGGCGGACGATCCGTATCCTGCTCGATCCGCCGGATACGGCCGCGTCCACGAACGGGCGGGCGCGCAGGGTCAGCACCTCCGAGCGGACGATGCGGGCGGCGGTCATCCAGTGGGTGAGCGCCACCGAGACCACCACGGCCGTGGCGCTGGGTGAGAACAGCGCCACGATGAAGATGCCGAACAGCAGGTGCGGCACGGAGTTGAAGCCGTCCACGACTCGCATGAGCACCCGGTCGGCCACCCCGCCGAGCGTCCCCGCGGCCAGCCCGGCCAGCGTGCCGATCGTGACGGACACCAGCGCCGCCACCAGGCCGACGAGCAGGGACACCCGCAGTCCGTAGACGGCGCGCAGCAGCACGTCGCGTCCCACCTCGTCGGTGCCGAAGGGGTGGGCGAGCGAGGGAGGCGACGAGGCCAGCCGCAGGTCCACCAGTTGCTCGTCCAGCCGGACGACGACCGGGACGATCAGCACGGCAAGGCCGAGCAGCGCGAGGACGGCGAGGGCGAGCCGGTGGGAACGGCGCCGGGCGCGTCCCCGGCGGAGCCCGCCCGGCCGGGGCCGGGCGCCGGTCGCCTTCGGCCGGGTGAGCATCAGCTCACCCCCAGAACGCGCACCCGCGGATCGGCGATGACGTAGGCGGTGTCGGCCAGCAGGTTGCCGGCGACCACGGCGAGCGTGGCCAGCAGCGTGAGCGCCGCCAGCAGCGGGAAGTCGGCCGCGAGGGCCGCCTGGACGGACGCCGAGGCGACGCCGGGCCAGGAGAACACCGTCTCGACCAGGATCGCCCCGGTGACCAGTTCGGGGATCCGCGCGCCCAGCAGCGTGATGAACGGCAGCAGCGCCGATCGCAGGGCATGCCGGACGATCACCGTCCGCTCGCGCAGGCCACGGGCGCGGGCGCCGATGACGTAGTCCTCCCGCAGGGACGCGATGAGCGACTCGCGGACGAACAGCAGCAACCAGGACGACTGCGAGAACGCCAGGACGGCGACGGGCAGGATCATGTGGCGCAGCACGTCCCCGGGCTCCACCGTCCCGGCCGCCGCGTCGGTCAGCCCTCCCGCGGGCAGCCAGTGCAGCTTCACCGCGAACACCCAGATCACGATGAGCGCGGTCCAGAACACCGGGGCCGCCTCGTTGGCGTAGGCGGTGCCGGTGACCAGCCGGTCGGTCCAGGAGTCACGCCGCCAGGCGGCCACGGCCCCCACGACCAGACTGCCGGCGAGCATGAGCACCAGGGCGCAGCCCACCGCGAGCAGCGTCCAGCCGAACCGTTCGCCGATCACCTCGGCGACCGGCCTATGCATGCTGCGTGACTCGCCGAGGTCGCCGCGCAGCAGGTCGCCGAGCCAGGTCAGGTACTGCTCGGTGACCGGGCGGTCGAGCCCCCACGCCTGACGGATCCGATGTGCGATCTCCGGGCTGGTGGTCAGCGCGCGGTCCCCGAGGTACTGGCGTACCGGGTCGAACGGGGAGGCCTTGGCCAGGGCGAACATGCCCAAGGTGACCACCAGGAGCAGCGGGGCGGTGAACGCCAGGCGCCAGGCCGCCATCCTGGCCAGGGCGCGCGTCACGAGCCGGGCTTCCATTCGGCCAGGTTGCGGAACAACCCTCCGGTGGCGTGGTCGTGCGCCTCGACGCCCGGCGTGACGCCGGTCCACTTCCCCCTGATCACGTACACGTGCTTGAGGTACACCAGGTAGGCCCACACGGCGTCGTCATGGACGCGTCGCTGGAAGGCGTCGTAGGCCTGTTTGCGCACGGCCGGGTCGGACTCCTCGCGCCCCTTCTCCAGCAGTGCGTCGACCTGCGGCACCTTGTAGTGGCCGGGGTTGAAGTACCCCTGGCCGGAGAAGCTCGAGTGGAACAGCTCGAAGTTGGTGTAGTCGGGGTCGAACGGAGTCCCCCATCCCATGATCAGGGCGTCTCTGTCCATCCGGGTGTGGATGGCGTCCCAGTCCAGGCCGGCCAGCCGGATGTCGATGCCGAGCTTCTTGGCGTCGGAGGTGAACGCGAGGGCGAGTTCCTTGCGCAGCGAGTCCCCCGCCGGGTACATCAGCATGAAGCTCGCGGGCGTGCCGCCCTTGTGGCGGATCCCGTCAGGCCCGCTCTTCCAGCCGGCCTCCTCCAGCAGGCGCACGGCCCGAGCCGAGTCGGGTGCCGGCGAACCGTCGACGGCGGGGTTGTGCCAGGTGGTGTCAGGGGCGACGGGCCCGAACGCGGGTCGTCCGGCCCCGGCCAGGATCGTGTTCACCATCGCCTCGCGGTCGGCGCCGAGGCTCAACGCCTGCCGGATCACCTTGTCACCGGTCACGGGCGCGTCCAGGGGGAACATCACGCCGCGGTAGTCGGCGCTCGGCACACGGTGGACGGTCATGCCGGGTTGGCCGTCGAAGCGTGAGGCGGCCTTGGGCGGCAACTCGGTGGCGTCGAACTCGCCCGCGGCCATGCGGGTCGCGCGCACGTTGTCGTCGACGGCGTACGCCATCACCAGCCGCTTGATCGCCGGGACGCCGCCCCAGTAGGACGGGTTGGCCTCCAGCACCACCTTGTCCCCCGGCGTCCAGGAGACGAACCGGTACGGCCCCGTGCCGACGGGCCTGGTGTTGAACGGCGCCTTCTCCAGGTTCCGCCCCTCGAGCGTCCGCCGCGGCACGATGCCCAAGGTCGCGCGCTGCAGGAAGGGCGCGTAGGGGTACTTCAGGTGGAACACCACCGTGGCCGGGTCCTTGGCCTCGACCGACGCGATGGCGGTGTAGTCCCCGCGTATCGTCGAGTTGTTGTTCGCGTCGAGCACGGCCTGATAGGTGTAGGCGACGTCCGCGCTGGTCAGAGGCGTCCCGTCGTGGAACTTCACTCCCTGGCGCAGGGTGAAGGTGACGGACGTGCCCGTCGCCTTGGGCAGACGCTCGGCCAGCGCCGGCTTCAACGACAGGTCCGCGTTCCGGGTGACCAGCCCGTCGAACATCAGCGACCCGCCGTCGGGCGCGTATCCGAGTACGGGGTTCAGCGTGTCGGGCTCCGAGCCCAGGCCGAGGACGAACGTGCCCCGGGCGCCGCTCTCTCCCGTTGTGGAAGCGGGCGATCCTCCACCGGCGGAGCAGCCGAGCGTCACGAGAAGTAAGGCGAGCGCCACGAGGCCGAGCCGGGTGAGCTGCATGGGGCGAACGTAGAACGAATAATTCGCTGTTGCAATAGTTTGGCAATTGGGTCGGCGAGGAAGACTGCATGTGTGACCGCGGCGCCCGATGAAGCTTCCTTGCAGCGCTATCCAGCCGGGCGGTCGGGCGCCGCGCCTCCGCACATCCGCCTGGTGAGCGGGTCGCAAGCCGCGACGTACCAGTCGATGGTGGCCGAAGTGGGCGGCCGGGTGTTCACCGGACCACCTTGGTGTGAACCACGCAGCTTCGCCCGCAGCGTGGCGGTCCGCATGCTGGTCGACCTGCACCAACCGGGCTTCGTCCTCGCCCTCGCCCTGGACGGCGAACAGGTGTGCGGCTTCGCCTACGGGCACCTGGCCTCCCGCCTCGCGGCCCTGGCGGGGCATCCGAGCGCGGACGACTTCACCCTCAAGGAGCTCGCCGTACTGCCCGAGACGCGAGGACAGGGCATCGGCACCCGTCTGCACGACTCCCTGCTGGCGGTCGCGTGCGGCGGACCACGCTGGCTGGCCACCCATCCGGCCGCCGCCGCGGCCCTCGGCCTCGGCCGGAAAAGGGGATGGCGCGAGGTGGCCTACCTCCCCGAGCGCGCCATGACCCCGCTCATCATGCGGAAGGCACGCGAGTGAGCGCCCCACGTGACGGCGTCGCGGCTGTGAGGGCCGGCGGGGTGCTCGGCCGGAGCAAGGCGGTGCGGCCGTAGGTCATCGCAGCTCGGTGACCCCCTCTTCGAGCCTGCGCGGCCGCGAGGCCGGCGTGCCGAACGGCCGGCCCGCCGCCTCGAACTCCGCCGGCACGTAACCGGCGCCCCCTGCAGGACGTCCTACCCCAGATCCTTGACCTCTCGCACCCGGATGATCCACTCCGAACGGGAGGATCCGGAACTGAGGAGAGCGGCGCCGAAGCGGAACGACGGAGGGCTCATGACGACCTTTCGGAGAAGGGCTCGAGGGTGTGCCGCCGCGCCGCGTCCGCCGCGGAACCGTGGGCGGCACGCGACAGGCTCTCCCACTTCTGCCAGCCGTCGAGGCGGCGTGCGTACTCCTCGCGCACCTCGTCCAGGCCTCCGACGCCGAACAGAACCCGCAGGGGCGGCTCGGCGGCGTCGGCGAGTTCCAGCACGGCCCGGCCCGAGGCCGCGACATCACCGGGGACGATGTGCGCCGCGCCGGCGAAGAGCGCCTGACGGGCGTGGGCAAAGGCCTCGTCCTGTCGGGCCTGGGGGGAGGAGGCCATCAGGCCCGTGTGAAAGACGATCGGCTCGATGAGCGTCACGTGAATGCCGTACGCGGCGACCTCCGCCGCGAGCGACTGGCTGACGGCCTCCAGCGCCCACTTCGAGGCGTGGTAGAGACCGAGCGCCGGGTAGGCGATGACACCGCCGAGCGAGGAAACCTGGAGAATACGGCCCCCACCGCGTGCGCGCATACCCGGCAGGACGGCACGGGTGGTCCACAGCGCACCGAAGAAGTTCGTGTCCATCTGGGCACGGGCCTGTGCGTCCGTGACCTCCTCCACAGCCCCGACGAGCATGTGCCCGGCGTTGTTCACCAGCACGTCGATGCCACCGAAGTGCGCCTCGGCCGCCGCCACGGCTTGGCGCACGGCCGTCGCGTCCGCGACATCGAACCCCAGCGGCAACACCTGGTCGCCGTGGGCGTCGACGAGCGGCTTCAGCGACGCGGCGTCCCGGGCCGTCGCCGCGAGCCGGTCGCCGCGCTCCAGCACGGCCCGCGCCCACTGGGCGCCCAGCCCACGCGACGCCCCGGTCAAGAACCAGGTTCTCGGGTGGTGATCGGTCATGACGTGCTCCTCTGTCGCAGTACGCGGGGAAACGGCCGGTGTTTCCGCCCCCTCACCCACCACTGTCCAGTGCGGGCGGCCACGCAGGCAGAGTGAGCCACTCCCAGGGAGCGGCAGTCCCTGGCTGACCGAGGTCTCCCTGGGTGACACTGGGCCCATGGACTCCCGGCAGCTCTCCCACTTCCTGCGGGTGCGGCGCGAGGCGCTCACCCCGGGCGAGGTGGGGGTCGTGTCCTCGACGCGGCGCCGCACGCCCGGCCTGCGGCGGGAGGAGGTGGCCGCACGCGCGGGGATCTCCACCGACTACTACACCCGCCTGGAGCAGGCCCGCGCGCCGCAGCCATCGACGCCGGTACTGCGCGGCCTGACACGCGCGCTGCGCCTGACCCTGGACGAGCGCGACCACCTGTTCCGGCTCGCCGGGCACACCGCGCCCGACCGGCTCTCGACCGACGATCACGTCTCCCCCGTGCTCCTCGGCCTGCTGGACCGCCTGCATGACATGCCGGCGCAGGTGATGACCGACCTCGGCGAGACCCTGGCGCAGAACGCACTGGCCACAGCCGTCTTCGGCGACCACACTCGACTCATCGGGCCGGAACGCAGCGCCGTGTACCGATGGTTCACCTCACCCGACGCCCGAGCCGCCTATCCGCCCGAGGACAGGGCGCGGGAGTCACGGACACTGGCCGCGGACCTGCGCTCGGCACTGGTGCGGCGAGGCGACGCACGAGCGCGGGCACTGGTCGACAAGCTGCTGCGGGACAGCGCGGAGTTCGCCGCGCTGTGGTCCGCGCACGACGTCGCCGTCCTGCGCAGCCGGCGCAAACGCATCCGGCACCCCGAGACGGGTCTGCTCGAATTCGACTGCCAAGCGCTCCTGGAAGAAGACCGGTCACAGATCCTGGCGCTCTTCGTTCCCGCCCCCGGCACGGACACCGCCGACCGCCTCGCGCTTCTCGGCGTCCTGCGCGCCGGTCAGCACCACTGACACCCCGCCTCCGCCGAGGTGGGAGACGGTCCTGGGGATGACGCGCGGCCGTGTGTCAGGCAGGGCGCCGGCTCGTCATCGGCTGGGTCCCGACCACGTTCAGCAGCTCCAACTGGGCGGCGGTCGTGGTGCCGGGCGGCGCGGAGTAGACGACGATGCGCAGGTCGGACCCCGGCACGGTGAGGACATCGCAGTCCACGGTCACCGCACCCACGTCCGGGTGGTGCACGACCTTGGTGTCCCCGATGCCGTACCTGCCGACCGCGTGCGCGGCCCACAGCTCGCCGAAGCGCCGGCTGTGCTCCCGAAGGTCGTCCACGAGCGTGCGCAGCCGCTCGTCCTCCGGGTAGGCGGCAAGAGAGGACCGCAGGTCCGACACCAGCGCCGCCTCGAACCGCACCAGTTCGCCGGGCAGGTGGGCGACGCGTGAGGGGAAGCCGGCGAAATGGCGCCATACGATGTTGCGGTCGCGGCCGCGCAGCGTCGACGGGTCGCCGGTCAGCGCGCCCCACAGCGGGTTCCACGTGAGGAGCGTCCAGGACGCGTCGTAGACGCTGAGCGGGGTGCGCGCCAGTTGGTCGCACAGCCGCTGCACGCTGGGCGGTATGTGCTGCGAGACCTGTCCCGCGCCGGGCGGGCGCCGGCCGGCGAGCAGGTACAGGTGATCGCGTTCGGACACCGACAGGCGCAGTGCGCGGGACAGGGCAGCGAGCACCTGGGCCGACGGGGTCGTGGCCCGGCCGCGTTCGAGGCGGACCACGTAGTCGACGGACAACCCGGCCAACTGGGCGAGTTCCTCGCGGCGCAGGCCCGGCGCGCGGCGCACCCCGCCCGACGGCAGCCCGACCTCCCCGGGCGGCAGCCGGTCCCTCCAGTGGCGCAGGGCCGCGCCCAGGTCAGTACGGTCCGCGGGTCCGGTGGGCGCGCTGCTCATACCGCCTATTGTCCGCCATCATCCGAAAGACAGCCTGGTACAGGCAGTCCCCCCGTCGACGGGTACTCTGTCTGTCCCGGCGTCACCGGGCCATGGTGGCCGCATGACCATCACAGTGATCACCGGCGCCAACAAGGGCCTCGGCCGCGAAACCGCCAGGCGGCTCATCGAACTGGGACACACCGTCTACGTGAGTGGCCGGGACGCGGAGCGGACCGAGCGGGCCGCCGCCGACCTCGGCGCACGCCCCCTGCTCCTCGACGTCACCGAGGAGGCGTCGGTGCGTGCCGCGGCCGCGACCGTACGTGAGCAGGCCGGCCGGGTCGACGTCCTGGTCAACAACGCGGGCGTCTCCGTGCCGCGCGCCACGGCACAGGACCTGACAGCGGATGTGCTGCGGGCGGTGTACGAGCCGAACGTCTTCGGACCTGTACGGGTGACCAACGCGTTCCTGCCGCTGCTTGCAGCCGCGTCGCACCCGGTCGTCGTCAACGTGAGCAGCGGGCTCGGCTCACTCGCCATCAACGAAGACCCTTCGCTCGCGCCCGACTACGTGCCGGCGCCGGCGTACGCGTCGTCGAAGGCGGCGCTGAACATGCTCACCATCCACTACGCCAAGGCCCTGCCCGGAATCCGGTTCAACGCCGTGGACCCCGGCTACACGGCCACCGACCTGAACGGTCACCGCGGGCGGCAGACGGTGGAGGAGGGGGCGCGAGCCATCGTCGCGGCGGCGACCGCACCCCCGGGAACCCCCACGGGCACCTTCACGAACACGGCCGGCAGGGTGCCATGGTAGACCTCCAGCACGGTCGGCCGGTCGAGCGCGCCCGGAGATACGCACCCGTGTGCGGAGATGTTCACCCCGGCGTCGTCATCGGCTCGTAAGGTTTCGGCGCTGTTCCTGTACCTAATCTGGTCGCATGATCCCAGTTCGCGGAGCCCGCGTGGCGGTCGTCGCCCTGTCAGCGGCGTTGCTGGTGTCCGCGTGTGGCGGCCTCAACGGCAGTCGGGCAGCCGATCCGGCCGACGGCGCCTCTCCACCGTCTGCCGCCCTGCCGCCTGCCACGTCGGCATCGGCATCGGCATCGGCGGCGTCGGCGGCGGCGGCGGCGTCGGCGTCGGGCCGGGTCGCCGTGCCCGACGCGCTGCGGTTCAGCGCGACGACCCTGAAGGGTGAGAAGTTCGAGGGGGCGAGCCTGGCTGGCAAGCCGGTCGTCTTCTGGTTCTGGGCGCCGTGGTGTCCCAACTGCCTGTCCGAGGCGCCCGCGGTCAAGGCCACTTCGGCCAGGTTCACCCAGGTGAGGTTCGTCGGGGTCGCCGGTCTGGACACCGAGGCGGCGATGAAGGAGTTCGTCCAGCGCACCGGCACCGGCACCGGCACCATCGTGCACCTGTCGGACGAGAAGGGCGCGGTGTGGACCAAGCTCGGCATCAGCCGGCAGTCCACGTACGTGTTCATGAGACCCGACGGGGTGACGGCCAAGGTGTCGGGCCCGCTCGACTCCGCCGAACTGGCCGACCTCGTCCAGCGCCTGGCCGGATGAGACCCCTCATGCCGCCGGACGCCCATAGCGGGGCAGGCCGCCGATGATCGCCGGCCTGCCGCTCGCGCTGGCGCTGACGGCGGGTCTGGTGGCCGCCTTCAACCCGTGCGGCTTCGCGATGCTGCCGGCCTACCTCACCCTGCTCATCACCGGCGGCACATCCTCCCCCCGCCGCCCGGTAAGCCGGGCGCTGGTCCTGTCGGCGGCGATGAGCGCCGGGTTCGTCACCGTCTTCGGCCTGTTCGGGCTGGTCGTGACCCCGCTGGCCCTCTCGGTCGGCCGCTACCTGCCCTGGGTGACGATCATCATCGGCGTCTTCCTGCTGGGCCTGGGCGGCTGGCTGCTGGCCGGTCGCGAGCTGCTGCTGCGCGTGCCCCGGCTGGCCACCGGCCGTCCTACCACCACCTCGGTCGTGTCGTTGTACGGCTACGGCCTGTCGTACGCGGTGGCGTCGCTGTCCTGCACGATCGGGCCGTTCCTCGCGGTCGTCTCCGCCTCCGTGGCGAGCGGCGGCCTGCCCGGCGGGCTGGCGATCTTCGTGGCCTACGCGCTCGGCATGGCACTGGTCATCGCCCTGCTGTCGCTGACCGTCGCGCTGGCCCACGCCGCCGCGGTGGCGCGCCTGCGACGGCTGCTGCCCCACCTGTCCCGGATCAGCGGCGTCCTGCTCCTGCCCGCCGGACTGTACGTCATCTACTACGGCTGGTATGAGCTGCGCGTCTACTCCGGCGCCACCAGCGGGGACCCGCTCGTGCACGCCGCCGTCGCCGTCCAGGGCACGCTCTCCTCCTGGGTGGAGACCCTCGGCGCGGGCGGCATCGCCCTCATGCTCACCGCACTCATCCTCGGCGCGTCCTCACTCCGACGCATACGACGCAGGAAGATCACACGTACCAGGTGACAAGCTCATCGTCACCAGGTGATCGTGCTGCGCGCGTGACCACGTTGCCTTCGACCTTCGACCTTCGAGGAGAGATCATGACCGAGCCGTCCGTGACCAGGCCACAGGCAGTGATCTTCGATGTGAACGAGACCCTCACCGACATGGAGCCGCTGCGCGACCGGTTCGAGGAGGCCGGCCTTCCCCGTGATGCGATGGACACCTGGTTCGCGAGCGTGCTGCGCGACGGATTCGCGCTCACCGTGGCCGGGGGATACGCCGACTTCGCCGCCATCGCCGCCGAGGTGCTCAAGGAACTGCTCGTGAGCAGGGGTGCCGCGGACGGAGACGTCGACCCGGGCACGGCGGTCGATAACGTGCTCGGCGCGTTCAGGCGGTTGCGGGTGCATCCCGACATCCCTGAGGGGATGCGCCTGCTGCACCAGAGCGGCATCCGGCTGTTCACCATGACCAACGGCGCCGCGGCGATGACCGAGGGCATCCTCGCCCGCGAGGGGCTGCTCGACCTGGTGGAGGCGCGGCTGGACGTCAGCGCTCCCCGCGCCTGGAAGCCGGCCCGGGCCGCCTACGAGTACGCGCTCGGCGCGACCGGCGTCCGGCCGGACCAGGCGGCCCTGGTCGCCGTGCACCCCTGGGACATCGACGGCGCCCAGCGCGCCGGCCTGACCGGGGCCTGGCTGAACCGGCGCGGTCTGCCCTATCCGGGCACGATGACCGCCCCGCGGGTGACCGCGCCCGACCTCGTGACCCTCGCGGGCCGGTGGGCTTAGGATCCGCCCGTCACGAGGCCGGGATGGCGATCTCCAGCCAGACCGTCTTGCCGCGCCCGCTCGGCGAGCTGTTCCACGCGCTGGCCAGCGCGTCCACCAGGAACAGGCCGCGTCCGTGCTCCGCCTCAGCGCTGCCTTCCTCGGACAGGGAGAAGGGGGAAGGCACCGGCGGATCACTGTCGGAGTCCCGTACTTCGAGGCGGACGCGATCGGCGAACGCGCGCAGCCGCACGTCGACGTCGGTGCCCGCGTGGATGAGCGCGTTGGTGACGACCTCGGAGGTGACGAGCTGCAGGTCCTCCGACACCTCCGTCAGGCCCCACTGGCACAGCAGGTCATGCACCAGGCCCCGGACCTCCTTGGCCCCCCGCAAGTCGCGTGCCTCGATGTGCAGATGCCCCGTGCGGGGCACGTCTTCGGCGCCTTCGTAGCGGGCCAGGAGCAGTGCCACGTCGTCGCGGCGGCGCCGCGGATCGGGTGCCTCGGTGAGGAGGCGGTCGGCCAGCTTCTCGAGATCGGCGCCCGCCTCGAGGGCGGCGGAACGGAACGTCGCGGCCGCACCGTCACCGGGGTCCTCGACGCGCGGGTCGACCAGCCCGTCCGAGTACAGCATGAGCACCGACCCCGCCGTCAGCGTGTGCTCCCGCGCACGGTACGGAGTCGGCGCGGCCACTCCGAGCGGCACGTTGGCCGGGGCCTCCAGGGTGTGGACGACGCCGTCGGAGCATCGCAGGAGCGGTGCCGGATGGCCGGCGAGCGCCACCTCGGCGTGGCCGTCCGCCGTGTCCAGGGCGACGACGCAGCAGGTGGCGAGCAGGTCGGTGCCCAGCCGGGAGAGAAGCGCGCCGGTCCGCTCGAGGAGCGCCGCCGGCCCATGGCCCTCCGTCGCGTACGCCGCCAACGCACTGCGCAGCTGGCCCATGACCGCGGCGCTCTCCAAGGTGTGGCCCTCCACGTCACCGATGACCAGCACGACGCGCTCGTCCGGCGATTCGATCAGGTCGTACCAGTCGCCACCCACCTCGTAGGTGGCGGCGGCGGGCTGGTAGCGGGCCGTGGTGGTGAGTCTCGGCACGTCCGGCAGTACGGGCGGGAGCAGCCTCTTCTGCAGGCACTCGGCGTACGCCTGCCGCTTCCTGGTCAGTTCGATGCGTTCGACGGCCGAACCCAGCCGCCCGGCCATCATGGTGAGGACGGCCCTCTCCTCGGGGGCGAAGCGCCGAGGTCCGCCGAAGGACAGGCAGCAGACGCCGACCACGTGGTCGCTCCCGGTGAAGGGCACGTCGATGACGTGTCTGCTCCCGATGAGCGGAAGGTAGGCGGCGGCGTACATCTCATGATCGAGGCCCTCGGCGGCCGGCCGGTCCGGGTCGCCCGAAACGAAGATCGCACGTCCCGCGACCGCCTGGGCGGCGGGCGTGTGGGCGTGCAGCACTGAGCCGTGGAGTTCGTGCACGAGGTCGGAGGAGTCACCGCTGTGCCCGATGACCCACAGGCGCCCGTCGCCCACCGAGGCCAGCACCATTGCCCGGGCGTGGAACGGCGACATGACGCAGAACCGTGCCGCTCCGACGACGTGATCCATGGTGGTCGCCCGGTTCAGCATGTCGGCCAGCCGCTGCAGCGGATACATGAGGCTCAGGCCGGCCGATCCGGGGACACCCGGCACTCCCCAGACGGCGAGGCCGGCCGATCCGGCCGGCGACTCGGCGCCCGGGGCGGCCTCACCGGCGTCCGCCGGATACGGCTGGGCCCTCGCCGCGTCGAACACGGGGACGAGCACGGGCAGATGCCCGGGTGTGATCGGCCCGCGACGGGCGGCGAGGGCGTCGAGGACGACGGCGAGCCGGTCGCCGATCGTCCTGAGCGCCACGCGATCTTCGTCGGCGTAGCCGCCTCTGTCCTCGGGCCGGAGGACCGTCAGGGCGCCGAAGCGGTGCTCTCCTGCCCAGAGGGGGGCCGCTGCCACGGTGTACGGATAGGGCGTGCCCCCCGGACGGTCGTCGGCCCGCGGATCCGGATCGGCCAGGACCGCCACCGTCCCGTCCGACACGGCTCGTGCGGAGGCGTAAGGAGCGTCGAGCGCCATGCGGCCCGGGAGCGTGAAGACCGACGGCGGACTGCCGCCGATCATCGCGGCCTTGAGTTCGGCGCCGTCGGCCGTCAGGAGGTAGACGGCCGCCGCGACCGCCTTCAGCCGGTCGGCGGCCTCACACACGGCAGGATGCAGTGCCGCCGCCAGATCGCCCGGGATCTCAACGGGCCCGTCCTCGCGGGCATCTCGCACGACCATCCCGCTGCCCGTCACGGAGGCGCTTCCCGTCCCGTCGAAATGGGCGAACGCCCCGCGTCCGCGTACCTCCCAAAGACAGATCGCTGTCGAGCCGCCTCCGCCCGCCCACCCCACGCAGCGCTGCCCCGGCCCCAGGCAGCGGCGACCCGGCCCCAGGCAGCGGCGACCCGGCCGCCCCACGCCGCGATGACGGCCTGGCCACCGCACGCCGCGATGACGGCCTGGCCGCCCCGCGCCGGCGAGGACCGCACCTCCGTCCCTCGATACGGGCTCATCCGAAGGCCTCCGTCACGTCCTGTCGGCGTCTCCGATAACGGCGATCGTGTGCTTTCCTCCAGGCACCCCGGAGACGCCTGTCATCGCGCCCACTCGCGGTCGGCCGACCCCGTGCGCATTCCGAACTCCGCCAGGGGCTCTCACACCGCCTTCCGCCTCGACGGCGGGATGCGCGTCCGTCGAGGTCAGGCGCCTGCAGGCCCTGCTCCTGTACGCCCCATCCTACGACGCGCCCCACCGGCGGCCCGGAGGAGATGCCCGGTATGCAGTCCGCTCGGCACGGCACCCACCGACACCTGAACGGCCACGTCCACCACGCTTCATCTCCCGATGCCCGAAACCCTTAGTCACCCACGCCCCCGACTCTGCGATCAGCAGCGGGGCGTTTCGGCTGGTGGGCGCTACCTGCGTTTCGGAGATGGCTGATTCTTGCGGACTTCCGGCGGGCGGCCAACTGGGCGAGCGTCACGCGCAGACTCGGCTTTCCCGGGCTGCACTTCCATGATCTCCGGCATACGGGAACACGCTCGCGGCCGGCTCGGGGGCGACTCTCCGGGACCCCATGGAGCGGATGGGGCACGACAGCGTGCGCGCGGCGATGATCTGTCAGCACAGCACGAACCAGCCCCGAGGTCTTGGCCCTGGGTCAGGGCGTACAGCCAGCCGCCGATTGCCGGCCGGACGCCTCGTGCGCGCCGGAGACGCTTGTCCTCGACTGGGCGAGGAATCAGGCCGACACGGGTGGCCCTGCTTGTACCAGATCAATGCGCTCCAAGCGCCTCCGCGCCCCTTTCAAGGGCCGCGGCCAAGGCAACGTCGCGAAGACCTGCGCCTCTTGAAGGTCGCCACTCCTCTGGACGGGGTCCATGCGCCGAACTGCGTTGACAGAGACCGGGCCGAAGCTCGCGCCCATTGACGCACATGCCAAGTGGAGGATCGCCTACGGGTGGTCCCGGCCCCAGCGCGTCGCCGGCGTCGTGGGGCTGTACCAGTCGGACGGGCTCGCCGAGCCCGGCCTGAACCCGGCAATGCTGTGCAAGTGGGAGCACGGCGACGGCGACCCGGGTCCGGAGTACGGGCCGATGCTGTGCCGCCTGTACGGGGCGAGTCCTTCCCAACTCGGGATGAGAAACCTGACACCGCCTACCTACAGTGTTGCCTCTCCCGCTGCTGCGGCTGCGATCGTTACTGTGGCGGCAGGCGGCGACACCAGCGAAGGCGAGGACCCGATGCGACGTCGGACACTGATAGCCGCAGCAGGTCTCTCCGTTCCGCTGCACCTGCTCGACAAGCTCGACGACGCGCTCGCCCTGTCCCCCTCGCCGGCTGAAGCCTCCGGGGTTGCGGACATCAAAGTGCGGCTGGCCGCGGCGCGCCGCGAATACGACGCCGCGCAGCTGGCGCCGCTGGTGGCAGGATTGCCTGACCTGTTGTCATCCGCGCAAGACGCCGCCGAACGTACGGGCACTGCAGGCTCACTCGTGTTGCTGGCAGCGTGCTACGACGTTGCGACGGAAGCGCTCAACAAGATCGGGCGTGGCCATGCCAGCCGGATCACCGCGGACCGTTCAGTGGCGTGGGCGACACGCTCTGGGTCCCCCGTAGCGATGGCCACCTCAGCGCGAGCGCTCGGGATCGTGCTACGCCACGAAGGGCGACCTGAGATCGCCGAAAGAGTCACACTGCAGGCCGCCGGCCGCCTGGAAGCAGCAGGACTGCGTACACCTACCGAGGCGTCAGCGTATGTGCGGATGCTGTGCACCTGCGCCTACAACGCCGCCCAAGCCGCCGACCGGGATCGGGCGTTGGAACTGATCGGCGAAGCCGAACGGGTATCCCACGCCGCCAAAGCAGCCGACTCCCCATCACCTCAGGTGACGCTCTACCGAGTAGGCGTCCACTGGGCGCTCGGCGATGCCGGAACGGCGCTCCACGCGGGCCGCGATCTCAAGGCAGAGCAGTTCCCGACACCCGAGCGGAAAGGGCGGCTCCACACGGATCTGGCACGAGCGTGGTGGATGTGGGGCAAGCCAGAGCAGACCGCCCTGGCGCTGCTCGCCGCCTGGCAGGAGGCGCCCAGCGAGGTGAAAGACCGACCGGCGATCCGGCGGATCGCCGACGACCTCGTCACCCACCACCCGCGGGTGGCCGGCGTCAGGGAACTCACCGCGGCGCTCGGCCACACATGACACGCCGTACCGGGGACCGCGAGGATGGCGATCAGGGTCGTGTCCATTTCTGGTTGTTCTGGCCGGTGCATGACCAGATCTGGACCTTGGTGCCGTTGGCGGTGCCGGAGCCGGAGACGTCCAGGCACTTGTTCGCGCCGACGGCGGTGATGGTGCCGTCGGAGTTGAGGCGCCACTTCTGGTTGTTCTGCCCGTTGCAGTCCCAGATGATCACACTGGTCCCGTCGGCGGTGCCGGCGCCGTTGACGTCCAGGCACTTGTTGCCGTAGACCCGCAGCTCGTTCGCGTTGGTGGCCGCCCATTGCTGGTTGGCGCCGCTGTTGCAGTCCCAGATCTGCAGCTGGACGCCGTTGGTCTGGGAGGCGCCGTTGACGTCCAGGCATCGGCCCGAGGCCACGCCCCGGATCGTGGAGCCGGGCGATGTGCTGCCGGCGGGCCGAAGGTGCAGGCCGAACTCGGCGATGCCGGGGGCGGCCCGGGAGCCGGTGATGCGCAGCCTGACCCGGCTGGTGGTGACCGGGGCCGTCAGGCGGATCAGCTTCTTGTGGCCGATCGTGGTGTCGGCCGCGATCTGGGTCCAGGTGGTGCCGTTCCAGGAGTCCACGGCGAACGACCTCGTGCGCTGGCCGATGCGCAGGTCCTCCTGAGTGGAGATGACATCGAAGGTCCGTGAGGAGGGCAGGGTCAGCACCAGCGCGCCGGTGGTCCCGGTCGGCTGCCAGGAGGTGTCGAGGTCGCCGTTCACCGCCAGGTCGGGGGTGTGCCCGGTGGTGGCGGAGGTGCCGCTGTCGTTGGCCGCGCCGGCGCCGCTCGCGAGATCGGTGGCGAAGGTCGAGGACACGATGGCGCCGAACTGGGTCAGGGTGTCCACCGCCGTCTGGTCCAGCAGCCCCTGCCGATTCGGGGAGAGGTTCAGCAGCATGTTGCAGTTGCGTCCCACCGACGCGTAGTACATCTCGAGCAGCTCGCTCGGGGGTCTCCAGGTCTCGCCGGGCTGCCAGAACCAGTTGTGGCGCGCCGACAGGGTGCCGTTGCACTCTCCGGGGAACCATCGAAGCATGTTCCACGCGCTGGTCCCGTCGGCTTTGCGCTGGGACAGCACGCTGTCGCTGCCGAGATCACCGGCGCCGTTGCCGCCGGGCACGCCCAGCACCGAGTCGGCGCCGGTCGCGGGATCGCCGGTGGCGGGCACGACCGACCATTCCGAGGTGCGCGCGTAGCCGTTCTCGTTGCCGACCCAGCGCACGTCCGGCCCGCCGTCGTTCTCCATGACCGCGTTGGGCTGCAGCGTGCGGACCATGGTGGCCCAGTCCTTGAAGTTGTAGGGCTGGGTGCGGCCGGTCGGGTTGGCGCCGTCCCACCACAGTTCGTCGATGCCGCCGTAGCGGGTCAGCAGTTCGTACAGGGTGTTCTCGAAATAGGCGTTGTAGTCGTCGGAATTGAAGCGGAACGTCACTCCGTTGACGACCTCCGAGGAGTCGGCGGGGATCGTCACCTGCCTGGATGCGCTGCCGTTGGCGAACCGTCCGCCGGACAGGTTCTCGTGCAGGTCGGCGGGCGACACGTACAGACCGGCCTTCAGCCCGTACTTGTGCATGGAATCGGTGAAGCTCTTGACCACATCACCCTGTCGGCCGGACCAGGAGGACGACGCCACGCCGAAGTTGCTGTACTTGGAGGGGAAGAGCAGAAAACCGTCGTGGTGCTTGGCGGTGAGGATGGCCCCCTTGAACCCGGCGTTCTTGATCGAGGCGGCCCACTGGTCGGTGTTGAGACCGGTGTGGCTGGAAGGCGTTGGGGTCCTCGGTGCCGGTGCCCCACTCTCTGCCGGTGAAGGTGTTGATGCCGAAGTGGAGGAAGTTGTACTGCTCCAGCCGCTGCCAGGCCAGCTGGCGCGGCGCCGGCACGACATCGGCGGCCTTCGCGATGATCGTCGCGGGCGAGTCCGACGCCGACACCGGCGCGACCTGCACCGTGGCGGCGTAGGAGGCGTCGGCCGGTGCCAGGGCGACCGCGACCAGGCCGAGAACCGACATCACACTGAGCGCTCTTCTGACAAGAGTGCGCATCATCGGCGCGAACGTACGCCGATCCACAGTCCACATGTGTGGTCCTTTCTTCGACGCGCGGATGTTCGGTGGGCCCGGGAGGTGAGCCCCGGGAGGTGAGCCGAGGAGAGGCCTGCGGTACGGCAGGCACGGGCGGTCATGGACGCAAGCGCGCCTCACGGAATCGATTCGATGGCGTCGGCGCCACGATCACCGTGGACCGCCATCGTGTCAAGGAGTCCCGCTGCGGTGAGGTCGTCGCCCGGTGCGGCCGAAGTAGCGCGCCACAGCGGCGCATCACGGCTCAGGGACGGTCAGAGCTCCCCGATTCGACCGAAATTTTCGCGGTCAGCGATCTGAAAGTTTCAGCTCGATGTGCCCTGAGCCCGTGAAGCCGGGCCCGCCGGTCACTGATCGGCCGGCGAGGAGGTGCTCTCCCGAACCGTCAGGGTCGTGGCCAGCTCGAGGCCGGTCTGCGGCGTCTCCTCACCACGCCCCAGGGCGAGCGCCAACTCGGTGGCGGCGGCGGCCATCTCGGCGAGCGGCTGGTGGACGGTGGTCAGCGGAGGATCGACGAGCGCGGCGACGGGCAGGTCGTCGAAGCCCACCACGCTCACGTCCGCCGGTATCCGCAGCCCCAGCTCGCGGGCGGCCTGGTAGACGCCGAGCGCCTGCAGGTCGTTGCAGGCGAAGATCGCAGTGGGTCGCTCAGGTCCGCTCAGCAGGCCGAGCGCGGCCACACGTCCGCCCTGTGTGGTCAGCTCGGCGCGTACGACGAGGTCGGTGTCCACGGTCAGGCCCGCGGCCTCAAGGGCCGAGCGATAGCCGTCCAGCCGGGCCCGGCAACACAGGATCCGGTCATGTCCGGCGATCATCGCTATGCGGCGATGTCCCAGTTGTACGAGATGGCGGGTCGCCGACCGGCCTCCCGCCCAGTTGGTCGCGCCGACGTACGGGACGCCGTCCGGCAGTTCGATCGTGGGGTCGAAGACCACGAACGGGATGTCCTTGGCCCGCAACTCGTCACGCTGCTCCTGCGACAGTTGGGCGACCGTGACGACGCAGGCCGGGCGACGGGCCAGCGTGTCGCCGATCGGATGTCCCGCCGGGTCCTGCGGCGGCCCGAACTCGGTCAGCACGACTCCGACGCGCTGTTCACGGGCCACCCGCTCGACGCCGCGGATGATCTCCATGCCCCACATGTCCTCGAGCTCACCGAAGACGAGCTCCATCACGTTCCTGCGGTTGGTCTTGCGGTAGCCGTACTCGCTGACCAGCGCCTCGACACGGGCGCGGGTGTCGGCGGCCACGCCGGGACGGCCGTTGATGACCTTGGACACGGTCGGGATCGAGACTCCGGCCGTCTCCGCGATGTAGGAGATGGTCACGGGGCGGGTCGGGTCGCCTTTCTGGTGCTCCGGGTCGCTGACGAGTCCGCCCGACTCGGCGTAGGACAACCTGGCCCCCTTCGTCATCGCCCCCGCGGTCAGCACCGCGCGAAGGCCCGTTCACGGCGCAAGGATAACCCGTCGCCCGCGACGGCGACTTGCGCGTTCAGGTCGAGGATCCACCCCGGTCGGCCGGCCTGGGACGAGATGGGACGCGGGGCGGCCGTCATGCGCACAGTGGCTTTGAAACATTCAGAGAGACTCGGCGCAGAACTTTCTGCACATCCAACGGCGCCAAGCCGGCATCGACCACAAAGGCAATGGTCATCGTGTCATCCGACCGATCGACGGTCGGGCGAGGTGGAGGATTGAGGTTTCCGGGTCGCTCGTGTAGGTCGGCGGCGCCGATGACGGGTGGACGGAGACATGGTCGACCCCTACTTTATGTTTCTGGATATTTGGCCAGGAACTTTCCATACTCAAGGTGGTTCGGCGGTTGGAGCCGACCGCTCCTCGTCGAGGGACCGCCGATCGGCGCCGTTGAAGGCTGACGCCATCGAGGGAGAGCAATGAAACTGCACAGCTTACGGGGGGTCCGCCTGCGGATCGGCGCGGTCCTCGCCGCGCTGACCGCGCTCGTGCCGACGGGGATGATGAC
The DNA here is from genome assembly GCF_042665155.1 of Sphaerisporangium rhizosphaerae. Taxonomy (NCBI): domain Bacteria; kingdom Bacillati; phylum Actinomycetota; class Actinomycetes; order Streptosporangiales; family Streptosporangiaceae; genus Sphaerisporangium; species Sphaerisporangium rhizosphaerae. The sequence continues at coordinate 23,371 of NZ_JBHTCG010000016.1, read as the reverse complement.
GGCCGTGAGCGCGCACGCCGCCGCGGGTTGCGGCGTCACCTACACCGTCTCATCACAGTGGCCAGGCGGATTCACCGCCAATGTTAGCGTTAACAACCTGGGTGATCCGATCAACGGCTGGAAGCTCGCGTGGACCTTCCCCTCGGGCCAGCAGGTCACCCAGGCGTGGAACGCGACGGTCACCTCCTCCGGAGCGCAGGTCACCGCGGCGAATGTGAGCTGGAACGCGGCCATCGCCACCAACGCGACGGTCTCGTTCGGCTTCAACGGGTCGTGGTCCAGCGCCAACACCGCGCCGACGTCCTTCACGCTGAACGGGGTGAAGTGCACCGGCGGAGTGGCCGGCCCCTCACCGTCGCCCTCGCCCAGTCCCTCACCGTCGGCTACGCCGTCGCCCAGTCCGTCACCATCGCCGTCACCTTCGCCCAGTCCGTCGCCATCGCCATCGCCATCGCCATCGCCATCGCCGAGTCCATCACCCTCGCCGCAGCCGGGTGACGCGATGGCCACCGTGGCCGCCATGCAGCCCGGCTGGAACCTGGGCAATACCTTCGACGCCATCCCCGACGAGACCTCGTGGGGCAACCCGCTCACCACGCAGGCCATGCTCCACCAGGTGCGCTCCCAGGGGTACAAGAGCATCCGGATCCCGATCACCTGGAGCAACCACCACGGCGCGGCGCCCGACTACACCATCGACTCCGCCTGGCTGAGCCGCGTCCGTCAGGTCGTCGACTGGTCCCTGGCCGAGGGCCTCTACGTGCTGATCAACCTGCACCACGACTCCTGGCAGTGGATCAACACCTATCCCACCGACTCCACGACGGTGATGAACCGCTACTCCGCCCTGTGGCGCCAGATCGCCGGCACCTTCCGCGACTACTCCCCGAAGCTGCTGTTCGAGAGCATCAACGAGCCGCAGTTCGCCGGCACGTCCGACGACGCCCAGGGCGATCAGCTGACCAACACGCTCAACACCGCGTTCGTCCGCCTCGTCCGCCAGACCGGCGGAGCCAACGCCACCCGTGTCCTGGTGCTGCCCACGCTGCACACCAGCAGCGAACAGCCCCGCCTGGACGCGCTGAGCTCCACCTTCACCGCTCTGCATGATCCCAACCTCGCCGCGACGGTCCACTTCTACGGCTGGTGGCCGTTCAGCGTGAACATCGCCGGCGGCACCAAGTACGACAGCAACGTCGAGCAGGACCTGACCGCCTCGTTCGACCGGGTCCGCACCACGTTCGTCTCCCGCGGCATCCCGGTGATCATCGGGGAGTGGGCACTGCTCAGCTATGACTACACCCGCCCGGGCATCATCGAGCGCGGCGAGTTCCTGAAGTACATCGAGGCCGTGGGGTACAACGCCCGCGCCCGCAACCTCACCACCATGCTCTGGGACGCGGGCTCGTTCCTGGACAGGAACCAGTTGCGATGGCGGGACCAGGGCGTGTTCGACATGATGAAGGCGAGCTGGACCACCCGCTCCGGCACCGCCTCCTCCGACCAGGTGTACGTGCCCCACACCGGCACGATCCCGAGCCGGACGCTCACGCTCAACCTCAACGGCACCACGTTCCAGGGGTTGCGGCAGGGCAGCACCGCTCTGGCCCAGGGCACCGACTACACCGTGTCGGGCACGACGCTGACGCTCACGTCGGCGGCGCTCACCCGGCTCGCCGGTAACCGGGCGTACGGGGTGAACGCCACGATCGAGGCCCGCTTCTCCCAGGGCGCGCCGTGGCAGATCAGCATCATCTCCTCCGACACCCCCACGCAGGCCGCCGCCACCGGAACGACGTCGTCCTTCGCGATTCCCACCCAGTTCCGCGGTGACCAGCTCGCCACCATGGAGGCCAAGTACGCCGACGGCAGCGGGGCCGGACCGGCCAACTGGACGTCGTACAAGGAGTTCTGGAGCTCTTTCCAGCCCGACTACAGCGCCGGCACCATCCTTCTCAAGCCCGAATTCTTCGCCGAGGTCAACGACGGCCGCGTCACTCTCACCTTCCACTTCTGGAGTGGAAAGCAGCTCACGTACTACATCACCAAATCCGGCACCACCGTGACCGGCGGCACCGGCTGACGATCCGCACGAGCGGGTGCCGTGGCCATGCGGGCACGGCACCCGCCGAACCCCGTCGGGATTCCGCGCCGGCACGGGGACGGCGGCTCCTGCGAGCGAGTTCTCCGGCTGTCACCTCGCTGTCGGGCTGAAGCCAGAGCACTGACCGCCTGAGCGATCGGGCGCGGAACGCCGTCCGGTGCACCGCCCGTCCATGCGGTGCACCGGACGCAAGCGCGTGATCGCGGCACCCATCGAATCGATACGATTACTCTTGTCACGAGGAGCCGGCATGTCCCCCGTCAGACTGTCGCGGCTTCGCAGACGGGCCGCTCTGGCCGGTACCGCTCTGCTCGCCGGGGCCCTGCTCACGATTCCCTCCGCGACGGGCACGGCCGAAGCCGCTCCCGCCGTCTACGAGCCCACATGGGCGTCGGTGGACCAGCATCCGGCCGCTCCGGAGTGGTTCCAGGACGCGAAGTTCGGCATCTACTGGCATTGGGGTGCCTTCGCCACGCCTGAGTACGGCACCGAGTGGTACCCCCGCACCATGTACATCAACGGCTCGAACGAGAACAACCACCACAAGAGCGTCTACGGTGACCCCTCGGCGTGGCCGTACAACAACTTCATCGACGGCGCGCGCGACAAAGCCGGCAACTGGGTGCAGTTCGCGCCGAAGCTCACGTCACAGGGCGGCAACTTCGACCCCGGCGCGTGGGCGCAGCTGGTGGCCGACTCCGGGGCCAAGTTCGCCGGGCCGGTCGCCGAGCACCACGACGGCTTCTCCATGTGGAACAGCCAGGTCAACGAGTGGAACTCGGTCGCCCGGGGGCCCAAGCTGGACCTGGTGCAGCTGTTCGCCGACGCGATCCGCGCCAAGAACCTGAAGTTCCTGGTCACGTTGCACCATCTGTACAACTTCACCGGCTACTACGACCACGTGCCCACGCAGCCGACCACCACGTTGAAGAAACTGTACGGGCAGCTCGGCTCGGCCGCGGAGCAGCAGCTGTGGTACGATAAGCTGAAGGAGGTCGTCGACAAGTACCGGCCGGACATGATCTGGCAGGACGGCGGCCTCTATCTCGTCGACGAGTCCAAGCGGCTCAATTTCCTGTCGTACTACTACAACCAGGCCAACGCGTGGGGCAAAGAGGTCGTCGCCGCCTACAAGGACGGCTTCAACACCAATGGCGAGATGTTCGACTACGAGCGCGGCGGCCCCGCCGACATCCGTAATCCCTACTGGCTGACCGACGACGCCGTCAGCAACCCGTCCTGGTCCTACACCAACGGGATCTCGTACTACAGCTCGGCCGCGCTGCTCCATGCGCTGATCGACCGGGTGAGCAAGAACGGCAACATGCTGCTCAACATCTCCCCCAGGGCCGACGGTTCGATCCCGCAGACACAGAAGGACCTGCTGAACGCCATCGGAACCTACCTGCGGCGCAACGGCGAGTCGGTCTACTCCACGCGCGCCTGGACCACCTACGGCGAAGGGCCGACCAAGATGGGCGGCGGCAGTTTCGTGGAGCCACGGGCCGGCACGGCACAGGACATCCGCTACACCCGCAGCAAGGACGACACCGTGCTGTACGCCACCGTACTCGGCTGGCCGGGCTCCACCCTCAACCTCGCCTCGCTGGCCGGTGGACGGATGGATCTGTCGAACCTGAGCAAGGCCGAACTGATCGGCAACACCGCCGGCACCTACCTCAACCTGCCCAACCGCACCCAGGACGCCGCCGGCCTGCACATCGGCATGCCGAGCCGGCCGTACTCGGCGCCGGCGTACGTGGTGAAACTGACCTTCAACGGGCCGATGAAGACCCCTTCCGTCACGGCCGGTCCATTGCGCAACGTCAACGCCGCCAGATGCCTGGACGTCGCCGGCGCCTCTCAGGCCAACGGCGCGCAGGGGCAATTGTGGGACTGCAACGGCCAACCCAACCAGCAGTGGACGCCGACCTCCGCCAAGGAGCTCAGGGTCTACGGCAACAAGTGCCTGGACGCCAACGGCCAGGGGACGGCGGACGGCACCCAGATCGTCATCTGGGACTGCAACGGCGGGACCAACCAGCAGTGGACCCTCAACACCGACGGCAGCATCACCGGCGTGCAGTCCGGCAAATGCCTGGACGCCAACGCCGCCGGCACCGCCAACGGCACCAAGGTGATCCTCTGGAGCTGCCACGGTGGCAACAACCAGAAGTGGACCCGCAGCTGATCTTGCTGCCAGGGCCAACGCGGGCTGCACGGCGCCGCCGACGTCAACGCCACCAGCGCACATGGCCCGACCGGCGGGCTGGTGCCGTGTCCCCTCAACATGGCCACCCGCGGGAGATGAGAGATGCCGCCCTCACCACTCAGCCGCCGCCTGCTACCAGATCATCAACCACGGCACCGGCACCGCCCTGGACGGCATGGGCAACACCTCCGCCGGCTCCACCATCGGCATGTGGACCCCCAACACCAGCACCAACAACCTCTGGACCATCACCGCCACCTGACGCCCGGTGAGGGGGGCACGGCGATCACCGGCGTCTCGGCCGGCCCACCGATACAGTTCCCCTTGGTCGGACGCTCCAAGAACTATTTCGAATCCCCGGCGCCGCGAGGTGGCCGACGCACATGGTGAAAATTTCACGCCTTGTGGGCGGACGTGTACGAGCAGATATCCGGCGTATCTCCCGGCTGAGGTACGGAGCCGGCTCGCTCGGCTGAACTTCCTCGGCATCGGCGATACCTGGCGACGTTGACGCTCGCGATCCGCCCCTCTTAGCATCTGACGGCTCACGCCTGACCTCTTCGGCCCGGTGGCAGGCGTCTTTCACCGGCCGAAAGAATGGAGTGCTCGGCACCCGTTTGTTAGCGCTAACAGCATTCAGTCGAGAATCAGGGCCGCCCCGGCGAAGGCTTCCGGAACGAATCGGTCGCCGGAGGTTCGGCGGTTCGAGAATGGAAAGGCCTGACATCTTGAGCAGATTCTCTTTTCGCCGGCCCGGCTCTCGCCGCCTGGCCGGCGCGTCGGTCGTCGCCGCGACCGCCGTCGTGATGATCGGCGCGGTCGTGCCCGCCGAGGCGGCGACGACTTTGAAGGCGGCGGCCGAAGCGAAGGGCCGGTACTTCGGCACCGCGCTGACGCGGGGAGACCTCGGCATCAGCAGCGAGATCGCTCTTGCGGCGGCGCAGTTCGACATGGTCACGCCGGGCAACGAGATGAAGTGGGACGCCACCGAACCCTCCCGCAACTCGTTCAACTTCGGCGCCGGCGACCAGATCGTGTCCTTCGCCCAGTCGCACAGCATGCGGGTGCGCGGGCACACGCTGGTGTGGCACGCCCAGCTTCCCGCCTGGGTGACCAGCCTGTCGACGAACCAGGTGCAGGGCGCGATGGAGAATCACATCACCACCGAGGCCACCCACTACAAGGGCAAGGTCTACTCCTGGGACGTGGTGAACGAACCGTTCAACGAGGACGGCACCCTGCGCCAGGACGTCTTCTACAAGGCCATGGGCACCGGCTACATCGCCGACGCGCTGCGCACCGCGCACGCGGCCGACCCCAACGCCAAGCTGTACATCAACGACTACAACATCGAGGGCGTCAACGCGAAGAGCAACGGTATGTACTCGCTCGCGCAGTCGCTTCTGGCCCAGGGCGTGCCGCTGAACGGCATCGGGTTCGAGAGCCACTTCATCGAGGGCCAGGTCCCCACGTCCCTGCTGGCGAACATGCAGCGCTTCGCCGGCCTGGGCCTCGACGTCGCCGTCACCGAGCTCGACGACCGCATCCAGATGCCGGCCGACAACTCCGAACTGCAGCAACAGGGCACCGACTACGGCATGGTCGTGAACGCCTGCCTGGCGGTCCCCCGCTGCGTGGGCGTCTCCCAATGGGGCGTGGACGACGGCCACACCTGGATTCCCGGCACGTTCCCCGGCTATGGCGCACCCATGATGTGGGACGCCAGCTACCAGCCCAAACCCGCCTATAACGCCGCCCTCAACGCCCTCAACAGCGCCCCGACCCCCACCCCCACGCCGACTCCGACCCCCACTCCTACCCCGACGCCAACTCCCACCCCGACGCCCACGCCGACGCCCACGCCGACTCCTACTCCCACGCCGGTTCCGGGGGCGTGTTCGGCGACGGTCGAGACCACCAACAGCTGGCCGGGCGGGTTCCAGTCCACGGTGACCGTCCGTGCGGGCGGTTCGCCGGTCAACGGCTGGACCGTGAAGTGGACCTGGCCCGGCGGACAGACCATCAGCAGCCTGTGGAACGGCACCCAGACCGTATCGGGCTCCACCGTGACGGTCCGCAACACCTCCTACAACGGCACCATCGCGGCGGGATCCTCCACCACCTTCGGCTTCACCGCCAACGGCGCGGCCGCCACCCCCACCGCTACGTGCACCAGCCCCTGACACCGGTCGGCGACATCACTCACCGGCGTCGGAAGCATCACGTGCCCGGCGCCGGTCAGACCGGAAGCGGGTGGGCGTCGACGATCCGTTCGAAGAAGAACTCGTGCTTAAGGAAGGAGACATCGTATTCGTGGCCTGGGTAGGGCGGGATCAGCTGAGCGGCCTGGATGAGCCGCCAGCCGTCCAGCAGAGCCGCGATCCCCGACTCGTACGGCGGCTCGTCGCTGTCGCCTGTGGTGGGAGAGGTACGGCCCGTGCCGTCGTACCGCGCCCAGCCGACGACATGGGAGTCCAGGGCGGAGTTGGCCAGATACAGCACCAGCACCTGCTGCCGGAGCACCGGGGTGCGAGTCGGCGTGTCCGTCATGCCGTGACCTCTTCCGGGCGGTTGGAGACCCTGGTCACCCAGTAGTCGATGTCGAAACGGTCGTCGCCGGTCAGCGCCCGCCAGAGCAGGACGCGGTTGTACCGCTCCAGCCGGCCCGTCGCCGGCTCGTACCAGGGGAACGTCGCGTCCAGTTCCGCGACCACCCGCGGATCGTCCAGGTCCGAGGTGTCCCACAGGCGCCGCTGACGCACCGTCGGATTGAAGCGGATCTTGAGCATGTAGCGGGCGACGCCGCTGGAGTTGCGCCGGCCGCCGTGCCACAGGCCGTGGTGCAGAAACACCACCGTGCCGGCGGGGCAGACCAGCCGGTCCTGGCCGCGCAGGTTCTGATAGCGGCCGGTGTCGGATTCGTTGATCCGGCGCAGGTGACTGCCGGGCACACTGAGGGTTCCGCCCATCTCCAGCGTCACCGCCTGCGGGTAGTACATGAGCTGCACGTCGAAGGCGTCCGGCCGGACGTCGATGATGGCGTCGCCGTGCAGCGGCTGCGCGTCCCCGCCGCCGGGTTCGCGGACGTGCACGAAGTGGTGGTCCACCGTCGGCTCAGGGCCCACCAGGCTGCGCAGCGCCCCCGCGACCTGCGGAATCCTCAGCAGTCGGCGGACGAACGAACCTTCCGCGTAAGCCTCTGACAGGGGCGTGCCGAAGGGCACCTGCGGCACGCCGTCCGCCAGCACCGCCAGCCCCTCGGCGTTCATCTCCGCCGGCACCACCGCGTCCAGGCGCAGTGACCCGCGCGCCACGAAGCGCGCCATCTCGACCGAGCCGAGCAGGGCTTGCCTGTTCCTCATGGCCGCCACTCTAGGCGCGAACCACGGCCCATCAGGTGGGCCCCGTTCACCCTCAAGTGGTTGATTCTCACCATCTGCGGCCCGTGGTACAACATGCCGGTGCACTCCGTCCTCGCGCATCTCGACGAGCCCCCCGCTCTCGCCGCCGTCGGCATCGGCGTACACGGCCCGGCGGGCCACGTGGACGTGTTCTCGCTGCCGGACCTGTGGCAGTTGCACCTTTACAGCTATGAAGCGGACCTGACGCTGAACGGCACCGCACACCTGATCCGTCCCGGCCGGGTCAGCCTCATTCCGCCCGGCGCGCAGGTGCGTTATCACTACCGGGGGCGCTCCGAGCACCTCTACGTGCATCTGTGCCTGAAGCCGGCCGGCTCGCCGGCCCGCATCCCGGTGATCCAGGACGCGGGTGCCGAGCTTGCCGCTCTCACGGCGCAGCTTCGTCAGGCGTTGGCCGCCTGGCCGCACACTCCGGCACGAGCGGCCGCCGAGGTGTGGGCCGCCCTGTGGCGGGTCGCCCATCTGGCCCCGCCGAAGGCCCGGAGCACGCGGACGGTTCACCCCGCGGTCGCGACGGCGCTGTCGCTGATAGAGACCCGGATGGCGGAGCCGCTGACGGTTGCGGAGATCGCGAAGGCCGCGGGCGTCTCGCACAACCACCTGACCCGGCTGTTCCGCGCCACCACGGGGGAGACCGTGGTCGGATACCTCCGTGCCCGCCGCATGGAACGGGCACGCCACTTCCTGCGTGCCACGACTCTGTCCATCCCCGCGGTCGCGCTCTCCGTCGGCATCCCCGACCTGCAGGCGTTCAACAAGGCGTGCCGCCGCGAACTCGGGGCCGGTCCGCGCAGCGTCCGCGCCGCCCAGCCTGTCATCGGCGGTACCCCGATCAACCCTGGCTAGACCGCCTTGGCCATCTCGCGGCAGGCCGTGCCGCACCGAGCTCCCGCTCGGCGGCTCAGTGCTTCGGCGGCGCCGTGCTCTCGCGGATCGTAAGGGTGGTCGCGATCTCCAGGCCGACCTGCTGAGTCGGCTCCCCGCGGCCGAGAGCCAGGGCCAGCTCCGTGGCCGCGGCCGCCATCTCGCTGAGGGGCTGGTGGACCGTGGTCAGCGGAGGGTCCACCCATCCCACGACCGGGAGATCGTCGAAGCCCACCACGCTCAGGTCCCCGGGGATGGACAGTCCCAGCTCGCGAGCCGCCTGGTAGACGCCGAGCGCCTGCAGGTCGTTCGCGGCGAAGATCGCGGTCGGCCGGTCGGGCCTGGAAAGGAGCTCACGCGCCGCCTCACTCCCATGTTCGCGCGTGAGAAGGGTGCGGACCAAGAGCCCGGGATCGGCGGGGACGCCGGCCGTGGCCAGTGCGGAGAGATAACCGGCCGTTCGGGCCCGGCAGAACGTATGATCCGGGCCGCTGATCATCGCGATGCGGCGATGTCCCAGTTCGAGCAGATGGCGGGTGGCCGCCTGGCCGCCTCGCCAGTTGGTGGTGCCCACGAAGGGCACATCGTCCGGCAGTTCGTCGATCGGATCGAAGACGACGAACGGGATCCCTTTCGTCTTCAGCTTCTCGCGTTCGGACGGCGACAACTGCGCCACCGACAGGACGCAGCGAGGGCGGCGGCCGACCGTGTCGTCGATGGACATCGCGGGCGTGTCATGGAGGCCGAGCTTCGAGATCATGACTCCGACGCGATTCTTGCGGGCCACCTGCTCGACGCCGCGGATGATCTCCACGGCCCACATGTTCTCCAGCTCGCGGAACACGAGCTCCACGACGTTGCCCCGGCTGCCCGAGGGTCTGCGGTAGCCGTACCGGTTGATCAGTTCCTCGACACGGGCACGGGTCTGCCCCGAGACTCCCGACCGTCCATTCAGGACTTTGGACACCGTGGGGATCGAGACACCCGCGGACTCGGCGATGTAGGCGATGGTGACCGAACCGGGGGCCTCGCCTCGTTCGTCCTGCTCGTCCGCCGGCTCGCCCGTTCGGTTGTCGGTCACGTTAACCCTTCCCCATCCACGGTGGGCCGCGAGAACCGTACCGTCGGCGACGTGCCCAGATGGACGACGGGCCCAGAAAGACGAGGGGCGGCAGGCTCACAGCCAGCACCTCAAGGGAACTATAGAGCAAGCCTGGAAAAGTTTCTTGCCTGATCCCAGGCCCGCGCCCGTCCTCCGGCACCGGCCAGAGTCGCCCGCGAGCACCGACGCGGACAGGGGAAGCTGCGTGTTCGGCGCAACGACACGGCCGCTCGGCGCCGGTACGACACGGCTTCCCGCAACGGATGTTCGACAGTACGGTTTCGCGAGAAACTTTCACCCGGGTTTCTGAGGAGCATGGCCCCCGCTACTTCGGCTGACCGACGCCTGACCGGCCGGTGAAGGCGCTGTTCACGGCCTGCCCTCGTAGGCGAACCAGTCGAAGTGGGCCTCGCCGGTCGCGGCGTACATGCCGATCACCCGGCCGGTGAAGCCGCCCGCCACCTCGGTGGACAGGTAACGGCCGTCTAGAGCGGCGAGCACCGTGAACGCGCCGTCCTCGGTCTCGATGCCGAACGAGAGCGTGTCCGGCCCGGAGCGGGCGTCCTTGGGCGGCAGGTCGTCCGCGTGAACGCCCAGTGCCAGCGGCCCGGCGGGCACCGCCCGCTCGGCCGCCACGGTGCGCAGCGAGCCGATGCGGGCGATGACGCGCACCCGCCCGTCGGCCGCCTCGATCTCGTAGTGGTGTCGCTCGTCGAGCCGGACGGCGAGGCCGCCGCTCCCCCGCGTGGGGTCGATCAGCGTGCGTGCGCGCCATCTCAGGTGCTGGACGCGGCGGCCGAGGAAGGCCACGTCGGCGTCGTCCAGGGATGCGCCTCGTGCACGGAGGGTCAGCCAGCCGGGCCGTTCCTTCGTGGTGCAGGAGTCCGCCGACCGGCTTCGCACGGAGATCCAGTACGGCCGAAGTTCGGCGAGGTCGAAGTCGTCCCTGCTCACCGCACCGGATCCGGCCGGTGCGCCGGAGACGAGCTCGCCGACGACGGGCCAGCCGTCCACCCAGGTCACCGGGGCGAGGAAGGTCTCGCGGCCGAGGACGTGCCAGCCGGGAGTCCCCCCGCGTGGCCGTACTCCGAGCAGGACCATCCACCACGATCCATCACGGGCCTGGACGAGATCGGCATGGCCGGTGTTCTGGATCGGGTGGCCGGTGCTGCGGTGCGTCAGAATCGGGTTGGCCGGGCACGGCTCGAACGGCCCGCCCGGCGCGGGACCGCGGGCGACCGACACGCCATGGCCGCGCTCGGTGCCGCCCTCCGCGATGAGCAGGTACCAGTACTCGCCGATCCGGTAGAGGTGCGGCGCCTCCGGGGCGGCGGCGCCCGGGGTGCCGGACCACAGCTTTCGCGGCTCCTCGGCCGTCCGTCCCGTCCACGGGTCGATACGGACCTGGCCGATCCCGGCGAAGGTGCACCAGCAGGCGCCGTCCTCGTCCCAGGCCAGATCGGGGTCGATGCCGGGCACGCCGGACAGCCGGATCGGGTCGGACCACGGTCCGGCGGGGTCCGTGGCGGTGAACAGCAGGTTGCCTTCGCCGTCGCTCACGTTGGTGACGGCCAGCCAGAACCGGCCGTCGTGGTGGCGGAGCGTGGGCGCGTAAACCCCGCCCGAGGAGGACGTGCCGGCGGGCAGGCGCAGCTGGGCGGGCCGCTCCAGCGCGTTGCCGATCTGCGTCCAGTGCACCAGGTCACGGCTGTGGAAGATGGGCACGCCGGGGAAGTACTCGAAACTGGAGCAGGCGAGGTAGTAGTCGTCGCCGACGCGGCAGACGCTGGGGTCGGGATGGAATCCGGCGATGACCGGATTGGGGGCATGGTCTGACACCCCGTGGGTCCTTTCATCGGAGACGAAGCGACACTGCCGACAGAGCGGTGACAGGGTCACGGTGAGCTGCCGGTCCCATCCGGCTCTTGCCTCAGCACGGCACAGCCGCCCGGTGGCAGTTCGTCCACCGGCCCGTCCGTCAGCAGGTCGTGGCCGGGCCAGGGCAGGGCTACGGCCTGAGCCGTGTGGTTGATCAGGAACCGCCAGCGGCGGCCGTCGGCGGCGTGGCGGGTGACGGCTTCGACGCCGCGCGGCAGGCCGGGCGTCTCAGGGGCGACGCCGGCCTCGCCGAGCAGCCGGGCGATCAGTTCGGCGTAGCCGGTGTCGTCGAGGCGGGTGGAAAGATACCAACCCTGGCCGCCGCCGAAGCGGTGCCGGGTGAGGGCGGGCGCGCCGGCGAGCATGCCGTGGGTGTAGGCCGCGATCAGCTCGGCGCCTTCGGCGCGCAGCGCCTCGCTCCACACGCTCGCGCGGGCGCCGTCGGACAGGACGATCCGCTCGTCCCGCCGCAGTGGCCGGTACTCCTCGACACGGATGCCCAGCGCCTCGCGCAGCGGCGGCGCGGGGTAGCCGCCGAGGCGGGCGTGCGGGCGCTCGTCGACGGCACCGCTGAAGTGCTGGACGAGCAGCGTCCCGCCGCCCTGGACGTAGCGGCGCAGGTTCGCGGCGCCCGCGTCGGAGAGCAGGTACAGGGCGGGGGCGATGACGAGCCGGTAGCGGCCCAGATCGTGTGCGGGGTGGGCGAGGTCGGCGGTGACGCCGTTCTCCCACAGAGCCTGATGCGCGCGGCGCAGTGCGTCATGGTAGTCGAGATCCGGCGAGGGCAGGCCGTCGCCGTCCATGGCCCACCAGGCGTCGGCGTCGTGGAGGACGGCCGCCTGAGCGGTGACGGTCGAGCCCGCGAGTTCGCCCAGGCGGGCGACCGCTTCGCCGAGGGCCCGGACCTCACGGAAGATCCGGCTGTCGGCTCCCGCGTGCGGGACCATCGCCGAGTGCCACTGCTCGGCTCCCGCGCGGGACTGGCGCCACTGGAAGAACAGGGCGCCCTCCGAGCCGCGGGCGATGTGGCCGAGGGTGTGCCGCAGCATGTCCCCCGGCTCCTTGGTCAGGACCCGGTCGGTGTCGTACACGGTGCTGGTGCCCTGTTCCATCAGCAGCCACGGGCGGCCCCCCGCCAGGGACCGGGCCCTGTCGGCGCCGAAGGCGGTGTCGGCGGCGGCCCCCATGCCGGGCGCGCTGGGGTAATGGTCGATGGCGACCAGATCGACCTCGCGACCGAAGGCCCACAGATCCAGGTTCTGATACGCGGGGAGCATCAGATTGGTGGTCACCGGCCGGTCGCTGTGCGCGCGGATGGCATCACGCTGCTCCCTGTAGGCGGCCACGACCTCGTCGGACCAGAAGCGGTGGTAGTCCAGGCACTGGCCGGGATTGCGATGCCACTGGGTGGCCCGCGGCGGCAGCACCTGCTCCCAGGAGGTGTAGTGCTGACTCCAGAACGCCGTCCCCCACGCCTCGTTGAGGGCTTCGAGCGAGCCGTGCCGGGCCCGCAGCCATCTGCGGAAGGCGGCGGCGGCGTGGTCGCACCAGCAGAACGTGGCGTACTCGTTGTGCACGTGCCACAGGACGACCGCCGGGTGGTCACCGAAACGCTGCGCGAGCGCGGCGGCGATGCGGCGGGAGGCCTTCCGGTAGGCCGGAGCGGCCAGGCAGTAGGTGTCACGACTGCCGTGGGTGAGGCGGGCGCCGTCCGGTCCCACCGGCAGGGCGTCGGGGTGGGCCAAGGTGAACCAGGGCGGCGGGGAAGCCGTGGGCGTGGCCAGGTCGACGGCGACTCCGTTGGCATGCAGGCGCTGGATGTGGGCGTCGAGCCAGGCGAAATCGTAGTGTCCCTCCTCCGGCTCCAGTAGCGCCCACGAGAAGACCCCCACCGTGGCCAGGTTGACTCCGGCCACGCGCATCAGATCGTCGTCCTGCTTCCAGACGGGCTCATCCCACTGTTCGGGGTTGTAGTCGCCGCCGAAGGCGAGGCCGCCGAGCCGGGCGGTCAGTCTGTCTGCGGTCATGCCTGCTCCTGGAGGGTGCGAAGCCGCGCGCCGTCGCGTGGGAAGAGCGGGACGCGCTCGGCAGGCGTGGGCACCGGCCTGGGAGAACGGGGATGCGGGGGCATGCGGAGGTGCTCCTAAGAGGGATCGCTGAGACGGACGGGACCGGTGCTCTCGCGGACGGTCAGCGTGGGGGCGAGCAGCACGAGTGCGTCGTCCGGTCGCCGGCCGCGCACGGAGGCGAAGATGCGTGAGATGACCTGTTCGACGGCGATGCGGCCGAGCTCTTTCGCGGCACCGGTGACCGCCGTGAGGGCCGGCGCATACTGATCGGCCAGGCGCTCGGGGCACAGAGCGATCACCGACGCCTTGTCGGGAACGATTCGCCCGCGGGTCCGCAGCAGGTGGAGCAGCGGCCCGAGCGCTCGTTCGTTCTGCACCACGAAACCGGTGGTGCCGGGCCGGTCGGACAGGATGTGGCCGAGCGCGCCCGCGGTGCTCTCGTAGGTCCCCTCGCAGGAACTGTGCAGAAACCGCATTCGGAGCTCTTCGGCACGCGCGCGGAACCCCGCGAGCGTGCGCTCGGCGTATCCCGCGCGCCGCCGGTAGATGCCGGTACCGTAGCCGATGAAAGCGATCTCCCGATGGCCCAGCCCGGCCAGATGATCCACGCACAGGGCGCCCGCGGCGGAGAAGTCGTGGTCGACGCACGACAGCCCGGCCGGGTCGTCGGGCAGGCCGATGAGCACCGTCTGGGTGCGCAGCTCGCCCAAGGTGGAGATGCGTTCGTCGCCCAGCTCCACGTCCATGAGGATGACGCCGTCGGCCAGGCCGCTCGCGGCCAGCCGGCGGATCCCGTCAGGACCCTCGTCGTTGGTGATCAGCAAGACGTCGTAGCCGTGCTTGCGGGCCGTCATGGTGACGTAGGTGGCTATCTCCATCATCACCGGCACATACACGTCGGTGCGCAATGGCACCACCAGCGCAATGATGTGCGAGCGTTTACTGGCCAGCGCCCGGGCGCCGGCGTGGGGGTGATATCCGAGCTCGGCCACGAAATGCTCGACGCGGCGCCTGGTCTCGGCGGACACCGGGCGCTTGCCGCTGAGCACGTAACTGACCGTGCTCGTGGAGACGCCCGCCGCCCTGGCCACATCGCGTATGGTCACCGTACGGTTCATCCCTTGATGGCGCCCGTCAGCACACCGGTGCGGAAATGCTTCTGCATGAAGGGGTAGACGATCAGGAGCGGCACCAGGGTGAGCACCACCACCGCCATCTGCAGCGACAGAGGAGCGGTCTGCGCGTGTGCCATGCCGAAGCCGGAGTTGACCGTGCCAGGCAGGCCGACGCCACGATTGACGTAGGTCAGCAGCACGTACTGCAGCGGCCACTTCTCGCTCTCCGTCGGCATGTAGAGCATGACGTTGAAGAAGGAGTTCCAATAGCCGACGGCGTAGAACAACGCGATCACGGCGGTCACCGCCCGCGAGGTGGGCAGCACGACGGACCGGAGAATGCGCCAGTCTCCCGCCCCGTCCATCCTGGCCGCGTCGATCAGGTCGCCGGAGGTCTCGGCGTAGAAGGAGCGGAGCACCAGGATGTTGAAGACCGAGACCGCACCCGGCAGGATCAGCGCCCACCACTGGCCGTAGCCGCCCAACCCGGTCACGACCAGGAAGGTGGGGATCAGGCCACCGCCGACGAACATCGTGACGATCAGCAGCACCAGGACGAAGCGGTGCCCGAGGGAGTGCGGCCGGGACAGGCCGTAGGCGCACAGGATGGACACGACCATGGACAGCGCCGTGCCGATCACGGTGATGCCGAGGCTCACCACCAGTGCGGTGCGCACGGTGGGGTCGGTCAGCATCTCCCGGTAGGCCTGAAGGCTCAGGCCGTCCGGCCAGACCACCAAGCCGCCGGCCCGGTTGATGGCGCCGGGTGTGGACAGGCTGGTCACCACGATGATCCACAGGGGGCCCAGCACGAGCGCCAGGACACCACCGAGGGTGACGCCCTTGGCGGATCGACCGGTGATGGTCGGGGGTTCCTGCCAGGGCGGGCGTGAGGTCCTCCGTACCCGGGGAGTCGCCGCTGCGGCGGTCCTGCCTCTTTCGATGGTGAACACCTTGGTCATTTCCGGTACAACCCGTCCTCGCCGAAGAAATGCGCCAGCTTGTTGGCGCCCCAGATGAGCAGGAGGGAGATCACGCTTTTGAAGAGACCGGCCGCCGCGCCGAAGCTGTAGTTGCCCGTGGAGATGCCGTAGTAGAAGGAATAGGTGTCGAGCACCTCCGCGGCCTCATGGCCGACCGCCGCGCGCTGGATGAGGAACTGTTCGAAGCCGACCGAGAGCGCTCCACCGAGCCTGAGCACCAGCATCAGCACGATCACTCCACGCAGGCCGGGCAAGGTGATGTGCCACATCCGCCGGAAGGGCCCGGCGCCGTCCACGGCCGACGCCTCGTAGAGGCCGGGGTCGATGGCGGCCAGCGCGGCCAGGAAGACGATGATCCCCCAGCCGGCCTCCTTCCACACGCCCTGGAAGGTGACCAGCAGCGCGAAGGTGTCCGCGTTGGTCATCACGTCCCAGGTCTGCAGGTCGTGCGAGCGCAGGAACTGGTTGAGCGCGCCGGCGCCGCCCAGCATCTGCTGGAAGACCGTGATGACCAGCACCCATGAGAAGAAGTGCGGCAGATAGACGACGGACTGGATGAAGTTGCGCACCCGCTCGCCGAGAACCGAGTTGAGCAGGATCGCCAGCCCGATCGGGACGGGGAAGAACAGGACCAGAGAGACGAAGCTCAGGTACAGCGTGTTGTTCAGCGCGCCCCAGAACAACGGGTCCGCGAAGATCGCGCGGAACTGCTCGAAGCCGGCCCAGTCGCTGCTCCAGATCCCGATCAGTGGGTCGTAGTACTGGAAGGCGGTGACGACCCCGACCATCGGGACATAGTTGAAGATCAGCAGTAGGAGCACCGCGGGTACAACCATGATCAGCACGGTCCGGTCGCGCCGCAGCTTCTCCCGCAATGTCAGAGACGCTCTCAGCGGGCCGGGCGTGCTCACTGACCCGTGCCGTACTTGTTCAGCACGTTGTCGGTCATCCACTGCTTGAGCCGGTCACCGCCGCCGGCCTTCCAGGTGGCGATGGCGGCCTGCACGTCGGAGGGCTTCTTCTTGCCGTGGTAGCAGTCCTTGATGGTGTCCTCGACCGCCTGCGCGGCACTGGCCGACGCCAGTTGCCGAGGCATGCTGATGTTCATGTTCCAGAAGACCGGCTTGTACAGAGCGTTGACATTGGCGGCCTCCCAGGCGGCGTAGTCCCTGGTGATGGAGTCGACGCCGGGGTTGCTGAGCACCGAGGGCGGCGAGGCCAGGAAAGGGAAGGTCTGCGCCTGGACGAACTTCTTGCCGTCCTCGGTCGCGGTCGGCACCCCGTCCTTCATCGTGTGATGGACGCCTTCGACACCGTAGTTGACCAGCGTGTACTCAGTAGAGCCGAACGGAGCGGCCAGGTAGTTGGCCACCGCCAGCAACTCCTCGATCTGCGCCGGCTTGAGGTTGATGTTGAGGTAGCTGATCATGCTCGTGGAGGCGCCCATGAACATGCGGGGCCGGCTCGCGCCGTCGGCGGCGATGTAGTCGAAGGTGCCGCGGCGGTAGTTCTTGTCGGCGGCGGTGCCCGACTGATGGTCGGTCAGGTTCCACGTGCCGAGACCGCCACCGTGCATCAGCACCTTTCCCGCATAGAAGCGGGTGGCGTCCTCCCGGCCGGCGATCGCGTCCGGGTGGAGGTATCCGGCCTTCGCCAGCCTGTAGTGCCAGTCGAGTGCCTCGAGGAACTGCGGCAGCTCGTACTTGTGGACCAGCTTGCCGCCTTGGACGTCCCAGCCCGAGGGGATGTTCCAGGCGATGGAGAGGTAGGTCCACACATCGTCGAAGGCCCACACGCCGCGCTTGGCGTCGGTCAGCTCCTTGCCCAGGTTCATCAGGTCGTCGGCGGACTTGACCTGGTCGGCGGTGATGCCCTTCGCGTCGAAGACGTCGCGCCGGTAGAAGATGGCGCCGGGGACGGCGAAACCCGTGGAGAAGCCGGGGATGCCGTAGAGCTTGTCGCCCCACGCGCCGGCCTGCCACGCGCCGGTGGGAAGGGCGGCGAGGTTGGGATATTTCTTGATCTTGTCGCCGGCCAGGTAGGGCGTCAGGTCGGCGAGCTGGGTTCCGGCCAGTCCGCCGAGGTTGAAGTTGGAGTTCCACCAGTTCGGCAGCTGGATCCAGTCGGGTAGCCGCTTGGCGGCGGCCATCGTCGGGATGATGGTGGCGTAGTTGTTGCCGTCAGCGGGCTTCATGGTGAGCGTGACGCCCAGGGCCTTGTTGACGGCCTCGTAGAAGGAGTTCCCCGCCGGCGGCACCGTTCCCCAGAGCGGGGTGACGGCGGTGTAGACACCGCCCTTGCCCGGAACT
The DNA here is from genome assembly GCF_042665155.1 of Sphaerisporangium rhizosphaerae. Classification (NCBI taxonomy): domain Bacteria; kingdom Bacillati; phylum Actinomycetota; class Actinomycetes; order Streptosporangiales; family Streptosporangiaceae; genus Sphaerisporangium; species Sphaerisporangium rhizosphaerae. The sequence continues at coordinate 5,313 of NZ_JBHTCG010000016.1, read as the reverse complement.
CCGCTGACGGTGGCGATCCGGTTGGACGGGTACTTCAGAAAGCCGGGATCGGTCGCCGCTCCCGTGCCCCCCGTCACTGACGGAATGTCCGGCGTGACGGCGGTGCTGGGCACATGGGCCGGAAGCGCCGCCTGCAGTCCCGTCTTGGTGTTCGTTCCGGTCTTCTGCCGGGGTGCGCCGCTGCAGGCGGCGAGCAGCGGAGCCATAGCCGCGGCACCGATGAAGGCTCTGCGATTCAACTCGAGTCGCATGGGGGGATCCACCCTTCGAGGTCGTCGAAGCGCTTCTATGTTGCCGCGAGACTAATGACATGTTTCACAGCGACACAAGGGCAACTTTGTGCGAAAGTTTCTCTCTGCTGATCGTTGACACCCCAGCGGGCTCGTGACAGCGTCGACGCGCTCCGCCAACCCCCTCCCACCGAGCCTTCAGAGGTCGGACCCATGAGCTCAACATCTCCACCCGCCGCTGATCTGCGAACATGTCCCGCAGAAGGTAGGACGTAAGGTCCTTGCCGAAGTCCGTCCACTGCTCGGACATGTGATCCATGGGGCGCGACCGCGCGACCTGGCGTGTTTCTTGAAAGTTTCAGTGGGCCGGCGTGGCAATGACCGTTGACGGAGGCTGCCGGCCATTCCGGGCTCAAGAGCGACCACGACACTACAAATCAGCCCTGCAGGGCGGTGACCTACGAGGACGCGACAGGTGCAGACACGGCGCCAGTGCGAAACGACGCGTCGAACCGATTCACAGATTTCGGCGGCACGGCTCCGGCAGCGCGGATCCGCGCCGGGATTGATGGATGCTCTGATGTGCCTCGGGTTCCGTGGAGTCGGCTTGGTCGGCTGTCCTGCCGGCCAGGTATTCGCGGAGGGCGGCGGGATCGACATCACCGAGGCGCATGGGCTCGGTGGGGTGTGCGCAGCGCCGCCGCCGACTATGCGACCGAGCAAGGCCGACGACGGCCGGGGTGGCGGCCGGCGCGGCGGCCGATGGGACGCCGCGCCGGCCGCCACGCGTGAAAGCGATTCCAGCGTCGACCGGCGTTGATCTTCTATGGCGACCGGGCCGGCGCGTACGGCGAGAACGCGGGGCCCCGCCTCGGAAGGTTCCGACGGCGGGGCCTGGCGTCATCGCGGCCGGCTCAGCTCGCGGTGCAGGTGATGGGCGAAGGGACGGCGTTGGTCCCGTTGACGGTTCCGGTGAAGCCGAAGGTGGTGGAGGCGCCGGAGCTCAGAGTGCCGTTGTAGCCCGCGTTCCCCACGGTGACGGCGGCTCCGGACTGGCTGAGGGTGCCGTTCCAGAGCTGGGTGATCGTCTGGCCGTTGGCGTAACGCCAGGCGGCCGCCCACCCGGTCACCGCCCGGTTCGCGGTCACGGTCACCTCGCCCTGGAACCCGCCCTGCCAGGAGTTGACCACCTTGTACGTGGCCGTGCACCCCTGTCCCGAGCTCGGAGTCGGCGTGGGGGTCGGCGTGGGGGTCGGCGTGGGGGTCGGCGTCGGCGTGGGGGTCGGCGTCGGCGTCCGGGTGGGCGTGGGTGTCGGGCTGGGGCCGCCCCCGCCGGCCTTCAGGACGGTGATGGAGTACGGGGGAAGGGTGATCGACGTCGCCGAGGAACCGGTGGTGGTGCTGATCGAGGTGTTCCCCTTCTGCCACTGCACGATGGTCGGGCTGCCGCCGGGAGAGAACCCCGAGTAGGACAGCGAGACCGTGGTGGAGTTGTTGAGGTCCTTGTTGACCAGCACGACGTTCAGGCCGCTGGAGGTCTTCACCGCGTGCGCGGCGAGCAGCGCGTTGGACGAGGAGGCCTGCACGAGCGTGTCACCCGGGGATCCGGCCTTGCCGACCATGGCCAGGCCGTAGTACGGCGAGAACGGCGTGTTGGTCGCCGGCTCACCGGAGGCGCCGGAGGACAGGATGCCCTCGTCGTGGTAGTCGACGGTCCCGTCGTCGTTCCTGCCGGGGCTTTGGCTGGTCCCGTTGTGGAGATTCCACCAGTCCAGGTTCATCGCCCCGTTCTCGAACCAGGTCAGATAGCTGTCGGTGGCGAACAACGCGGCGGTGGCGCTGTTGAGCTGGTAGCTCGGGTTCAGCTCGGTGACCGCGATTCCGATGGAAGAGGCCCGGCTTCCGGCGTATCTGGAGATCAGGGAGCGGAGCGAGCCGGTGATCGTCGAGATCTGCGACACCTTGGTCAGGCTGTCGGCCGCCGAGGAGGCGCCCGGGTACCAGTGGACGATGACGAAGTCGGCCTTGTCCTGGACGATCGACATGACCGTGTTGTTCCAGTCGGCGCTGTCACCCGACCCGACGATGCCGTCCGGCCAGCTCCCCGGGGTCGTGAGCACGACGCCCACCTTGATGGTGGAGTCGACGGCCTTCATCGCCGAGATGTACTGCACCACGTTGTTGGCGTATGTTCTCGGGCTCTTGTCGGAGTGGTTGTCCTGCTCCCACCCCGACCCGTAGTGGCCGTTGCCGTAGACCTCGTTGCCGACCTCCCAGTACTTGACGCCGTAGCCCTTGGTGACGTTGGCGTACCGCACCCAGTCTGCCGCCTCCTGCGCGGTGCCGGTGCCGTAGTTGGCGATGACGACCGGCTGCGCGCCGGCCGAGCGCACCGTGCCGATATAGGTGTCGAAGTCGGTGTTGGGGGCGACGTACCCGCCGTCGGCCGTGTTGGTCTTCCAGTGGTAGATGTCGGCGTACGACCCGCCCGGGTAGCGGACGGCGGTGAAGCCGGCGTCCCGCAGCAGCCCAGGTATGGCCGAATGGTTCATGTTCCCGTCATAGACGGCGACGTTGACGCCATGTCCGGCGGGCGGGATCACGCCCCGAGTATTGTTAGCGCTAACATTCACGGTCGCGGTAGTAGCCGCCGATGCCGTATCGACCGTCACGGCGCCGATCACCGTAGCGGCCAGGGCCGTGGCGGCGAACAGCGCCACGACGGCCCGCCGACGGCGGAGCAAGCCAGGCATCCGAACTCCTCGAAAGTCGCGTGCGCGGGACGCACAGGGTCAGCGGAGCGTGATCGAGTCCCCTGCCTCCGGTCAAGCGAGCGGCCCGCACGTGACGGGCCAAGCGACCCCAACTGCACCGACGGCGGCTCACCAGGTGCAACTTTCACTCATTGAGCCGGCACGACCGTCGAGCGATCGGCCGGCCGGCTACTCTCACGTTCGCGAAGAACACGGCGAGTGCTTCGAACGGGACCGCGGCACGGCGGGTAGCCGGGGTGTTTCGCTTACCGGTCAGGCGATGGTGCAGGGGACGCCGTTGAGGGTGAAGGCGGTGGGTTCGGCGGTGTTTCCGGTGTGGGTGGCCTGGAAGCCGATCTCGATGGTGGCGCCGGGGGCGAGGGTACCGTTGAAGTCGACGTTGCGGGCGCTGACCTGGCCGCTTGTGGGTGAGTAGGTGGCGTTCCAGCCTGAGGTGATGGCCTGGCCGGAGGGCAGGGTGAAGGCCAGGGTCCAGCCGTTGATCGTCGAGGCCGTGGTGTTGGTGATGCTGATGCCGGCGGTGAAGCCGTTGTTCCAGCTGTTCATGGTGTAGGCGCCGCGATGACCGGCACGGCCCCGATCGTCGTCAGGACGCTCCTCCGGCTCAGCGCCTTCCGCTCACCGCTCACCGGCTCAATCCGATCTTGCGTCATACCTGCTCCTGTTAGTTGTCGGTGCCGCTCAGCGCGCCCTCTCGATCCCGTTGGCCCCGGTCAGCGCCGATCTCCGGCACCGCCACTGTATGGACCTTGATCATGTGATCGATCACTTTTTAGGCCCTGATCAGCTCCGGTAAGTTTGTTGGCGTTGATGCATCGCATGAAAGGGCATGCGTGCGCGAGGGATGCGGACCGCTCAGCCGGTCGCGCGGGGTGACACTCCAGCGGAGTGTGGTTCGGCCTACAGCAGAGGTCAAGCGCTAAGCGGGCTCGCGTGTAGACGAACTGTATGAATGCCTCGCCGAACCGTGAAAATTTCAGGTCGGCATTCTGTGGCTGTGCCTCGGCTCCGTGATTGCAGATCGGCCCGGGACTTGACGCTACCAGGCCATTCTCGCCGACTCGGGCGCCACCTCAATCCGGTGCTCAGGTCGCAGCTCCCCACGAGACGGTGACGCTCACCAGGGTGCAGCTATCGGGCGTTCTTCAGGCTGGATCGCGCAGCGGCGGACCTTGCGATTGAACCCGTGAAATGGCGATCCGGCAAAGCGTCGCCCCATACCGCCGAGCGGGTGCTCTCGTGATCGACACCCTGCGAGCAGATCGGCCGTCACCGCCGGCCCCGAGACCACGCCGCAAACCTACGCCACCGACCGGCCATCACCCGGCGGTAACGACTGAATCGTCACCGCGTGAGGACTTGGTGCGAAACGCCGCGAACGCGTCAGCCCACACACTGATCGTTTCAAGTTGGGCCTCACCCGGCTCTGCCAGGCCTGATGCCGATGCGGATGGCGACAACCACCACGAAGACCATCCCGAACCGACCTTCCGGCCCGAAACGTAACGTTGACCGTTGGTTACGTTACTGAAAGTTTCACTACCGCAACATGCGAATGTACCCGAACTCGTCCTTGTAGCGGCAGATAGGAGCACACCCGCCAGCCCTCAGCCGACACAGAGCAGCAGCCCGGACCTTGACGGAACTCCGCCGTGTCGTGTTGGCTCCGCCGCACACGCCTATCACCAGAGTGCCGGTTGGCTGAGGTGGATGTCGTCGGTAACGACGCATCTCGACCGTCGAGGCGATCCTCTGCTCCAGCCGACGAAGCATGAGACCTCAGCCGCTTTACGCCGCAAGCTTTTCTCCTGCACGCATGCTTTCTCAACTCATCCGGCCAGCGATACGAATGCGATGTTAGCGCTAACAGTCATTCGTCCATTTAGTCGCATAGGAGAACTAATGACCTTTATTCACCTTCAACACCGGAGCGTGCCGGCGCCGCCGTGTCAGGCCACCCACACCGGCGACACCGGTAAGCCCACCGCGTTCACGCTCAACGGCGCGACCTGCGGTGCGGGCTAGCGCGCCCCTGGCCGCCCTGCGATCGAACAAAGCCCGGCTCAAGGAGAACGGCAGAAGGAGTTACACGATGTCAAGACACAGATCGTTCTTAGGGGCCGTCGCGGTCGCGGCGCTTCTCGTGCTGGCCACCGGCCGCGCGGCGCTGAGCGAAGGCCAAGACGGAGCGACGAAGGCGGCGGGCGCGAGCGTCGCCGCGGCGACCGCCGGATGCGGCAAGGCCCCGACGCTGACCAGCGGTACGAGGTCGATCACGACCAGCGGCAAGAATCGCAGCTACATTCTGC
>NZ_JBHTCG010000015.1:0-189859 GCF_042665155.1 Sphaerisporangium rhizosphaerae | reverse complement strand
GGCATGAACGCCACCAGGAGGTTCTTACCGAGCGCCATCTCACCGTTGTCGGTGCACGGACCGTCGGCGACGACCTGGTTGACCTCCACCCGGTCGCCCTCGCGGACGATGGGCTTCTGGTTGAAGCTCGTGCCCTGGTTCGAGTGCTTGAACTTCGCCAGCCGGTAGGTCGTGCTCGTGCCGTCGTCGTTGGCGATCGTGACGTAGTCGGCCGAGACCTCCTCCACCACGCCGGCCTTCTGGGCGCTGATCAGGTCGCCCGTGTCGGTCGCCGCGCGGTACTCCATGCCGGTTCCGACCAGCGGGGCCTCGCTCCGGAGCAGGGGCACCGACTGGCGCATCATGTTCGCGCCCATGAGCGCGCGGTTGGCGTCGTCGTGCTCCAGGAACGGGATCATCGCCGTCGCCACCGACACCATCTGGCGCGGTGAGACGTCCATGTAGTGCACTTCGGTCGAGCGGACGTACTCGAACTCGCCGCCCTTGGTGCGGACCAGCACCCGCCCCTCGGCGAACCCGCCGTCCGCCGACAGCGGGGAGTTCGCCTGGGCGATCACGTACAGGTCTTCCTCGTCGGCGGTCAGGTAGTCGATCTCCTCGGTGACCCGGCCGTCCACGACCTTGCGGTAGGGCGTCTCGACGAAGCCGAAGGCGTTGAGCCGGGCGAAGCAGGCGAGGTAGCCGATGAGGCCGATGTTCGGGCCTTCGGGCGTCTCGATCGGGCACATGCGGCCGTAGTGGGACGGGTGCACGTCGCGCATCTCCACGCCGGCCCGCTCACGCGACAGACCGCCCGGACCGAGCGCCGACAGCCGCCGCCGGTGCGTCAGACCGGACAGCGGGTTGGTCTGGTCCATGAACTGCGACAGCTGGGAGGTGCCGAAGAACTCCTTCATGGCCGCCACGACCGGGCGGATGTTGATCAGGGTCTGCGGCGTGATCGCCTCGACGTCCTGCGTGGTCATGCGCTCACGGACGACGCGCTCCATGCGGGCCAGGCCCAGCCGGACCTGGTTCTGGATCAGCTCGCCGACGTTGCGCACCCGCCGGTTGCCGAAGTGGTCGATGTCGTCGACCTCCAGCGGCAGGCCGTCCGACTCCTCGCCGGCGTGCAGCCGCACCAGGTACTCGACCATCGCGACGATGTCGTCCTCGGTCAGGACGGTGACGTTGATGTCGGTGTCCGAGCCGAGCTTCTTGTTGATCTTGTAGCGGCCGACCTTGGCCAGGTCGTAGCGCTTGGGGTTGAAGTAGAGGTTCTCCAGCAGCGTCTGGGCGGACTCCTTGGTCGGCGGCTCGCCCGGGCGCAGCTTGCGGTAGATGTCGAGCAGGGCGTCGTCCTGGCCGGAGGTGTGGTCCTTCTCCAGGGTGGCGCGCATCGACTCGTACCGGCCGAACCGCTCGAGGATCTGGTCGTTGGTCCAGCCGAGGGCCTTGAGCAGCACGGTCACCGGCTGCTTGCGCTTGCGGTCGACGCGCACACCGACGCTGTCGCGCTTGTCGATCTCGAACTCCAGCCAGGATCCCCGTGAAGGGATGACCTTGCACCCGTAGAGGTCCTTGTCGGAGGTCTTGTCGACGTTGCGCTCGAAGTACACGCCGGGGGAGCGGACGAGCTGGGAGACCACGACCCGCTCGGTGCCGTTGACGATGAAGGTGCCCTTCGGCGTCATGAGCGGGAAGTCGCCCATGAACACCGTCTGGCTCTTGATCTCACCGGTGGTGTTGTTGATGAACTCCGCCGTGACGAACATCGGGGCGGAGAAGGTCATGTCCTTGTCTTTGCACTCGTCGACGGAGTACTTGGGCGGCTCGAACCGGTGGTCGCGGAACGACAGGGACATGGTCCCCGCGAAGTCCTCGATCGGGCTGATCTCGTGGAAGATCTCCTCGAGGCCCGACTGGGCGGGGACGTTCTTGCGCCCGGCCTGAAGAGCCGCCTCGACCCGGGCCTTCCATCTCTCGTTGCCCAGCAGCCAGTCGAACGACTCGGTCTGCAGGGCGAGAAGGTCGGGAACCTCCAGAGGCTCCTGGATGCGCGAGAAAGAGACGCGACGGGGACCGGCGGGTACGGCGGATGCGTTGCGCGAGGCTGCCAACAGATGTCCTTCCGAGGGCTCGCGGCGGGCTGACTGCACGCACGCCAGACGACCTCGCAACGTGAGCGAGCGGAGCGGGTCGACGAGAAGGCAGCGTGGAGGGATGAGCGTACTCGCTCTAATCGAATTTGTCCACGCTTACGCAGGCCCTATCCTTCCGGGCGCAACTTCATGATGACGTACGCCACTCTGCTTGTCAATCCTGAAGCGTCGCCGAGCGGGGACTTCACCCGGCGCGCGGATCGCCGTCACCGGTACGAAGTACTAACCGGGCGGACAACCGCCGACAAATCGCTAACAAAATCATTTACTCTCCCATGGCATCCAGAGATCACGGGAGTGTCAATGAACATTCGCGGGAAGGCGCCGGCCGCCGTCGCGGCCGGCGCGCTGGTCACCATCGCCACCCTCACCGCGGGCGGATCACCGGCGGCGGCCCAGGCCGCACCGGCGCCCGGGGACCCGGTCACCCACGAGCAGAACCCGCGGGTCCCCGAGGGCGCCGCGTGGACGGAGGCGTACTTCCCCTCCTCGGACGGCAGCGGCGTCGAGTTGCACGCCGACGTGCTGCGCCCGGCCGGACTGCCGGCCGACGCCAAGACCCCGGTCATCCTCTCCGTGGGGCCCTACTTCGCGCACGCCGGGCAGACCGGTCCAGAAGGCTGGGACAGGGTCGGGCCGTCGGCGCGCTTCCAGGACTTCGTCAACGGCGCCGGCCTCATGGCACGCGGCTACACCTTCGTGATGGTCGACCTGCGCGGCTTCGGCGGCAGCACCGGGTGCCTGGACTGGGTCGGCCCCGGCGAGCAGGCCGACGTCCGTGCCGCCATCGACTGGGCGGCCGGCCAGTCGTGGTCGACCGGCAAGGTCGGCATGTACGGCAAGTCGTACGACGCCGTCACCGGACTGGTGGGCAACAACCTCAAGCTGAGAAGCCTGAAGGCGGTCGTCGCGCAGGAGCCGGTCTGGAACATGTACAACTACCTGTTCAGCAACAAGGTCCCGCGCCCCAACGTCACCGGGACCCCGGCGGCGTACAACTCGATCGCGACGATCCCCGCGCTGGCCGACGACAGCGACCGGTACAAGGCGAACGCCCAGTACGAGGCGAGCCATCCGGAGTGCCTCAGCGACAACATGACCAACAACAACGACCCCGACCCCCGATCGGCGTACTGGCGCGCCCGTGACCTCGCCGCCCGGGCGGCCGGCACCGGCACGCCGTTGTTCGTGACCCAGGGCTTCATCGAGCCCAACACCAAGCCCGAGGACATGGAGGTGTACCTCGGCGCCCATCACGGCCGGGAACGCGGCTGGCTCGGCCAGTGGGAGCACGTGCGGGGCAACGACACCGACGCCTCCGGCCGGCTGTCGCAGGGGCGTGCCGGCTGGTTCGACGAGGTCATGCGGTTCTACGACCAGTACCTGCGCGGCGCCGGCCCGTCGGTGACCGACCCGGCGTACGCGATCGAGGACGGCCTCGGCGACTGGCGCGCCCAGGGCGCCTGGCCGGTGGTCACGACCTCCTACGACGCGCGGCTCTCCTCGGGCCGGTACGTCGACGACGGGGGAGGCGCGGCGGCTCCCCCGGCCGCCGCGGCCGATCGCGACCGCTGGGACATGGAGCGGGCGCCGCGGATCGAGTCGCTGACCGGCGCCGAGAGGAACAACGCGGCGGCCGGGCAGGGGGCCGCGGCCACCGCGAGCTTCTGGACCTGGTCCACGCCCGCCTCCCGGAAGCTGCGGCTCACCGGTACGCCGAAGATCAGGTTCAACGCCGGTGCGAGCGGGAACGTGATGGTCCGCCTGTGGGACGTCGCCCCGGACGGCACGGCGACGATGTTCGACGAGAACGTCGCCCTGCTGGAGGGCAGAGGAACGGTCGCGTTCAAGCTGAAGTCCACCGACTGGACCTTCGAGCGGGGGCACCGCCTGGGCGTCCAGATCGGGACCATCGACTCCAACCGCTGGCTGGACGTGCCCTCGGGCAACACGATCAAGGTGTCGGACGCGCGGCTGTCCCTGGAGGTGCAGGATCCGAGGTCCGACGTGCCGACCCAGGGTGACCGCTCGCCGTACCTGGACCAGTACCTCGCGGCGAACACCACCGCCCTCGGCGACGTGGGCCCCGCCACCTTCCCGCTGAAGATCTCCAAGAGCTGACCGGCCGGGTGCCCGGCCCTCCGTGCCGGGCACCCGGCCCTCCATCGCGAGGCCGGGGCCGCGGATCCGGCTTCCCTGTAGCGGGACCGCCGGTGGGCTCAGCGGGCCGCCGGGGTCGCGGGAGCGGGGCGGTGCCGGACGAGCAGGATGGTGGGGAGCGCCACGGCGAGGAAGGCGGCGGCGACCACGACGAAGCCCGTGTGGGCGGCGGCGGTGAGGGCCCCCGCGATCGCGTGGTGGATGGGGACGGCCAGCCCGGCGGGAGGCCGGCCGCTCGCGCCGTTCGCGGCCGCCTGGATCACCTGGCGTGAGACCTCGGCGGGCACGCCCGCCGCGTCGAGGCGGGCGGGGAGTCCTGCGGCGAACCTCGAGGTCAGGACGGTGCCGAGCACGCTGGCGCCGAGAACGGAGCCGAGCTGGCGGAACATGTTGACGATGGCGCTGGCCATGCCGGCCCGCTCGTGCGGAACGCTGATCACGGCGGCGGCCGTGGAGGGGGCGACGAGCAGGCCGGTGCCCGCGCCGAAGAGCAGGAGGCCGGGCCAGACCGGGCCGAAGCCGGCGGAGGGAGGGCTGAGCAGGAGCAGCAGCGCGCCCGCGGCGCCGAGGACGAGCCCGGCGGTGAGGGTGATCCTGAAGCCGACGCGCTTGACCAGCGGCGGGGCGAGGGCGCTGACCACGATGTAGGTCACGAACATGACCATGAGGAACACGCCGGCCGTCAGCGGGGTGCGTCCCTGGACCCGCTGGAGGTACAGGACGTTGAGCAGGGCGATGCCGGTGAAGCCGAACAGGGACGCGGTGGCGGACACCAGCACGGCGCTGAACGACGCCGAGCGGAACAGGCGCACGTCGACCATCGGCTGGGCGGCGCGCAGTTCGACCGCGACGAAGCCCGCCAGGGCGAGCGCGATGAGGACGTAGCCGGCGATGATCCCCGGGCTGGTGTACCCGGCGGAGCCGCCCTGGATGATCGTGAAGACCAGCGCGCCGACCGTGAGCGTCCCGAGGGCCAGACCGGCGACGTCCAGGCGTCGTGCGACGCCTCCGGTGGGGATGACCAGCGGGAACGTCAGGGCGAGCACGAGGGCTCCCGTCACGACGTTGAGCAGGTAGACCGCGTGCCAGGGGAAGGAGGCGAGCAGCAGGCCCGCGGTGACCGGGCCGATCGCCAGGCCCAGCCCGGAGCAACTGGCCCAGACGCCGATCGCCGCCGTTCTCTCGTGCGGCCGGGTGAAGGTGTGGCTGACGGTCGACAGGCTGGTGGGCAGAATGATCGCCCCGCCGACGCCCATGACGGCCTGCGCGAGGATGAGGGCCGCGGCGCCGCTCGACGCGAAGGCGAGCGCGCTGCCCGCGGTGAAGACGAGCGCGCCGGTGAAGAACGTCCGGCGGTGGCCGAGCCGGTCTCCGATCGTGCCGGCCGACAGCACGAGGCTCGCGACCAGCAGGCTGTACGCGCTGGTGATCCACACGGTGGTGGTGGCGGACGCCTGGAGGTCGGCCTGGATCTGGGTGAGCGCGGTCAGCGTGGCGGAGATGTTGAAGAACGCCATCATCATGCCCAGGCACACCACGACCAGGCTGATCCAGCGCCGCGCGTTCGAGGCGGGGAGAGGGGCGGTGTGCGCGCCGGCCGGGCGCGCTCCGGCGCCGGGGGCGCCTGAGCCCGGCATGCCCGGACCCGCGACGGCGGTGTCCGAGCTCGGGATGCCGGCGCCCATGCGGGATGGGCCGGTGCGGGTGGCGGGGTCGGAGAAGGGCATGCCCGAACCATAGCCATCTAGCTATGGTTTAGCAAAGTCAGCCCTGGGTCGGCCCCGGGTCGTGGGGGACGATGACGAGGTCGTCGAGCCCGAGCTCCCGGCCCGCCTCGTCGCGCGGCCTGATGGTGACGGGCGCGCCGGTCCGGCGTTCCACCACCCGGACGGGGCCACCGTCGGGCTGGAGGTACTTGTCGCCCCACTGCATGAGCGCGAGCACCGCGGGGAAGAGGTCCTTGCCCATCGCCGTCAGCACGTACTCGTGACGCGTGCGCTTGCCGGGCTCACGGTACGGGCGCTTGTCCAGGACGCCGAGCTCGACGAGCTGCTTGAGGCGCGCGGAGGCGACCGCGTCGGTGATGCCGACCCGCTCGGCGAAGTCGTCGAACCGCGTCGTCCCGTAGTACGCCTCCCGGAGCAGGAGGATCGCCGACCGGGTGCCGATCACGTCCATGGCCTTGCCGATCGAGCAGCGATCGGCCCGCCAGCTGGCCCTGTCGGCGAGGGGTCCTTCCAGGATCATGGCCATGGGGGGATTGTACTCTGGCTAGCTCCAGCCATAGTCAGGCGGGCGGCGTCTGGCTATGGCTGCTCATGGTCAGATGACCGTCGACGGGTGAAGCCCGGAAGCTGAAACTTTCGATGCCGGTCAGAGGCGCACATGGCGCCACCAGGCCAGGAGGGGCGATCGGCCTGAAAGCTCTCTGGCGGTCGTTGACGCCTCTGGAGGACCCTTCACAGACTGGCTCGCGAGCGGCGCTCTCCTGCCGACGATCAGCGTTCCAGGTGGAGGAACAGCGATGATCGACAAGGCCGTCCCGCCCGGCGGGCACCGGAAACGACAGCCAGGCGCTCGAAGCGCGTTCGTCGTCGGCCTGGTCGCCGCCCTCGGCGCGGGACTGCTCGCCCTGTCCGGGCCCGCCGACGCGGCGAGCACGCTCGGCGCGTCGGCCGAGGCGCGGGGCCGCCATTTCGGAGCGGCCGTCGCCGCCGCCCATCTGGGCGAAGCCGACTACACGACCGTGCTGAACCGCGAGTTCGACATGGTCACGCCCGAGAACGAGATGAAGTGGGACGCGGTGGAACCGGCCCGCGGCTCCTTCACCTACGTCCAGGGCGACCGCATCGTCGCCTCGGCGCGCGAGCACGGCCAGCGGGTGCGCGGGCACACACTGGTATGGCACTCCGGGCTCCCGCAGTACATGAGCACCCTGACGTCGGCGGACGAGCTGCGCGCGGCGATGAACGACCACATCACCGGCGTGATGAACCACTACAAGGGCCAGATCTACGCCTGGGACGTGGTCAACGAGGCGTTCCTGGACGGCAGCGGAGCCCGCCGCGACTCGATGTTCCAGCGGCGCATCGGCGACGGCTTCATCGAGGAGGCCTTCCGCACCGCCCGGGCGGCCGACCCTGACGCCAAGCTCTGCTACAACGACTACAACATCGACGACGCCGACGCCGCCAAGACCCGGGCGGTGTACGCCATGGTCCAGGACTTCACCGCGCGCGGCGTGCCGATCGACTGCGTGGGCCTGCAGTCGCACTTCAACGGCCAGGCGCCGGTGCCGGGCAACTACCAGCGCACCATCGAGCGGTTCGCCGCGCTCGGCGTCGACGTGCAGATCACCGAGCTGGACATCGAGGGCTCGGGCGGCGCCCAGGCCGACGGGTACCGCAAGGTGGTCAACGCCTGCCTGGCGGTCCCGCGCTGCACCGGCATCACCGTATGGGGTGTCACCGACAAGTACTCCTGGCGCGCCGGCGGCACCCCGCTGCTGTTCGACGGCGCCTACGGCAAGAAGCCCGCCTACGACGCGGTGCTCGCCGCGCTGAACGACGCCACGACTCCCACCCCCACGCCGACTCCCACTCCTACGCCGACGCCGTCCAGCACGCCGCCCACCGCGGCCTGCGGCGTCAGCGCCACCACGTCGGGCCAGTGGGGCGGCGGCTACATCGTCCGGCCGGTCACCGTGACCAACACCGGCGGCTCGCCCATCACGCGCTGGACGGTCACCTTCACCCTGCCGGCCGGGCACGCCGTCACCAGTTCATGGAACGTGTCCCTCACCACCGCCGGGCGGACGGTGACCGCCCGCGGCACCGCCCGCAACTCCTCCCTCGCCCCGGGCGCCGCCACGACGTTCGGGTTCTGGAGCAGCCGCCCCAACGGCGACCCCTCGCTGCCCTCGGGCTACACCTGCACCGCCGGCTGACCGCGCGTCGAGGCCGGCCCGGCGGTCCGGCCGGCGCGGGCTCAGGCTCGGGGCTGGACGGTGACCCGTCCGGGGCCCGGTGTGCCAGGGGGTCAGGTAGAGGGCCAGGCGCGTAGGGCGAACTCGGCGACGCGGAGGAGATCGTCGCGACCCGCGCCCGAGGCGGCCTGGACGGCTATGCCGTCGGTGACGGCGTGGACGAAGCGGGCCAGGTCGGCGGGGTCGCTGTCGGCCGGCAGGTCGCCTTCGTCGCGGGCCCGTTCGAAACGTGCCCGCAAGGCCATCTCGCCCGCCTTCCTGCGCGCCGCCACCTCGTCTCTGACCGGCTCGGCCTCCGGCCCGCACGCCTGGACGCAGCGCACGCTCAGGCACCCCCGGGGCGTGCCGGTGCCCGAGGTCAGCTCGACGGCTCCGTACACCATGCGCTCGGCGACCTCCCGCGCCCGGGAGGCGTCGAGGGCGCGGGCCGCGAAACCGCCCGGTCCGTCGATGTAGCGGTCCAGGACCTTGCGGAACAGGTCCTCCTTGTTGCCGAACGCGGCGTAGAGGCTCGGGCGGTTGATGCCCATGGCCGCGGTGAGGTCGGAGATGGCCGTCCCCTCGTACCCCTGGCTCCAGAAGACCTCCAGGGCGCGGTCGAGCGCGGTGTCGGGGTCGAACGCGCGCGGGCGTCCTCCGGGCATGTGCGCCTCCCAGATTTCGTACCTCTCAGTACATTACCCGTTGACGCCGCCTTCCGGGCCGGGCTAGTTTCATACCGCTCGATACAAAACTTCAGGAGGCGGATCAATGGGGCAAAGGCTTGGAAGGCCGATTCGCGTCGGCGTCGTCGGCGCGAGTCCCGGCCGGGGCTGGGGAACGGCCGCGCACCTGCCCGCGCTGCTCAATCTGGAGGAGTACGCGGTCACCGCCGTCGCGACGACGCGGCCGGACACCGCCCGGCGCACCGCCGCGGAGTTCGGGGTACCGCACGCCTTCGCGGGCGCCGCCGAGCTGGCCGCGCATCCGGAGGTCGACGTGGTCGCCGTCGTGGTGAAGGCGCCCGACCACGGGGAGGCGGTACGGGCGGCGCTCGCGTCCGGCAAGCACGTCGTGTGCGAGTGGCCGCTCGGCGTGGACGTGGACGAGGCCGAGAAGCTGGCCGCCGCCGCGGCCGACGCCGGCGTGGCGCACGCCGTCGTCCTGCAGGGCGTCCACTCGCCGGCGGCCGGGTTCGTCGCCGACCTCCTCTCCGAGGGACGCATCGGCCGGCTGGAGTCGATCACGCTGGTGGCCGCGGGGGACTCCCTCGGCGGGGCCCGCATCGCGCCGGAGCTCGCCTGGAGCACCGGCCCCGCCGCCGGGACCAACTTGCTGACCGTGATGGCCGGGCACTTCCTGGCCGTGGTAGAGGGCATCGCCGGCCCGTTCACCGAGGTCACCGCCACGCTCGGCTACCGACGCCCCCGCGTCGAGGTGATCGGGACCGGCGAGACGGTGCCCAACGCGGTGCCCGACCACGTGGCCGTGCACGGCCCACTGGAGGGCGGGGCGATCGGCGCGGTGATCGTGCACGGCGGCGACGCGGCATCGCCCGACGGGTTCCACCTAAAGATCAGCGGGTCGGAGGGGACCTTGACGGCCGCTCCTGCGCGGCCGGGGGTGTACCCGCACTGGGCCGACTGGACGGTCGCCTACGCCACCTCCGCCGGCGCCCACGGCGGCCCGTTCACCGTGGGAGCGCACGCCGACGGCGACACCGGGCCGGACGGCGGTACCCGAAGGGCGCACGGCGGTACCCCAAGTGTGGACGGCGGTACCCGAAGTGCGGACGGTGGTATCTCGAACGGGGACGGCGGTGGCGGTTCGGGGCGGGGGAGCGGTGCCGGAGGCGGTCAGGCGGCCGGCTCGGTGCCGCGCGGCGTGCCCGCCGGCCCCGCGGTGAACGTCGCCGCGTTCTACCGGCGGATCGCCCCGGCGCTCGCCGAGGGACGGCCGGCGCATCCCTCCTTCCACACGGCCGTGCGGCTGCACCGCCTGCTCGCCGCCATCGAGAACGCCGCGCGGACCGGCGTCCGCCAGATCATCGCCCCCTGACCTCGCGAGGAGTCGTCCTTCATGAAGATCTTGATCATCGGCGCCACCGGTTACATCGGGACACGCGTGGCCGCGGCGCTGGCCGGGGCCGGGCACGAGGTCGTGGCGCTGACCCGCCCGGGTGCGGCGAACCCGCCGTACGCGACGGTCACCGCGGACCTCGCCGACCCGGCCTCGCTGACCGGCGCCGCGACGGGGTTCGACCGCGTGGTGCACGCCGGACCGCCGCTCGGCGCCGAGGCGGACCTGGCCGGGGTGGACGCGCTGCTCGCCGCCGGCAGCCCTGTGGTCTACACGACGGGGGCGGCCGTCCTCGGGGCGGGTGCCGTGGACGAGGACAGCCCGCCCGCCCCGCACCCCATCGCCGCCTGGCGGCCGGAGGTCGAGCGCCGGGTGCTGGCGGCCGGCGGGTGGGTGATCCGCCCGGGTCTGGTGTACGGCCACGGCGGGGGCCTGGTCCACGGGCTGCTGGCCGCCAAGGCGGCCGAGCGGGGAGGTGGCGTGTACATCGGTGAGCCAGGGGTGCGCTGGCCGGTCGTGCACGTGGACGACCTGTCCGACCTGTATGTGGCCGTCGTGAGAAGTGCCGCGCCCGGCACCGTCTGGCACGGCATGGCCGAGACGGCCCGCCTCGACGCGATCGCGCGGGCGCTCGGCGGGGGAAGGGCGTCGTCGTGGCCTGTGGAGGAGGCGAAGGCGGAGCTGGGGCCGCTGGCGGACTTGTTCACCCGTGACCAGGACGTCTCCGCCGCCAAGACCCGCGAGCTGCTCGGCTGGACCCCGCGTCACACCTCGGTCATCGCCCACCTCACCGCCTGACCGGCGATCGGACCTCCACCGCGGGCCGGCGGGGAACGGCGGGAACGGCGGGAACGGCGCGGAACGGCGGGAACGGCGGGAACGGCGGGAACGGCGGGAACGGCGGGAACGGCGGGAACGGCGGGAACGGCGGGAACGGCGGGAACGGCGTCCACGGCATGGCCGGTGTCGAAGGGGATTCCACGGCGCGGGCCCCACGGTGGTGGGGCCGATGGTGGGTGCCGGGCGGGGCGGCCATGACGGGCGCCCCGCCCGGCGGGGGGTCAGAGCTGGCCGCTCTCGATGGCCTGCTTGATGGCGGTCTGGGTCTGCTGGTGCGAGGCGACGCCGTTGGCGACGACGAAGTCGATCAGCGCGTCGTCCGCGTCGAACGTCAGGCGCTCGGTGACCTTGGTGCCGCCGCCCTTCTGCACGGTGAAGCTGATGCGCTGGTGGGTGACGACGTTGGGCAGCGACCAGGTGTCGGTCTCGTAGAACAGCTCGTCCTCGTGGAGACGCTGCTGGGCGTGGGTGTGGGAGGAGACGATCGTTCCCTGGTAGGGGATGTCCTCGATCGCGGTGAAGTCGATGTAGCGCACGCCGCGCTGGCGCCAGTCGCGGTGGGTGGAGACCCGCGTGAGGAACGCCGCCCGGCCGATGTGGTTGTTGATGTTGGAGTACGCCGTGAAGACCTGATGGGCCGGGGCGTTGATCGTGATGGAGATCGTCTGGCTCTGCCGGGTGCGCCCCGATCCCGGGTGCGGGGGCGGCGAGGCGTCGTAGAACTTGTAGGTGTCCCACGCGGTCTGCCACTCCGCGGCCAGTTCGGCGTCGGTGGGCGTGGTGTCGGCGTGGGCGCCGCCGGACAGGGCGGTGAGGACGAAGGCCGCGGCGAAGAGCTGGGCCGCGAGAACCCGAAGAAGCTTTCTCACATGTACCTCAAGGGGGGACAGTAGGTGCAATAGATCTTCTATCGCATGTAAGCGGCATTCCGCCCGCTGTTGGTCAAAGACGGCATCGGCCCGGTCGGCGCAACTCCATGGCGATTCGCCGTACATCGAACCTTTGTCGAGAAAGACGACTCTCATCGGAGGACACGACCGAGACCCAGCACGGGGAAGGACCGACATGCCAGTGAACCTCGCCAACGGCGAACCGCTCGCCTGGGACGCGCCTGGCCTGGACGCCGACACCAAGGCGATGCTCGACAACCTGCAGGCCAACATCCTGCGGGCGCATGTCCGCGAGCACCTGTCGGTGCTGCTGGTGAGTTTCGGCGACGGCGCCGACGGCAGGCGGTTCCTGCACGGCCTGGTGCCGCTGGTGAAGTCGGCCAGGACGCACCTCGCGGAGGTCCGCGCCTTCAACGGCACGCGGGCCCCCGGCACCCCGTACGTCGGGGTGGGCATCAGCAAGCTCGGCTATCTCAAACTCGGCCACTCCACGACCGGGTTCACCGACAACGCCTTCAAATCCGGACTCAAGCGGCGCACGGACACGCTGAGCGACCCGCCGGTGAGCGCCTGGGAGGCGCCGTACCGAGGGGAGATCCACGCTGTCGTGCTCATCGGCGACGCCACCGAGGCCACGGTCACCGCCACCCGCGAGCGCGTCCTGGCGCTGCTGCCCGCGACCGCGACGATCGTCGGCGAGGAGAGCGGCCACGGGCTGCGCAACGCGCAGGGCAACGGCATCGAGCACTTCGGCTACATCGACGGCCGCAGCCAGCCGCTGTTCCTCGCCGACCAGGTGGCGGCCGAGCCCGGGCACAACTGGACGCCGTTCTTCCCGCTGAACCACATCCTGGTCGCCGACCCGCTGGCGCCCAAGCCGGCCCGGCACATGGGGAGCTACCTGGTGTTCCGGAAGCTGGAGCAGAACGTGCGGGCGTTCCGGCAGGCCGAGGAGGATCTGGCCGACGCGCTCGGGCTCGCCGGAGCCGACCGGGCGCTCGCCGGGGCCCTTCTGGTCGGCCGGTTCCGCAACGGCACGCCGCTGCGGCTGCACGGCAGGCCCAGCTCGGACGGCCATCCGGTGCAGAACGACTTCAGCTACCGCGACGACCCGGACGGCGCCAAGTGCCCCTTCAGCGCGCACATCCGCAAGACCAACCCGCGCGACTCCAAGGACGGCGGCCTCGAGCGCGTCCTTGGGGTGATGATGGCCCGGCGCGGCCAGACCTACGGCGCGCGCACCGACATCCCCTGGGATGACGCGCCGCCGCGGACTCGCCCGACCGGCGGGGTGGGCCTGCTGTTCATGGCGTTCAACGCGAGCCTGCAGTCCCAGTTCGAGTTCACCCAGCAGGCGTGGGCCGACAACTCCGGCTTCCCCGTGGAGGGGACCGGCCACGATCCGGTGATCGGGCAGGGCCGTCGTGAGGGCAAGGTGAGCTTCCCCAAGGCGTGGGGGAGCGAGCAGCACGGCGCGCCGCAACAGCAGGCGCCGCAGACCGTCACGATGAAAGGCGGCGAGTATTTCTTCATGCCGTCCCTCGCGTATCTCAAGAGCCTGTAAATCACCGGAGGCCGCTTTCCGGAATACCGGGTGAGGGCCGCGCGCGGCGTGCCACAGTGGAGGCGCGCCGCCTCGCCGGGGCGCCGTCAGAGGCAATTCACGCCGCCACGCGTCGAAGCCGGCCGGAGGTCCGAGTGGCGACAGCCGACAACGCAGGCCGCGGGAGATCGGGATGGCCGCGTCTCGCCGTGCCGGTCCTGGTAATGATCGCCATGGTGCTCATCGTCTCGGCCATCGGCGACTCCGCCGCGGCGCCCACCTCCTCCGGTCCTCCGGTGGCCTCCGCCTCCCCGTCGTGGTGCGATCAGCCGCCGTCCCGCGCGCTCGTGCGGCCCGGCGGCGGCGCCGTCACCTTCCCCGAGGTCTCCTACGCCGTCGACCACGCGGGCGGCCGCCCGCGCATCGATCTCGGGGGCAGCTACCAGGGCGTCGTCGACGAGGGCGAACGCGTCGCGGTGATCATGCGGGAGCCCGCCGGCTCGTACGACCGCGTGGCGGGCGACCTGCCCGGCGAGGGCGGCTACTCCTACCAGGGCGAGGTCCGGCTCGACGAGCGTGCGCACTGCTGGACGGCGCTCGCGCTGGGCTCGCGGCTCGCCTGGAGCCCGGCCGGGCGGCCGGTGTGGCACGTCTACCTCGTGCTGGTCCCGGTCGATTTCGCGGTCATGTCGGTGTCGGCGCGCGGCCGGGTCGAGGACGGCGTCTTCAGCGCTCTGCGGGTGCTCGCCGATTTCCTGGTCACGGAATAGCCGGTATAACGCGCTACTTTCTCCGCTTTCCGTAATATATCGGCAAATCCGGCGACTGCCGCCAAAGTGCCTCTTATCGTCCTTATCCCGTGCCGATCATTACGGGCCACGACGAAGGGTAGGAAGGTAGCGTCAACACGCCGTTATCAAGGGGGGCATATGATCAGGGCACTCAACAGAATGGGCATCCGGTCGGGCATGATGTACACGGCCGGTCTGATCTCCGTCGGCGCGTCGTTCGTCTCGTGGATGCTGTCCAAAGAGATGGAGCAGGACATCGCCCGCGCCGACCGCTGGGGCCTGTTCGTCGGTGAGTGGGCGCCGACGTTCTTCGCCATCGGCGTCGCCCTGCGCATCGAGGAGACCCGCCAGGAGATCATGTCCGGGCGCCCCGAAGAGGAGATGCGCCAGGAAGAGCGCATGGGCCGCCGCATGACCGCGGGGATCTAGGCGCACGTCCGCGATCGCCCCACCGCGGCGGCCACCGGCCGCGCGCCACCTGGCACGCGGCCGGCCCGGCTCAGTTCAGGGTGACGTACTTGCGGGGACGCAGCGCCTGCCGGCGCAGGGCCGTGAGAGCGGCGGCCTGCCCGGCCGGGGTCAGGGTGACGGGGACGGCCTCCTCGGGGGAGGGCAGGTCGTCGCGGGGGGCGCACAGGTGCAGCGCCTCCAGGCGGTGGCGCAGCTCCACCAGCGGCGCCGCCACGTCGGCCGGGGTGGTCGTCCGCCAGCCCTCGCCGACCACGACCTCGGTGACGCGCTCGGTGAGCGGGCCGCACGGCAGGTCGTCGCGCTCGACCAGGAGCATCAGCCCGACCTCGCGCACCGACATCTCCATCTCGCGCTCGCCCGTCGCGGGCGTCAGCAGGGCGGGAGCCGCCGCCTGCCACAGGGCGGCGGGGTCGTCCAGCAGCCGGCGCCCGGCCGGCGTCAGCACCAGAGCCCGGCCGGCGCGGGAGACCGCGCCGAGCTCGCGCTCGGCGATGCGGCGCAGGGCACGCAGCGCCGCCACGCCGCTCTCGCTGCGGGTGCCCGCCATCTCCCAGCCGAACCGCTCGGCCGCCTCGACGACCACGGCGCGGGCGATGTTGTGCTGCTTGGTGAGCGGCACGCCGGCGGGCAGGGCGGCCAGTTCGAGCAGCCACCGCAGAGCGGGGAACTGCGGGCCGTCGGGGACCGGGATCGGCGCGTGCAGGCGCACCTCGAACGGCTGCGCCAGGTCGCGGCGGGCGGCGCCCCGGCCGAGCACCCAGCGGTTGAGCCGCTCGCCGTGCACGCGGTTGACCCAGTTGTCGCCGCCCAGCTCGGTGCGCGGGGCGGTCAGCCAGCGGCGGGTGAGCGCCTCGGCCTGGGACTTCCAATCGCTCGCGGCGGGCACGAGCTCACCGGAGACGACGGCGAGCTCCAGCGCCGCCGAGCAGGCGAGGTGGGCGCCGAGCTCCTCGGGGCCCATGATCGAGCTCCAGTGCAGCTCGGGCACGTCGGGCGGCAGGACGCCGGTGGCATGCAGCGCGCGCTGGTAGGCCGCCGTCCCGGCGTCCTCGCCGCCGCGCGCGTACGTGCGCAGGATGCGCGCGGTGACCGGGGAGGTGCACAGCTCGGCGTAGCGCTCCATGCCGCCCAGCCGCAGCAGCCGGCCCAGGGCCAGGGCGAGATCGCCGTGCTCGCCGGTCACCTTCAGGGGGAGGGTGTACCAGAGGAACTCGCACACATCGAGCTGGGTGATCGTTTCTAACGGCTCGCCGCCGGTCAGCCATTCGACGGCCACCCGGGCGTCGTCGGCGACCTCCGGATCGGAGCGCTCGAGCTCGGTGAGGAGCGCGGCGACGTCGGGTGCGGGCATGCTTCGCAGTCTGCCGTATAGGGCCGGGCCCTGACGACGACCACCGCCACGGACGATTTCCACGTCACCTACCTGTAAGACCGGAAAGAGCAGAAGGGCTTGGTTGTAACGATCAGGGGGATCATGTCCGGGGTCATATCCAGCGGTCGAGGAGCATGCGCCGGTGCCAATCGTCGTAGGGGATGATCTCGGCGGCGATAACGGGGTACAGCCACCAGAAGTTAACCAGGGCCACGAGCACGAAGGCACCCGAAAGCGCGGCTCCGATGATCCTGCGCCTCGGATTGGCGCCGTTGGCCGGCCCGATGAGCAGCCCGGCCGCGAGCGTCAGCGCCAGGATCATGAACGGCAGCATGGGGGCGGTGTAGAACAGGAACATGGTGCGGTGGTCGGCGATGGCGTAGTAGACCCACGGCAGCCAGCCGACGCCGTAGGCCAGCAGCACGGCCCCGGCCCGCCAGTCGCGGGTGGCCACGTACCAGGCGATCAGCGCGATCAGCGCCACCACGGCGCCGTACCAGATGATGGGGGTTCCGACCCCGAGCACGGCCTGGGAGCACTTGTCCGCTTTGCAGCCGCCGGTGGGGCTCTCGTAGAAGAAGGCGACCGGGCGCAGCAGCAGCGGCCACTGCCAGGGCCACGACTGGTAGGGATGGGTGGAGTCCAGCCCGGTGTGGAAGCTCAGGACCATCCACTGGTAGTCCCACCAGGAGCGCAGCGAGTTGAAGACGAAGTAGACCCAGCCGCTGGAGGTGGCCTGGGCCCAGTTGCGGCCGTAGCCGTAGGCGGTGGCGAACCAGCCGGTCCAACTGGCCATGTAGGTCAGCGCGGGCACCACGGCGACCGCGACCAGCGAGGTGGGCACGTCGTGGCGGAACATGCCAGAGAACGGGCGGCGCAGTCCGACCGCGCGGCGGGCTCCGGCGTCCCACACCAGGCTCATGATCGCGAAGGCGATCAGGAAGAAGATGCCGCTCCACTTGATCGCGCACGCGGCGCCCAGACACGCCCCCGCCGCGATCCGCCAGCCGCGCATGCCGAGCCACGGGCCGCTCGCGTTCAACGGCGAGGTCTCGTACCAGTCAGCCAGGCGTTCGCGGGAGCGGTCACGGTCGACCACCAGGCAGGCGAACCCGCACAACACCCAGAACATCAGGAACACATCCAGCAGCGCCGTGCGGCTCAGCACGAAATGCAACCCGTCCAGCGCCAGCAGCAACCCCGCCATGCACCCCAGCAGCGTCGAACGCGTCATCCGCCGCGCCAGCCGGGCCAGCACCAGGATCGACACCGCCCCCACCAGCGCCGCCGCGAACCGCCACCCGAACGGATTCGCCCCGAACAACCATTCACCCACCCCGATCATCCACTTGCCGAGCGGCGGGTGGACGACATAGGAGGCGCACTGGTCCAGCTCGTTCGGGCCGCACTGCTTCCAGATGCCGGAGTTGCCGGCCAGGAGCATCTTGTCGGCGTCCTTGACCGCGACCCGCTCCACGCCGAAGTTGATCAGCGAGAGCGAGTCCTTGGCGTAGTAGGTCTCGTCGAACACGATCGCCTTGGGGGAGCCCAGCCGGTCGAACCGCAGGAAGGCGCCGAACAGCGCCACCAGGATCGGACCGAGCCACCCCCACAGGGGGTTCCCTTGGAACGGTGGAACCAGCCGGTCGCGGACCGAGCCCGGCTGTGCGGGGTCGTCGTGCGGCTCCGGCTGCTCGAAGTCCTGGTTAGGGAAGTCCGTCAGGGCCATCCGGACATCGTACGGGGCGGCTATTACGTCCAGCCTAAGAAACACCTCTTACGTACCCAATTGGGGGAGTCCTTCCAGGGAGCGACCGGTCGACGGCGCCCGCGCCCGTGGAACGTTCATGGGGAAGGATGGGCACCGTGAACGACAACGGCAGGCTGGTGCTGGCAGGGGCTCCGATCGGGCGCGTCGAGGACGCCTCCGCCCGGCTGCGGGAGGCGCTCGCCGGCGCCGACGTCGTGGCCGCCGAGGACACCCGCCGGCTGCGCCGGCTGGCCGCCGACCTCGGGGTCACGCTCGCGGGCCGCGTGGTGTCCTACTACGACGCCAACGAGGCGGCCAGGGCGGGCGAACTGCTCGCCGACCTCCAGGACGGGCGCACCGTGCTGGTCATCACCGACGCCGGGATGCCGGGGGTCTCCGATCCCGGCTACCGGCTGACGCACCTCGCGGTCGAGGCCGGCATCCCGGTGACGGCGCTGCCCGGTCCGTCGGCCGTGACGACCGCGCTCGCGATCTCCGGCCTGCCCAGCGACCGGTTCTGCTTCGAGGGCTTCCCGCCGCGCAAGCCCGGAGAACGGGCCCGGCGGCTGGCCGCGCTCGCCGCCGAGGAGCGCACCATGGTCTTCTTCGAGGCCCCGCACCGGTTGCGCGCCTGCCTGGCCGCGATGGCCGAGGCGTTCGGCGCCGAGCGGCCCGCGGCGGTCTGCCGCGAGCTGACCAAGACCTACGAGGAGGTGCGGCGCGGCCCGCTGTCGGAGCTGGCGGCCTGGGCCGAGGGGGACGTGCGCGGCGAGATCACGCTGGTCGTCGCCGGGTACGCGCCCGGTGACGCCGAGCCCGACATCGGCGCGCTGGTCGCGGAGGTGGCCCGGCGGGAGCAGGCGGGGGTGTCGCGCAAGCAGGCCATCGTCGAGGTGGCCAAGGCCGCCGGCGTCCCCAAGCGCGAGCTGTACGACGCCGTCCACCGCGCCTGACGCCCCTGCCGCGGGGCCTGATCTCTGGATGCGGGTGGCGCCCTGCCAATAGGGTGCCCGGGTGTCCGTTCGCGTCTTCCTTCCGAGATTCGCCAGAAACACGCGACTTGTCGCCGGAGCGCCGCTCCGACCGCCCGGCGAGGCCGGCGACGTCGGCGACGCCGTCGGGAGCGCCGAGGACGCGGCCCCCGTGCCGGTGCGCGACCGGCTGGTCCCGCCGTTCCAGGGCGGCGCCCTGTGGGGGTGGCTGAGCCCGATCCTGGTGGCGGTGTTCGGCGCCCTGCTGCGGTTCGACCGGCTCGGCACCCCCAAGGCGGTGGAGTTCGACGAGACCTTCTACGCCAAGGACGCGCTGTCCCTGCTCAGGTACGGCGTCGAGCGCACCTTCCTCGGCACGGACAAGGACCCGATCGCCGACCGGCGGCTCATCGCCGGCAGGGACGACCTCTGGGTGAGCTGCACCCCCGACAACCTCGACCCGTGCGCGCAGTACGTGGCGCACCCGCCGTTGGGCAAGTGGATGATCGGGGTGGGTGAGTGGTTGTTCGGGGCGAATCCGTTCGGGTGGCGCTTCGCGGCGGCGCTGGTGGGGGCGGTGTCGATCCTGGTGCTGGCCCGGCTGGCGCGGCGGATGACGCGTTCGACGCTGCTGGGGTGCATGGCGGGGTTGCTGCTGGCGCTGGACGGGCTGCATTTCGTGCTGAGCCGCACGGCGCTGCTGGATGTGTTCCTGATGTTCTGGGTGTTGTGCGGCTTCGCCTGCCTGGTGGTCGACCGCGACCGCTCCCGCGAACGCCTGGCGGACTGGTACGAGACCTCGCCGCTGAGCGACGGCGGACCGTGGCTGGGCATGCGACCTTGGCGGATCGCGGCCGGGGCGTGTCTCGGCGCGGCCTGCGCCACGAAATGGAGCGGCATCTTCTTCCTGGTGGCCTTCGCGGTGATGAGCCTGGTGTGGGACGCCGGAGCCCGCCGGGCGGTCGGGCTGCGCCGCCCGTTCTCCGGCATGTTCCGCCACGATGTGCCCACCTCACTGGTCGCGGTCGCCGCCGTACCGGCGCTGACGTACACGGTGTCCTGGACGGGCTGGTTCGCCACCGCCTACGGCTACGGCCGCAACTGGGCCCAGGCGACCTCCAGCGGCTGGGTCTACTGGGTGTTCAGCTCGGCGCGGTCGTGGATCGACTACCAGCTCCAGGTGCTCACCTTCCACACAGGCCTGGAGCAGACCCATCCCTACCAGTCGTGGCCCTGGCAGTGGCCGCTGCTGCTGCGCCCGGTCGCCTTCTACTACCAGAGCCCCAAGGGATGCGGCGCGGCCAGCTGCTCGCAGGCGACGCTCGGGGTGGGCACGCCGGTCATCTGGTACGGCGCGCTGGTGGCGTTGATCGCGCTGATCGCCTGGTACGTGGCCGCCCGCGACTGGCGGGCCGGCGCGGTGCTGCTGGCCTACGGCGTCGGCTGGCTGCCGTGGGTCTACTACGCCATCGCCGACCACCGCACCATGTTCCTGTTCTACATGGCGCCCGTGGTGCCGTTCATGATCCTGGCGCTGACGCTCGCGGCCGGGCTGCTCATCGGCCCCTCCCGCGTCACGGGCTCCCGCAGGGCCGTCGGGGCGGCGGTGACCGGGGCGTTCGTGCTGCTGAGCATCGCCAACTTCGCCTGGCTGCACCCCGCGCTGACCGCCGAGCTCATCCCCTACGACGACTGGTACCGGCGCATGCTCCTACGCAGCTGGATCTAGCCGCGTCTCGGCGGGCGGCGCCGGCTCGCCGCGGCGCGCGGGCCACAGGCCGTGCCGGACGGCGATGGCGGCCGACAGGAAGGCCAGCGGCGCGGCGGGCAGCAGGTAGCGGTAGTCGAACTCGGCGGTGGCCGCCGGCGCGACCACCAGGGCCGCGGCCGCCACCAGCGGCAGCAGCCCGGGCCCGCCCAGCCGGCGCCAGCGCACGACCGCCCCGGCCGCGCCCACCAGCATCGCCAGTCCGAGCCCCAGACCGGGCATGGCGGCGACGCGCTGGTAGCGCTCCATGACCGTCGCCCACGGCCAGTACACCCGGGTGCTGGCCCTGCCCTGCTCGTAGGCGACCATGTCGCGGTCGGTCCAGCCCAGGTAGCTCGGCCAGTGGGGGAGCGAGGTCAGCAGCCGCGTGGTGTCGTGCCGGTTCACGCCCTTGCCGTCGAACTGGTACTGGTTCCAGGTGTTGGGGTCGGGGAAGACCGGCCGGTCCCAGCGGAAGCTGCGCAGCAGGTCGCCGGTGACGGCCGCCAGGTAGTCGCCGGGCTGGGCGAGGATGGCCCGCTTGGCGAACGTGCCCGCCGCGTCGTTCAGCGACCGGTCGAACTTGTCGGCGCCGTAGCGGTGCAGGACCTCGCCCCAGCCGCTGTACCAGAGGTAGAGCTGGGAGAACTTGCTGCGTTCGACGTTGGGGTTGATGCACAGGGGGATGAGGTTCTGCTCGCGCTGGACGTCGATCTGCATCTTCCTGCAGTCGGCGAACTTGGCGGTGCGCATGTAGAGGATCAGCCCGTCGCTCTGCGTCATCGCGAACTGGCCGTTGACCGCCGAGAACCACCCCATGTACGCGACCACCGGCACCGCGCAGGCGGCCACGACGGCGACCACGGGTTTCCAGTGGGTGCGCTTGACCAGCAGGAAGACCACCACGACGGCGAGAATGGGCAGGCCGATGCTGCGCGTCAGCGCCGTCAGGGCCAGCAGCAGCCCGACGGCGGCCCCCGCCTTCCACGACAGCCGCCTGTGCCACAGCACCAGCGTGACCACGCCCACGATGAGCAGCGTGAACATGGTGTCCGACATGATCATCTGTTCGAGCTGGATCTGGTAGGCGTCGAACAGCACCGGCACGGTGGCCAGGGTCGCCCCCCAGTCGGGCAGGCCAAATTTGCGCCTGAGAAGCGCATAGACCAGCACCGCCGTCGCCAGCCCCATGAGGTGCTGGGTAAAGACCACCAGCGCGAAGCTGTGGAACGGCTTGAGGATCAGCAGCCAGAATCCGTACCCGTCCGGGCGAATGGGGTGCGGGCGGGGGTGCAGGGCGACCGAGACGTACTCGTAGGAGTCGTTGAACCACATCGCCGGCCGGTAGCCGAGCATCGCGATCACCCGCAGGACCGCGCCGAGCGCGACGGCGATCACGAACAGCCGCCGCGTCCTGACGAACTCCCAGAGTCGCGCACCCTTGCGCGGCGTGGGCAGGCCGGCCTGTGCCGGGTCGGCAACGGTCACCATGGTTTACAGGATGCCAGCCCTTTCGACGTCTTGACCCGAGCACCGGGGGGCAGAGGGCATCATGGTTGAACTACGCAGACGATGATCGAGGCGCGAACGAGGGGTTTCGACGTGGAACTGACCGTGGTCATGCCATGCCTGAACGAGGCGGAGACCGTCGAAACGTGTGTCCGTAAGGCGCTGGCCTGCATGGCGGAGCAGGGCATCGAGGGCGAGGTGGTGATCGCCGACAACGGCAGCACCGACGGGTCCCAGCAGCTCGCCCGCGACGCCGGGGCCCGCGTGGTCCACGTGGACGCGAAGGGCTACGGCAACGCCCTGATGGGCGGCATCCGCGCCGCGCGCGGCCGTTATGTGATCATGGGGGACGCCGACGACTCTTATGACTTCACCGCCTTGGCGCCCTTCGTGCAGGAGCTGCGCTCCGGCGCCGACCTGGTGATGGGCAACCGCTTCCGCGGCGGCATCGCCCCGGGCGCCATGCCGCCGCTGCACCGCTACCTCGGCAACCCGGTGCTGTCGTTCATCGGCCGCCTGTTCTTCCCCAGCGCCATCCGCGACTTCCACTGCGGCCTGCGCGGGTTCCGCCGCGAGTCCATCCTCAACCTCGGCCTGCAGACCGGCGGCATGGAGTTCGCCAGCGAGATGGTCGTCAAGGCCACCCTCCAGGGCCTGGACGTGCGCGAGGTGCCGACGACGCTCAGCCCCGACGGCCGCACCCGCCCGCCGCACCTGCGCTCCTGGCGCGACGGCTGGCGCCACCTGCGCTTCCTGCTGCTGTACAGCCCGCGTTGGCTGTTCCTCATCCCCGGCATGGTGCTGATGGTCCTCGGCCTGGCGGCGGGCGCGGCGCTCACCTTCGGCCCGGTCTACATCGGCAAGCTCGCCTTCGACGTCGACACCCTGGTCGGCGCGTCGGCGGGGGTGGTCATCGGCTTCCAGGCGGTGCTGTTCGCGCTGTTCACCAAGGTGTACGCCGCCGAGGAGGGCTTCCTGCCCGAAGACCGCCGCATCAAGCGGCTGGTCGACGTCGTGACGCTGGAGAAGGGCCTGGTGGCGGGCGGTCTGCTCGCCCTCGCGGGCCTGGCCGGCATGGTCGCCTCGCTGGCCCACTGGCAGGTGCGCAACTTCGGGCCGCTGATCCCCGCCGAGTCGCTGCGCCTGGTCGTCCCGTCGGCGACCGCCCTCATCATGAGCTTCCAGACGATCTTCGCGTCGCTGTTCATCAGCATCCTCGGCATCCGCCGCACCAAGGAGACCCTGGCCGACGTCGCCGCCTCCGCCGCCGAGGAGGCCGCCGAGGCCGTCAAGCGCGAGAGCACCCCGGCCGCCTGATCCTTCCTTCCGCCCAGAGCCGTCTGACAGGGTGTCAGGCGGCTCTTCGCGCGGGTAGGGGTAAACGGTTCGAGACGTTCCGCCGGGGCATCTAGGCTTGTGCCATGTCCCAGCACATCTTGACCGCCGTCGCGTGGCCGTACGCCAACGGCCCCCGCCACATCGGGCACGTCTCCGGGTTCGGCGTGCCGTCCGACGTCTTCAGCCGCTACCAGCGGATGGCGGGCAACAAGGTGCTGATGGTCAGCGGCACCGACGAGCACGGCACGCCGATCCAGGTGCAGGCCGACAAGGAGGGCGTCACCGCCCGCGAGCTCGCCGACCGCTACAACCGGGTGATCGCCGAGGACCTCACGGCCCTCGGCCTGTCCTACGACCTGTTCACCCGCACCACGACCGGCAACCACTACGCCGTCGCGCAGGAGATCTTCAAGGGCCTGTTCGACAACGGGTACGTCTTCCCCAAGACCACCCTGGGCGCGGTCTCGCCGTCCACCGGCCGCACGCTGCCCGACCGCTACATCGAGGGCACCTGCCCCATCTGCGGGTACGACGGGGCGCGCGGCGACCAGTGTGACAACTGCGGCAACCAGCTCGACCCGGTCGACCTGATCAACCCGCGCAGCAAGGTCAACGGCGAGACGCCGAAGTTCATCGAGACCGAGCACTTCATGCTCGACCTGCCCGCCTTCACCGAGGCGCTGGGCACGTGGCTTTCGTCCAAGCAGGGCGAGTGGCGGCCCAACGTGCTGAAGTTCTCGCTGAACCTCCTCGGCGACCTGCAGCCGCGCGCGATCAGCCGCGACCTCGACTGGGGCGTGCCGATCCCGCTGGACGGCTGGCGCGACCGCGGCGACAAACGGCTGTACGTCTGGTTCGACGCCGTCATCGGCTACCTCAGCGCCTCCATCGAGTGGGCGCGCAGGTCCGGCGACCCCGACGCCTGGCGGCAGTGGTGGCAGAACCCCGACGCCCGCGGCTACTACTTCATGGGCAAGGACAACATCGTCTTCCACTCCGAGATCTGGCCGGCGATGCTGCTCGGCTACAACGGCGAAGGGGCGCGGGGCGGCACGCCGGGGTCCCTGGGCAAGCTCGCGCTGCCGTCCGAGGTGGTCTCCAGCGAGTTCCTGACCATGGAGGGGCGCAAGTTCTCCTCCAGCCGCCAGGTCGTCATCTACGTGCGCGACTTCCTTCAGCGCTACGACGCCGACGCGCTGCGCTACTACATCGCCGTGGCCGGCCCGGAGAACCAGGACACCGACTTCACCTGGTCGGAGTTCGTGAACCGCAACAACGGCGAGCTCGTCGCCGCCTGGGGCAACCTGGTCAACCGCTCGATCTCGATGGCGGCCAAGAACTTCGGCGCGGTGCCCGAGGCGGGCGAGCTGACCGACGCCGACCGCGCGCTGCTCGAGCGCAGCCGCGCGGCCTTCCCCGCGGTCGGCGCCGAACTCGGCAGGTCGCGGTTCAAGAACGCCGTCACCGAGGCCTTCGACGTCGTCCGCGACGCCAACCGCTACCTGGCCGAGCAGGAGCCCTGGAAGCTCAAGGACGACCCCGCGCGCGTGAAGTCCATTCTGCACGTCGCGCTCCAGGTCGTCGACGACGCCAAGACCCTGCTCACCCCGTTCCTGCCCGGCTCGTCGAACAAGGTGCACGCCATGCTCGGCGGGGAGGGCGTGTGGTCGGGCATGCCGCAGATCCGCGAGGTCGACGACGAGGACGGCCGCCACTACCCGGTGATCGGCGGCGAGTACGACGGCGCGGCCACCTGGGAGTCCAGGCCGCTGCGGCCGGGCGTTCCGCTGGCACCGCCCACGCCGCTGTTCGCCAAACTCGACCCCAAGGTGGTGGAGGAGGAGCTCGCCCGCCTCGACTCCCCGTCCGCCGAGTGAGCGAGCGCCCGGCGGCCGAGGTTCCGCCCGCGCCGTCGCCGCTCGGCGCCGAGGTCTTCGACAGCCACTGCCACCTGGACATCATGGTGGGCGACCGCAAGGCGTCCTCGGGTGACCAGGTGGCACTGGCCGCCCAGGCGGCGAGCGGCGGGGTCGAGCGCATCCTGGCCAACGCGCGGGCGGTCGGCGTCACCCGGCTGGTGACGATCGGCTACGACCTGCGCTCCTCGCGGTGGAACGCCGAGACCGCGCGCCGGCACGACGACGTCTACGCGGGCGTGGCGATCCACCCCAACGAGGCGCACGCCGCCACGCCCGAGGTGCTCGCCGAGATCGAGAAGCTCGCCGGCGAGCCGCAGGTCCGCGCCGTGGGTGAGACCGGGCTCGACTACTTCCGCGACTGGGCCTCCCATGACGACCAGCAGGCGTCCTTCCGCGCGCACATCGAGATCGCCAAGCGCACGGGCAAGGCGCTGGTGATCCACGACAGGGACGCCCACGACGACGTCCTGCGGGTCCTCGCCGAGGAGGGCGCCCCCGAGGTCGTGGTGTTCCACAGCTTCTCCGGGGACGCCGAGATGGCCCGGCGGTGCGGGAAGGCGGGGTACGTCATGTCGTTCTCCGGCCCGGTGACCTACAAGAACGCCGCCTACCTCCGCGAGGCAGCCAGGGTGGCGCCGCCGGAGCTCGTGCTGGTGGAGACCGACGCCCCTTACCTGCCGCCCACCCCGCACCGCGGCAAGCCGAACGCGCCCTACCTGATCCCGCTCACGCTCCGCTGCCTGGCCGAGGTCAAGGGGACGCCCGTCGACGACCTGGCCCGCGCCATCAGCGCCAACGGCGAAAGAGTCTTCGGCGCCTGGTGATTCCGCAGGGGCCGTCCCCGTCCCGGCCGGTCGATCACGGCCGGGGTGCGGTGGCGGAGCAGCCGTTCGTCCCTTCGTCCCTTTGATCCGGTCCGGTACTCCCAAGCGGAGTCAATGTCACGGATTGGTTTCGGCGAACCGGTTGAGGAGGGGGGAGGCCCGGCGCTAGCGTCGGCAGCCCTCGGTGGGACCGACCGCGCGGCCCACCGGTCCTCTACCGTCTTCGGTCTACCTGAAGGACGCGCTGTGGATCCATCTCCGGCCCCTGGACGGGGCGCGCGGCGTGCGGGATCGCGTCGTGCCCGCCGTCGCCGCACGTCCCGGCCTCGTCCGCCCGGCCTGCACTCCGGTCCGCGGCCGGCCGTCCGCGCCGTCCGCGCGGTGTGGGCGGTGTGGGCATGGGCGGTGGGCGCGGTCGTGGCGGGCGTCTCGCTCGGCCTGCTGACCGGCCACGTGCTGGCCAAAGAGGTGCGGCTGGCCGTGGACGGCGGCGAGACCACCGTCCGCAGCCTCGGCGCGACCGTGCGGGACGTCCTCGCCGCGGTCAAGGTGCGGGTCGGCCCGGGGGACGTGGTGTCCCCGCCGCCCGCGGCGCCGGTCGCCGACGGCTCGTCAATCGTCGTGCGCCACGCCCGCCCGCTCCGCCTCACCGTGGACGGCAGGAGGAGCGTGCACACCGTGACCGCCATCAACGTGGGCGAGGCGCTCCAGCAGCTCAAACTGAACGACCGCCTGGCCACCCTGTCGGCCTCCCGGATGCGGCAGATCCCCATCTCGGGCTTCGCGCTCGACGTGCGCACGCGCCGCCGGGTGACGGTCGTGCGGGGCGGGGTCCGGCTGGACGCCGTGACCACCCGGCGCACGGTGCGGGCCGTGCTGGCCCAGCAGAAGATCACCCTGGCCCGGGGCGACCGGGTGCGTCCCCCGATGGACGCCTTCCCCGAGGACAGCGAGGTGATCCGCATCATCCCGGCGGCGCCCGCCGTCCCGCCGCACACGGTGGCGGTCAGCCCCGCCGTCGCCGCGCTCAACTGGCCCGCGCTGGCGCGATGCGAGACCCTCGCCAACCCCAAGGCGTTCGACCCGGCGGGGCCGTACTTCGGGATGTACCAGCTCAGCCTGGCCATGTGGCAGGCGGCCGGAGGGATGAGAACCCCGCTCGACTGGGCGGCGGACGAGCAGACCTACCGCGCCCAGCTCCTCTACCAACGGGTCGCCGGCCGCTGGCGCGCCCAATGGCCGGTCTGCGGCGCCCTGCTGTTCACCCGCTGACGCCCCCTCCGCCGGACGCGGCACTCGTCTCCGGGGCGGTGGCCGCGCGGTCGTCAGCCGCTGACGGAGGCGCCGAAGTCGACGGAGGCTCCGCCGGGGACGGCGGGCACCGCGTCGCGTCCGGGGACGACCAGGCGGGCCGCGGCGCCGTCGCGGAGCACCGCCACCGCCCCTCCGGGAGCGTCCCGCCGGTCCGGCACCCCCGCCAGCAGCCCCGCGCCGGGGCCGAAGGAGTCCGCCGCGCCGAAGGCGGCGATCGACCCGCCAAGGTGGTCGTACGGCCGGGCCAGGCCCGCCTGCGCGGCCCCGCCCGCCGGGCCGCCGACGAGCGGCACCTGCCTGATCGCGCCGCCCTGCGGTGCGCCGGCGGAGTCGAACGGGCCGCCGATCGCCAGCCGCAGCGACGTCGCGGACCCGACCATGGCCAGCGACCAGCCGAGGGACGCCCCGGCCTTCGGGGGCTGGTCGGCCAGGCCCTCGCCGCCGAGCCGGATCGTCCGTGAGGGAACGGGAGCGCCGTCCTTGCCCAGGGTGAACACCTGCACCAGGCCGGCGTCGGTCGCCCCCGGCAGGTCGGCGAGCGGCGCGCCGGCCGCCAGATACGGCCGGCCGCCGGACTCGGCGTAGGCCAGGGCGTACCCGTACCGGTCGCCGGGGTGCTCGGTGACGCCCTTGACCGAGTTCGGGATGCCCCACTTGACGCTGGTGTACTTCTTCGTGGCCTCGGCGGCGTCGTAGATGATCTCGACCGCTCCGGTGTCGGCCTTGCCGGAGTCGCCCGCCTGCCTGCCGACGCCGTCGTCGTTCTCGTACGGAGTGCCGACCGCGAGGTCCACCGAGTCGTCGCGCCCGCCGAACCGGCCGAACACCAGCGACCAGCCGTACATGTCGCCCTGCTCGCCGTTGCCGACGATGCCCTCGGACTCCTGGGTGATGCGCAGCGCGGGCTCGGCGCCCCCTTCGGGCTTGGCGCAGTACAGGTAGATCGCGCCGGAGTCGCCGGTGCCGTCGGCGTCCTCGTACGGCGCCCCCACGGCGATCACGCCGGCCGGGCGGCCCGCGGACCGGGCGGCGGCCAGCGACCAGCCGAAGTGGGCGTCCCGCTCGGGCTGGGGGGCGGAGATCTCGCTGATCGCGCCGGCCGGCACCCGCCCGTCGTAGGCGCCGCCGCGGATCACGTACACCGCTCCGGCGTCGGCGGCGTCCCCGCTGTCGGCGTAGGGGGCGCCGACGATGACGTCCAGGCACCGGTCACCGTCGTAGTGGGTCGTGCGGACGGTCCAGCCGAACGCGTCGCCGGGACGCGGCGTGGGCGCGGTGATCACCAGACCCCGGCCGGGGCCGTCGCCGCCGACCGGCAGCACGTGCACCGCCCCGGCGCCGCGCACGCCGGCCGCGTCGGCCAGCGGATCGCCCGCCACGACGTCGTCGCGGCCGTCCCCGTCGAAGTCGTTGGCGCTCGCCTTCGCGCAGCCGGCCGCCGCCTCGGCACGCTGGGCGCCCGGCACGACCAGCGACACGGCGAGCATCCCGGCCGCCACCAGCACGGCCGATAAGCGGGATGACCCGGATATCTCTGATCGGCTCGATAACCCGGACGAGCCCGAGGTTCCGGACGGACCCGACGAGCAGGACGATTTTGCGGCCCTGCCCGAGGTCGACGAACCGGACGAGCCTGAAGCCCGGGGCGAGCTCGAGGTCCCGCGCGAGCTCGAGGGGGAGTCGGCCGGTGAGGTGGTGAAGGCGGCCGATGACGGCCGCGGGCGCAGGGTCACAGCCGCACCTCGATCGTGGTCGTGTCGGAGATCGGCACCTTCAGGGTGGCCGCGCCCCGGGCCGGCGGCAGGTCGTAGACGAGCACGCCGTCGAGCCTGCCGCCCGGCGGCAGGGTCGCGGGGGCCGCTGAAGACCCCGAGGACGCCGCGCCGGTCGTAAGCGGCTCGTGCTCGGCGCCGCGGTCGTCCACCAGCACGGGCGGCGTCGGCGAGACCGCCGCCGGGACCCCGCCGGGGTTGATCAGCGTCCACCTGACCACGCAGAACCGGCCCTCGTCGGGCGTGGCTCCCTGGTAGGAGGTGAGGCCGCACTGGGGCCTGGACGGGATGACGAACTGCGGGCCGTCGAGCGTCTCGCTCGCCGCGTAGCGGCGGCCGATGTCGGTCTCACGTGTGGGGGTGGGGGCGGTGACGGCGGCCACGCCGGTGGCGCGAACCGGGGTGCGGTCGGGCAGCACCATGACCAGCACGCCCGCCGTGACCAGGAGCCCGCCGAGCACCGTCAGCGCCGGCACCAGCCACCTGCGGCCGAGCGACCTGCGCCGCGGCTCGCCGCCGGTCGTGGGGATCACGGACGGCACGGTGACCCCGTCCGCCCCCGCGGACGGCCGCGTGTCCTCGGTCCGCGTCCCCGCGGCGGCGGTCGCGCTCTCCGCCAGGAAGGCCCCGGGATCGATCGCGGTGTCCGTGGGGAACTCCGCGGCGGTCGGGGCCTGCGATGCGGCGGCGAAGCCACGGCCGGCCGAGGAGACGGCCTCGGCGGACGCGGCGCCCCCCGGACCGGACGGCGCGGCCGTTCCCGGGGCGGCGGACGCGGCGCCCCTCGGACCGGACGGCGCGGCGGTTCCCGGGGCGGCGGACGCCACGGCTCCGGACGCGGAGGGGGCGGCGGTCTCCGGGCCGGCGGACGTCGCGGTTGCCGGCGTGAGAGGCCCGGTGGTCCCTGAGATGGCGGACGTCGCGGCTCCGGGCGCGGAGGGCACGCCGGTCCCCGGGCCGGCCGGTGCCGAGGTCGCGGACGGGGGCGGCGCGGTGGTCCCCGAGGCGCCGGGCGGCGTGGTTCCCAGGCCGGACGGCGTGGTTCCCGGACCGGACGGCGTGGTTCCCGGACCGGACGGCGCGGGGGTTCCCGGGGCGGAGGGGGTGCCGGTTCCCGGGGCGAAGGGTGTCGCGGCTCCTGCTGTGGAGGTGGCGGTGCGTCCTGGGATGGAAGGTCCGGCGGCGCCGGGTGCCGGGCGCGAGGACAGGTGCCGGGGCAGGGCGAGCCCGGGGAGCGACAGGCCGGGGTTGGTGTCGTCGGTGTCCCCGATGCCCTCGGCGGCGATCCCGCTCGAAGTCCCTCCTACGGCAGCCCCGGAGGGGACGTCCGCGGTGGATGTGGATGCAGCGGAGGGCGTACCGGCGGCGGGCGTGGCAGGAACGAAGGGCACGCCGGCGGAGGGCCCCGTGGCCCCTTGAGAGCCCTGAGAGCCCTGAGAGCCGTGAACGCCTTGGGCGCCTTCGGCTCTCTGAGCCTCTTCGGCGGCGGCGACGTTGGCGGGGGGTTCCCACGACTCGTTCAGCATCTCGGTGGCCACGAGCGTCGGCGGGTCCACGGGAACGACCCGCGCGGCGGCCGGCGGCGGCGTGGCACCGGTCGGGTCGCCGCCGACCAGGGCGATCAGCAACTCCTGGGCGGAGGGCCTGCGACGCGGGTCGGGATCGGTGGCCTGCCGCACGAGCCGGTCCAGCGGAGCGGGCAGCGTCCCGAGGTCCGGCCGGCCGGCCAGCACGCGGGAGGCGAGCGTCATCAGGTCGCCGCGCCCGTAAGGGTGCCGCCCGTTGCCGGCGTAGGCGACCAGGCATCCCCAGGCGAAGACGTCGGCGGCCGGGGAGATCTCCTCGCCGCGCACCTGCTCCGGCGCCCACCAGCCGGGGCTGCCGAGCAGCTCGCCCGAGCGGGTGACCCCCTGGGTGGCGTCGAGGGCGCGGGCGATGCCGAAGTCGATCACTCGCGGGCCGGACATCGACAGGATGACGTTGGCCGGCTTGAGGTCCCGGTGGACCAGCCCGGCGACGTGGATGGCGGCCAGCGCGGCGGCCACGCCGAGGGCGACACCGTGCAGGGTGCCCGCCTCCAGCGCGCCGAAGCTGGAGATCTGCTTGGACAGCGGCGTCCCGGCGATGTACTCGGTGACCATGTACGGCCGGCCGTCGTCGGCGTTGCCGTTGTCGAGCACCTCGGCGGTGCAGAACGACGCGACGCGCCGGGCGTTGGTGACCTCGGCGTGGAAGCGGACGGCGAAGCCCTCGTCCACGGTGAACTCGGCTTTGACGACCTTCACCGCGACGGGCCGTCCGGTGGGCGCCTCGGCGAGATAGACGGTGCCCATACCTCCCTGGCCGATGCGGCCGAGCAACCGGTAGGGCCCGATGTTCGGGGGATCGGCAGGGAGGAGCGGGTCCGCACCTGTACGGTCCATCGACGACGCCTCCTCGCTCCCTGGCGTGGCCACACTACCCATGCCCACTTTCCTTCCGCTTGAAGATCGGTTACGGCTCGCAGGGCGATTCGAGCGGTTCGTCCGCCGGTTCTGGGGAGTGTTCGGTGCGAGACACTGAATGGATGGGGAGTTCAATTGTGGGTTTGCTGGGCCCGTCCGAAATACGTAATTTGGCGCACAAGCTCGACCTTCGTCCGACAAAGCGGCTCGGGCAGAACTTCGTCATCGACGGCGGCACGGTCCGGCGCATCGTCAGAGTGGCGGAGGTCACCTCCGACGACGTCGTGATCGAGGTGGGGCCCGGGCTCGGGTCGCTGACCCTGGCCCTGCTCCCCGAGGCCGCCGAGGTGGTCGCCGTGGAGATCGACCCGGTTCTCGCGGCTCAGCTCCCGATCACCGTCGCCGAGCGCGCCTCCGAGCTGGCCGGTCGCCTGACCGTCGTCCAGGCGGACGCGATGCGCGTCTTGCCCGGGCAACTGGGCGCACAGCCCACCGCCCTGGTGGCCAACCTGCCGTACAACGTGGCGGTGCCCGTCGTGCTCCACCTGCTGGAGGTGCTGCCGTCGCTGCGCAAGGGCCTGGTGATGGTGCAGAGCGAGGTCGCCGACCGCATGGCCGCAGGTCCGGGATCCAAGGTGTACGGGGTGCCGTCGGTCAAGGCGGCCTGGTACGCCGACGTGCGCCGCGCGGGTCCGGTCGGCCGCACGGTCTTCTGGCCGGTGCCGAACGTCGACTCGGGGCTGGTGGCACTCACCCGCCGCGAGCCGCCCGCGACCACCGCCTCGCGTGAGGAGGTGTTCGCGGTCATCGACGCGGCGTTCGCCCAGCGGCGCAAGACCCTGCGGGCGGCGCTCGCCTCCTGGGCCGGCACTCCCGCCGCCGCCGAGACGGCGCTCCGCGCGGCCGGCGTGGACCCCGCCCAACGCGGCGAACAACTCCCCGTCGAAGACTTCGCCCGCATAGCCGAACACCGCCCCACCCCTATGTGAGGGCGCCGTCAGATATGTCCGGTGCGGTCGCGGCGAGATGGTCGCGGATGGCCCGGACGGCGTGCTCGGCTTCGGCGGGGACGCTGTGCTGCGGGGCGTTGAGCTGGGGTCATCCCGCGACCGTGGCGCCGAAGTCGGTGGGGTGGTGGGTCCGGTCGAAGGGCATGATGTGCCCGTCGCCCGGGCGTAGCGGCTCGGCGTCCGTGCCGCCCATCCGCACCAGGCCGATCGCGCCCGTCCCGTCCCGGTCGGGAGCGCCGACGATCACCCATCCCTCGCCCGCGCCGCTCACCGACCAGCCGAAGTGCTCGAAGCTCTGCGGGCCGCGCGATCGCACCAGACGGGCGGGCTGAGCGAGCGGCGGTTCCGTGGACGGTGTGGGACCGGACGCCGTCCCGGCCGGCGTGAGCGTCAGCACGTGCACGGCCCCGGTCTCCGGATGGGTGCCGTCCCCGTCGAACGGCGCGCCCACCACCAGGTCGCGGCCGCCCGAGAAGGCCAGCGAGAAGCCGAACGCGTCTCGCGGCTCGCTGATCTCCCCCACGTTCCCCTGCCAGAACGTCCACGCCGGAACGGGTTCGGGCGCCGTGCGGCCGCCGGAGAATATCTGGACGATCCCGGCGTCCCGGGCGCCGAGCGGATCGGCGTACGGAGCGCCGGCCGCGAGCCGGCCGACGGCGTCTCCGTAGGAGAGGGAGTACCCGAACAGGTCTCCCTCGTTGACCGGCACCTGGTCGGTCAGCTTCGACAGGTCCCAGCCCTTGCCGCGGTACCACCCGCCGGGGCCCTCCGCGGCGTCGTACAGCACCGTCACGGCCCCCGAGTCGCGCACCGTCCGGCCCTCGAGCGGAGTGTCCTCGTACGGGGCGCCGACGGCCAGGTCCGGGGCGGGGCCCTTGGCGAGCGCGCCCAGCGCGACCGACCACCCGAACAGGTCGCCGGCCTCCCCGTCGCCCGGCACGCCCGGCGTCTGCTGGGTGATCCGGCGGGGATCGCCGGGGACGCGGCCGCGGTCGCCGCCGAAGCGGTACAGGTAGACCGCGCCGGAGTCGGGGACGCCGTCGGCGTCCTCGTACGGCGCCCCGACGGCGAGCAGGCCGGAGGCGACGGCGAGCGACCAGCCGAAGTGCGCCTCGTTGCGGGGGGAGGGGGCGTGCAGGTCCAGCCGGGCGGCCCCGGGGCGGCCGAAGTCCGGCCCGCCCCAGTAGACGGTGACGGTGCCCGCGCCGGGGACGAGCGTGACCCGGTTGCTCGACTTGTCGGTGACGTAGCCGTTCCAGTGAGGGCTCGCGACCACCAGGTCCAGGCAGCCGTCGCCGTCGAGGTGCCCGGCGCGGGCCGTCCAGCCGCTCAGGCCGCCGCCGCTGGGGAACGGTCTGCCGACCACGTCGGGGAATCCCCGGGAGGTGCCGCTGAGGAGGAACAGGTGGCCCCAGCCCGCCCACCGGTCGGGCGGCTCGCCGAAGGGGTCGCCCACCACGACGTCGTTGAAGCCGTCCCCGTTGAAGTCCGCCGTTCCCGCGTGCGCGCACGCCTCAGGGCCGGGGGCTGAGGCGGCGGGAAAGGAGGCTGTGGCGCTGGGGGAGGGGGCCGTGGCGCTGGGGGAGTAGGCGTGCCGGGCCGTGGAGCCGTGGGAGGCGGTGGCGTCCAGGGGCAGCAGGAGCAGCGGCACCACCAGTGCCAGCCGCCGCAGGAGGAGTGTCACAGGCGGACCTCGATCGGAGCGGTGCCGGCGGCGATGCGGCCGGTGAGGGCGACGGCCGTGCGGCCGGCGGGCAGTTCGTAGGCCGCCCCGAAGGTCAGCACCTGCCCGGGACGGATGTCGACGGGGCGTTCTCCGGGGCCGGGTGCGACGGCCCCGGGGCCGTCCGGCGCGCCGGTCCTGACGGCGCGGGTCATCGCGTGCCGTCCGCCGGCGTCGTCCACGAGCTCCGGCGCGCCGGTGAGCGTCACGGGCGTCCCGCCCATGTTGAGGACGAACCAGTACGCACGGCAGGTCTGCCCGCCGGGGCCTCCCGTGCCGCCGGCCGGTGGCGGGCCGCCGCAGACGGGCGGGGCGCTGACCAGGAACTGCAGCCCCCGCTCGCCGACCAGGACGCGACGGCCGAGGTCGGTGTCCCGGGCGGGCGCGCCGGCTCCTCCGCCCGCGTCCGGCCCCATCCATCGCACCACGAGGGCGGCCCCGGCGATCAGCGCCAGCGCGGCGGCGACGGCGGCGGCCGCGCGCGTCCGCGCCCGTCGCCGCCCGCCCGGCCGCCACGCCGCCGGTCCGTGGTCGCGCCCGTCCGCCGGTCGGGAGTAGCCCGCCGGGCCGGAGTCGTGCCGGCCCGGCGACTCGCTGTCCGGCTCGGCGCCGGGCCCGTGCCCGCGCAGAGTCGCCCCCTCGTGCCCTGATGGGAGCGCCTGCTCCGGGGACGGCCCGGGCTGGGGTTCTTCTCCCGGCTCATGCCGCGGTCGTCCCGGCCGATGGTCGGGGCGTGTCGTCCCGTCCCTGCCGTCGTGGCCGCCGAAAGGCCCGCCGGGGTCGTCGTCCGGACCGGACGGCCCGCCAGGAGCCCGCAGGTTGCTCGGCGGCTCCCACAGCGCTTCGAGGACGTGCGTGGAGGGCCCGTCGGCCTCCCCGCCGATGAGGTCGAGCAGCAGGTCGCGGGCCGTCGGCCGCAGGACCGGGTCGCGGTGGAGCGCTCGGCGGGCCAGGCGGTCCAGCGGCTCGGGCAGGCCGGCGAGCCGCGGTTCCTCGTGCAGGATGCGGTAGGCGACGGTCATCGGGTCGCCGTCGCCGAACGGATGCCTCCCGGTGCCGGCGTAGGCGACCAGGCACCCCCAGGCGAAGACGTCCGCCGCCGGGGTGACCGGTCCGCCGTCGATCTGCTCGGGGGCCCACCATCCTGGCGTGCCGACGACCTCGCCGGTCAGTGTGGGGCCGGTGAGGCCGCTGAGCGCGCGGGCGATGCCGAAGTCGATGACCCGGGGCCCGGTCATGGACAGGATGACGTTGCCGGGCTTCAGGTCGCGGTGGACCAGGCCCGCGGCGTGGATGGCGGCGAGCGCGGCGCAGACCCCGAAGGCCATGCCGACCAGCGGCGACTCCTCCAGAGGGCCGTAGGTGGCGATCTGTGTGGACAGGGGGGTGCCGGAGATGTAGTCGGTGACCATGTAGGGCCGCCCGTCCTCGGCGACGCCGTCGTCCAGCACCCTCGCCGTGCAGAAGGAGGCGACCTTGCGGGCGTTGGCCACCTCCGAGCGGAAGCGCGCGGCGAACCCGGCGTCCTCGGTGAACTGCCGCTTGACGACCTTGACCGCGACCCGGCGGCCGGTCGGGGACGTGCCGAGGTAGACCGTTCCCATGCCGCCCTCACCCAGGCGTCCGGTCAGCGTGTACTCCCCGATCGCGCGAGGATCGTCCTTCGTCAGCGGGGAGGAGACGTTCTGGCCGTCGATGGATCTCTCCTTCACCGTTCACCCCGTGGCCCCCGAACGGTCACCGTACAGATGCTCGATGTGCTTTGTCCGACCGTTTACCTACATATCCGTTACGGTCGGCGGTCGCCGAGGCCGCGCGCACCCGCCGCGCACCCGCCCGGACGCACACATGCCCGGACGCACACATGCCCGGACGCACACATGCCCGGAGGTGCACATGCCGGGACGCGCGCCGTGGCGCGGTGGCGCGGGCGTTACGATCGGATCCCGTGACCTCCGTGACCGTGCGGGTGCCCGCCAAGGTGAACCTGCAGCTCTCCGTCGGCCCGCGACGTGACGACGGCTACCACGACCTGGTGAACGTCTTCCACGCCGTCTCCCTGTTCGACGAGGTCACCGCGACCGATGTGACCACGCCCGCCGAGGACGCCATGGCCGCCGTGGCAGCCGATGACGGCACGGTCACCGGCGAGACCACGCCCCCGAGCGCCGCCACCGGCACGGCCACCCCGTCCGGAGCCATGATCACGGTGAGCGTCGAGGGCGACCCTGCGGGCCAGGTGCCGCTCGACGGGGAGAACCTCGCGGTCAAGGCGGCCGTCGCCCTGGCGGCGCGCGCCGGCCGGCCCGTGCGCGCCCACCTGGCCATCCGCAAGGCCATCCCCGTCGCCGGGGGCATGGCGGGCGGCAGCGCCGACGCGGCCGCCGCCCTGATCGCCTGCGACGAGCTGTGGGCCCTGCGCCTCGACCGGCGGGAGCTGATGGACATCGCCGCCGATCTCGGGAGCGACGTCCCCTTCGCCCTGTTCGGCGGTACGGCCGTCGGAACCGGGCGCGGCGAGAAGCTCGCGCCGGTCCCTGTGACGGGCGAGTTCCACTGGGTGTTCGCGCTCGCCGAGGGCGGCCTCTCCACGGCCAAGGTGTACGGCGAGTGCGACCGGCTGCGCGAGGCCGCCGGTGAGCCGGTCGCCTGGCCGCGGGCCGACGACGCCCTCATGGCCGCGCTCGCCGCCGGAGACGTCAAGGCGCTCGGCGCGGCGCTGGTCAACGACCTGCAGCCCGCCGCGCTGGCGCTGTGCGATCCCCTGGCCCGCACCCTCGCGGCGGGACGGGACAGCGGAGCCCTCGGGGCTCTGGTGTCCGGCTCCGGCCCCACCTGTGCCTTCCTCGCCGAGTCCGAGGCCCACGCGGCCGGCCTGGCGACGGCCCTGCGCGCGGCGGGCGTCTGCCGCGAGGCCGTCACCGCGCGAGGCCCCGTCCCGGGCGCCGTGATCGTCCCCGCCTGACGCTCACCTTCCCCCAGGGTCGTCCTCCGCCTGACGGTCCCCCTTCCTGGGGTCGTCCGCGTCTGACGATCACCTCCGCCGGGCCGTTCGCAGGGACCCGCGGGGGGCTGGGCGGGGCAAGGGCCGGGGCGGTGCGGCGGCGAGTGGGCGCGGATAGGCTTTGGGCACGATGAATCTGGTTAACCTCGAATCGGTCTCCCATGCCTACGGTCCCAAGCCCCTGCTCGGCGAGGTGTCGCTCGGCATCGAGGCCGGCGACCGCATCGGCGTCGTGGGGCGCAACGGCGACGGCAAGACGACGCTGATCTCCGTGATCGCCGGCACGCTCAAGCCCGACGCCGGGCGGGTCACGCACACCCGCGGGCTGCGCATCGGCTTTCTG
The DNA here is from genome assembly GCF_042665155.1 of Sphaerisporangium rhizosphaerae. Taxonomy (NCBI): domain Bacteria; kingdom Bacillati; phylum Actinomycetota; class Actinomycetes; order Streptosporangiales; family Streptosporangiaceae; genus Sphaerisporangium; species Sphaerisporangium rhizosphaerae. The sequence continues at coordinate 151,940 of NZ_JBHTCG010000015.1, read as the reverse complement.
TCCCAGCGGGACGATCTCGACCCCGCGGTGACCGTGCGGGAGGTCGTGCTGGGCGAGCGCGCCGAGCACGAATGGGCCGGTGACCAGGCGGTCAGGGAGATCCTGGCCAACCTCATCGGCGACATCGACCTCTCGGCGCGGGCGGGCGAGCTGTCCGGCGGCGAGCGGCGGCGCACCGCGCTCGCCCGGCTGCTCATCGACGAGCACGATCTGGTCATCCTGGACGAGCCGACCAACCACCTCGACATCGAGGCCATCGCCTGGCTGGCCGGCCACCTGTCGCAGCGCCGGTCCGCCCTGCTCGTCGTGACGCACGACCGCTGGTTCCTGGACGCGGTGTCGACCCGCACCTGGGAGGTCGTGGACGGCACGGTCCAGCGGTACGAGGGCGGGTACGCCGCGTACGTGCTGGCCAAGGCCGAGCGGGCGCGCATCGCGCAGGCGTCCGAGGAGCGCCGGCAGAACCTCATGCGCAAAGAGATCGCCTGGCTGCGCCGCGGCCCGCCCGCCCGCACGTCCAAGCCCAAGTTCCGCATCGAGGCCGCCCAGGCGCTCATCGCGAACGAGCCGCCGGTCCGCGACACCGTCGAACTGGTGAAGTTCGCCTCGGCGCGGCTCGGCAAGACGGTGTACGACCTGGACCAGGTCACTCTGCACGCCGGAGGGCCGGGGGAGGGTCCGCTGGTGCTCGACCGGTGCACCTGGCAGTTCGGCCCGGGCGACCGTGTCGGGCTGATCGGCGTGAACGGCTCGGGCAAGTCGTCGGTGCTGCGGCTGCTCGCGGACGCGGTCCGGCCCGACTCGGGCACGGTCGTGCGCGGCAAGACGGTGCGGCTGGCCCACCTGTCGCAGGAGCTGGCCGAGCTCGACCCGAACCGCCGCGTCCTGGAGACCGTCGAGGAGATCCGCAAGTTCATCCAGGTCGGCAAGCGCGAGTGGACCGCCTCGCAACTGCTGGAGCGGCTGGGCTTCCGCGGCGAGGCGCAGTGGAAGGTCGTCGGAGACCTGTCCGGCGGCGAGCGGCGGCGGCTGCAGCTGTTGCGGTTGCTCATGGACGACCCCAACGTGCTGCTGCTGGACGAGCCCACCAACGATCTCGACATCGAGACGCTGAACGAGCTCGAGGACCTTCTGGACGCCTGGCCGGGCACGCTGGTGCTGGTCAGCCACGACCGCTACTTCCTCGAGCGGGTGACCGACCGCTGCGTGGCCCTGCTGGGCGACGGCCGGCTGTCGCTGCTGCCGGGCGGCGTGGAGGAGTATCTCCAGCGCCGGTCGTCCGGCACGGCGCTGACGGCCAGGGCCGGTTCGGCTCCGGCGGGTTCGCGCGCACCGGCCGCCGGTGAGGCGGGCGGCGGGCGGCAGGAGGCCGCGCCGGCGGCGCCGGGCCTGTCGGCCCGTGAGCTGCGTGAGCTGCAGAAGGAACTGTCCCGGCTGGAGCGCCAGCTCGACAAGATCAGCGGGCGCGAGTCGGTGCTCCACGCCGCCATGGCGGACGCGGCCTCCGACTACGGCAGGCTGGCGTCCCTGGACGCCGAGCTCAAGGACCTCCGCGCCCAGAAGGAAACCGTCGAACTGGAATGGATGGACCTGGCCGAAAAACTCGGCGAGTGACCCCCACGGCCCGTCCCTTGTCCCTGCCTCCTCGCGGCCGAGGGGAGGCGCATGATCGGTGACCGGACGGGGGTCAGGTGGTGTTCTGGGCTGAGTCGAAGGGGACCAGGATGGTGCGTAGCAGGGCGGCCAGGGTGTCGCGGTCGGCGGGGTCGAGGCCGGCCAGCAGCTCTCGCTCGCGCCTGAGCAGGTCGGCGAAGGCCTCGTCGACGCGGGCCCGGCCCTGCTCGGTCAGCGACACCAGCACTCCGCGCCGGTCTTCGGGGTCGGGCCGCCTGCGCACCAGCCGTGCGGCCGCCAGCCGGTCGATGCGGTTGGTCATCGTGCCGGAGGTGACCAGGGTGGCGCGCAGCAGGGCGCCGGGGCTCAGCTCGTACGGCGGGCCGGAGCGGCGCAGGGTCGTCAGGACGTCGAACTCCCACGGCTCCAGGCCGTGCTCGGCGAAGGACGCGCGGCGGGCGCGGTCGAGGTGGCGGGCCAGCCGGGACACCCGGCTCAGGACCTCCAGCGGCGAGACGTCGAGGTCGGGACGTTCCTGGCGCCACGACGCGACGAGCTGGTCGACCTCGTCCCGCGCGGAATCTTCGGCGGTCCCATCGCTCCGGCGCGTCGTCATGGGCAGAGTCTATCTCTCTTGACATCGAGAGATCTCGCCCAGTATGAATATCTTGATGTCGAGAGATATGTGGGACCCCGCCGTCTACGGCCGGTACGCCGACGAGCGCGCCCGGCCCTTCTTCGAGCTGATCGCCCGGGTCCGCGCCGATGATCCCGAGTACGTCGTCGACCTCGGATGCGGCACCGGCGAGCTGACCGCCGCGCTGTGCGAGCGCTGGCCGGGCGCCGCCGTCCACGGTGTCGACTCCTCGCCCGCGATGATCGCCAAGGCTCCCAAGGCCCCCGAGGGGCCCGCGTTCAGCGTGGGGGACGTCCGGTCCTGGCGTCCGGAGCGCCCGGTCGACGTGATCGTCTCCAACGCCCTGCTGCAGTGGGTGCCCGAGCACCGGGAGCTGCTCCCGCGCTGGGTCGGGGCGCTGCGCGCGGGCGGCTGGCTCGCCTTCCAGGTGCCCGGCAACTTCGACGCCCCGAGCCACGCCCTGGTCAGGCAGGTCTGCGCCGGCGACGCCTGGAGGGACGAGCTCGGCGACCTGGTGCGGTACACCCCGGTCGGCGATCCCGAGGAGTACCTCGCGCTGCTGGCCGGGCTGGGGTGCGAGGTCGACACCTGGGAGACGACCTACGTTCACCTGCTCCAGGGCGAGAACGCCGTGCTCAACTGGATCATGGGCACGGCCCTGCGTCCGATGCTCGACCGCATCGGCGCCGACGAGCACAGACGCGAGGCGTTCCTCGCCGACTGCGCGCGGGTGCTCGCCGAGGCCTACCCGCGCAGGCCGTACGGCACGGCCTTCCCCTTCCGCCGTGTCTTCGTCGTCGCCCGCGCCCCACGCCCCGCCTGACCGGCGACCGCCCCGGCCCCTGGGCTTCCCTGCGCGCGAGCGGTGGCCGCCCGGACCAGGGGTTCGCCTATGCCGGACCGGTGACCGCTCGTCCGGGCGATGCGTCCCGTATTGTCCTTGATGGGACGAGGATCGTATCCGGCCGGCTGTGAGGTGAGCATGGCGCTCGAGATCGAGGACAAGTTCGATGTGCCGGCGGACTTCGCGGTACCGGACCTCGCCGCCGTCCGCGGGAGCGCCGAGGCCGTCGAGCTGGTCGCGGAGAAGCTGGTGGCCGTGTACTTCGACACCGCCGACCTGCGGCTGGCCGCGCGGGGGATCACCCTGCGCCGCCGGCGGGGCGGCCACGACGCCGGGTGGCACCTCAAGCTGCCCAAGGCCAAGGGCGTGCGGAACGAGGTCACCCACCCACTGACGCGCAGTGCCAAGATCGTTCCGCGCCGCCTGTCCGACCTGGTCCTGGCGCTGACCCGGGGTGAGCCGCTCGTCCCGGTCGCCGAGCTGGAGACGGTGCGCAAGGTCACCAGCGTCCGGGACGCCGACGGCCGGCAACTGCTGGAGGTCGCCGACGACAACGTCAAGGGGACGGTGTTCGCGACGGCCTTCGGCGAGGACCGGCACGTCGAGCGCTGGCGCGAGGTCGAGGCCGAGCTGACCGGCGGCGACGAGGCGCTGCTCAAGCGGGTCGGCAAGGCGCTGCGCAAGGCCGGGGCGATCCCGGCCGGCACGCAGAGCAAACTGGCCCGGTTGCTCGGGGACCGCATCCTTGTCCCGGTGCTAGCCGAGCAGGAGGATGGCACGGCCGGCGCCGTCGTGGTCGGTTACCTGAGATCACAGGTCACCGCGCTGCTCGCCCAGGACCCCCGGGTGCGGCAGGTCGAGGAGGACGCCGTCCACCAGATGCGGGTGGCCTGCCGCCGCCTGCGCAGCGCGCTCCGGTCCTTCTCCGACGTGGTCGCCGAGACGACGGGCGTCCAGGACGAGCTGCGGTGGATCGCCGGCGTGCTCGGCGAGGTCCGCGACCTGGAGGTCATCCGCGACCGGTTCGCCCGCACACTGGACGAGCTGGAGCCCCGCCTGATCGCCGGGCCGGTCCGCGCCCGCCTCGGTGAGGATCTCGAACGCCGCGAGGGCGAGGCGCTCGCGCGGGCCACGGAGGCGATGAAGGGCGAGCGCTACTTCGCCCTGCTGGACCGGCTGGACACGATGGTCGCCAAGCCGCCGCTCACCCCGCTCGCCGCCAAGAAGGCCGACACGACGCTCGCCAAGGTCGCCGACAGGTCCTGGCGCCGCGTGGCGAAGAAGTACGACGAGGCGCGGATGATCGAGGACCCCGAGGCGCGCGAGACCGCCATGCACGACGTCCGCAAGGCCGCCAAACGGGCCAGGTACACCGCCGACGCGCTCAAGCCCCTGCTCGGCGACCGGGCGTCCGGCCTCGCCGGGCGGGCGAAGGCCGTCCAGGAGTCGCTCGGGCTCTACCTCGACGGCGTCGTGGCCCAGGAGGTTTTGCTGGAGGAGACCGAGCGGGCCCGCGAGGCGGGGGAGGACACCTTCACCTACGGCCTGCTCCTCGGCCTGGAGCGCGCCGCCGCGGAGCGCTCCCGAGCCGTCTTCCCCCGCGTCTGGGACGAGGTGACCTCGGTCGCCACCTGACCGCGCGGAGCCTCTCGGTCGCCACCTGACCGCGCGATGCCGTCAGGAGCGTTCAGGAGCCGCCGAAGCGGTCCAGAAGAGGGCCGTCAGGAGCGTTCGGAAGCCGTCGAAGCGGTCCGGAGAGGGCCGTCAGGAGCGGTCAGGTGCGGTAGCGGTCGATGGCGACGATGCGCCCGGCGGCGTGGTGCAGCACCGCGAGCGCGCCCTTGCGCAGGTGGAAGTCCTCCGGCCGGCCGTCGAGGCGCCGCTCGCACAGCCCGCCGATCAGCTCGGGCAGCACCTTGCCGTGGCTGCACACCGCCGTGGACAGGCCCTCGTCCAGCAGCGGCAGCGTCGCCTTCAGCGTCAGCGAGCGGTCGAAGTTCGTCTCGTTCAGCACGCGTTCGGTGCGGATCGGCAGCGCCTGCCGGGCGGCGTACGGCAGCAGGGTCTGCACGCAGCGCCGGCTCGGCGAGCTGACCAGCGACGCGGGACGGTAGCCGTACAGGATGTCGCGGACGGCCTCCGCCTGCGCCTCGCCCTCCGCGTCCAGGGGGCGCAGCTCGTCCTCGCCGTCCCACGCCTGCCGGGAGCCGGCGTAGGCGTGCCTGACCATCACCAGCGGCGTGGTGTCCACCGGCGCCGAGGTCAGGGCCGTGAGCAGCCCGGCGTCCCACTCGTAGGTGAGCCGGCGGCGGGCCTCGGCGACGGGGAGCCATGCGAGGTGGTCCACCTCGTCGGTGGGGTCGTGCGCCACCTCGGCCACCACCCGGGCGGCCCAGTAGTCGACGCGCTTGAGCCGCGAGCCCTTCATGTAGTGGACCGCGGGCAGGCGGCGGCCGAGCGTGGCGCTCACCCCGGTCTCCTCGGCCACCTCGCGCAGGGCGCCGGTGATGGCGTGCTCGCCCGGCTTCAGCTTGCCCTTGGGGAAGGACCAGTCGTCGTACTTCGGCCGGTGGACGACCGCCACCTCCGGGGCGCGCGGGTCGCCGCGCCAGACGACGGCGCCGCCCGCCCTGATCATTCCGCCGCTGTTCGGCGTGCCGTCAGTCATCGATCGTCCTCCAGCGGCGCCGGCCGACCAGGTGTGACTGCAGGTCGAGCAGTGGATCGCCGTTCTCCGCCTGATGGTGGCGCACCCAGGTGCCCTCGCTGGTGAGCCACCAGCTGCTGGTGGTGTCGGCCAGTGACAGGTCGAGCAGTTCCGACAGGTAGGCCCGGTGCTGGGCGCTGTTGACCTTCACCAGCGCCTCCACGCGGCGTTCGATGTTGCGGCGCATCAGGTCGGCGCTGCCGATCCAGATCTCCGGCCGCCGCCCGTACCCGAACTCGTAGATGCGCGAGTGCTCCAGGAAGCGGCCGAGGATGCTGCGGACCCGGATGTTCTCCGACAGGCCCGGGACCCCCGGCCGGAGCGTGCAGATGCCGCGCACGACCAGGTCCACCGGCACGCCGGCCTTGGACGCCGCGTACAGCGCGTCGATCACCGGCTCGTCGACCAGCGAGTTCGACTTGATCCGGATGCGGGCCGGGCGGCCGGCGACGTGGTGGGCGATCTCGCGCTCGATGCGGGCCAGCAGTCCCGACCGCAGCGAGTGCGGGGCCACCAGCAGCCGCCGGTACGCCGAGTGGTAGGAGTACCCGGTCAGGTGGATGAACAGGTCGGTGAGGTCCTCCCCGACCATCGGGTCGGCGGTGAGCAGGCCGAAGTCCTCGTACTGCCGGGCGGTCTTGGGGTTGTAGTTGCCGGTGCCGATGTGGCAGTACTGGCGCAGCTCGCCCGACTGCTCCTGCCGGACGACCAGGGCCAGCTTGGCGTGGGTCTTCAGGCCGAGCACGCCGTAGACGACGTGGCAGCCGGCCTTCTCCAGCTTGCGGGCCCAGGTGATGTTGGCGTGCTCGTCGAACCTCGCCTTGATCTCGACCACGACGACGACCTGCTTGCCGGCCTCGGCGGCGTCGATCAGCGCGTCCACGATGGGGGAGTCGCCGCTGGTGCGGTACAGGGTCTGCTTGATGGCCAGGACGCTCGGGTCGGCCGCCGCCTGCTCGATGAACCGCTGCACGCTGGTGGAGAAGGAGTCGTAGGGGTGGTGCACGAGGATGTCGCGTTCGCGCAGCACCGAGAAGATGTCGTCCTCGGCGTGCACGGCCTCGGCGGGGACGAACGGCGGGAAGCTCAGCTCGCCGCGGTCGAGGTCGGCGATCGCGTGCAGACCGGTGAGGTCCAGCGGGCCGGGCAGGCGGTAGATCTCGTGGTCGGCCACGTCCAGCTCGTCCACCAGCAGGTCGAGCACGGCGGGGCTGATGGTGTCCTCGATCTCCAGCCGCACCGGCGGGCCGAAGCGCCTCATCAGCAGTTCCTTCTCCAGGGCCTGCATGAGGTTCTCGGTGACGTCCTCGTCCACGTCCAGGTCCTCGTTGCGGGTCACCCGGAAGACGTGGTGCTCCAGGATCTCCATGCCCTTGAAGAGCTGGCCGAGGTGGGCGGCGATGACGTCCTCGAGGGGGACGAAGCGGTTGGGCGAGGCGGCGACGAAGCGCGGCAGCTGCGAGGGCACCTTGACCCGGGCGAACACGGTCTGCCCGTTGCCCGGGTTGCGCACGGTGACGGCCAGGTTGAGCGAGAGGCCGGAGATGTAGGGGAACGGGTGCGCGGGGTCCACGGCGAGCGGGGTGAGCACGGGGCGGACCCGCTCGCGGAACAGCTTGCGCATCGCCGTGCGCTCGTCCCTGTCGAGGTCGTCCCAGCGCACCACGTCGATGCCCACGTCGGCGAGCTGCGGGCAGAGCTGCTTGTGGTAGGCGGCGGCGTGCCGCTGGGCGAGGTCGTCCGCGATCGCCGCGATGCGGGCCAGCTCCTCGCGCGGCTTGAGCCCGCTCTTGGTGCGCAGCAGCAGACCGGTCGCCATCCGCCGTTTCAGGCCCGCGACGCGGACCCGGAAGAACTCGTCCAGGTTGCTGGCGAAGATGGCGAGGAAACGCACCCGTTCCAGCAGCGGGACGGCGGGATCCTCGGCCATCTCGAGGACGCGCTGGTTGAAGTGGAGCCAGCTCTCCTCGCGGTTGAGGAAGCGTTCCTGGGGAGACTGAGGCTCGTCGTGTCCTTCAGGGGTCGGCTGCACGATCTCGGCGGACATATGTCCAAAATGCCCTACTCGGTTGAACGGCACGTTAACTTTTCAGCAACGACGGTTTTACTTCGCCCGCTCTTCCGCTTCGGTGCTGGTGGAGGGCTCTGTGATCTGGGTCTCCCGGCCTTCCAGCTCGGCCTGCCCGGTGTGCCTGGTGTGTCCCGTGTGCCCGGCGTGCTCGGTCAGCGGGACGCGCTCGACCAGCTCGATGCGCTCGACCAGTTCCACGCGTTCGCCCCGCTGGGCGCGCTCGGCCCGCTCGGCGGCCAGCTTGGCGCGTCTGGCGGCCTCGCGCTCGGCCTGCCTGGCCTGCTGCTCGGCGAGCTTGACCTCCTGGGCGTGGAGCTTCTCGCGCTCACGCTGCTCGCGGGCGACCAGCTTCTCCTCCTCGCGGCGCAGCTTGTCCTGCTCGCGCACCTCGCGCGCCCGGGCCTTCTCCTGGTCGCGGAGCAGCCTCTCCTGCTCGCGCAGTTCGCGCGCGCGGACCTTCTCCTGCTCCTTGTGCTCCTTCTCGCGGAGCCGTTCGAGGTCTTTGAGCTCTTTGTCGGTGGGCCGGGCCAGGCTCCGCAGCTCGGCCGCGGCGGTCATCGCGGGCAGTCCGCGGGCGGTGACGGCCGTGAGCGCCGGGTGCGCCTCCAGGCCGGTGAGACCGTTCCAGGCGAGGTTGACCAGGTGGGCGGCGACCTCCTCGCGGTCGGGCTTGCGCGCGTCCAGCCACCACTGGCCGGTGAGGGCGACCATCCCGACGAGCATCTGGGCGTACATCGGGGCGAGCGTCGGGGCGTAACCGCGGTCGGCGAACTGGTCGGCCAGGACGTCCTCGACCTGGCTGGCGATGTCGCTGATGAGGCTCGCGAACGTGCCGGTGCCCGAGGCCGCGTGCGAGTCGCGCACGAGGATGCGGAACCCCTCGCTGGACTCCTCGACGTACTGCAGCAGCGCCAGCGCGGCGCGTTCGAGGCGGACCCGGGGGTGGCCGGCGTTAAGCGCGACGGCGACCAGGGCGAGCAGTCGCTGCATCTCGCGGTCGACGACGACGGCGTAGATGCCTTCCTTGCCGCCGAAGTGCTCGTACACGACGGGCTTGGACACCCGGGCGCTGGCGGCGATCTCTTCGATGGAGGTGCCGTCGAACCCCTTTTCCGCGAACAGGGTGCGGCTGACGCGGATGAGCTGCTCTCTGCGTTCCTTGCCGGTCATGCGCACGCGTGAGCGCGGTTCGGTCATGGATTCAATAATGGCTGGCCGCACGGGCGCGGCAACCGCCAATACCCCAGTTTGACGAGCTATGTCGGGTTTCCGTGGTGTGGCGGGAGCGGGAACGCGGGCGCGAGAAGGGGGCGCGTTCTGGGGGGTGGGGGGAGGGGAGATGAGAGATCGGGCCGCCACCGGGCGGCCCGACAGGGAGGCTGGATCAGCCAAGCCGCTTCGCCGCCAGCCGCTCCGGGGTGGGCCACCGGACGTCGGTCGCCCAGCCGGCCTGCTCGAACCAGCGGATCACGCGGGCACTCGGGTCGATCTGCCCCTTGAGCGCGCCGTGACGGGCGGCCGTCGGGTCGCAGTGGTGCAGGTTGTGCCAGGACTCGCCGAAGGACGGGATCGCGAGCCACCACACGTTGCGGGACTTGTCGCGCACCTCGAAGGTCTCGTCGCCGAAGACGTGGCAGACCGAGTTGATCGACCAGGTCACGTGGTGCAGCAGGCAGATGCGCACCAGGCTGCCCCAGAAGAAGGCGGTCAGCGCGCCGGTGATCGACCAGGTCACCAGGCCGCCGATGACGGCCGGGAGCGCCAGCGAGGCGAAGACCAGCCAGGGGAACAGGTTGTGGATGCGGCTGACGTCCTTGTCGTTCATCAGGTCCTTGGCGAAGCGCTCACGGTTGGTGCGCTCGGAGGAGAACATCCAGCCGATGTGGGCGAACAGCAGGCCCTTGGTCAGCGCCTTCCAGTCGTTGCCGAAGCGCCACGGCGAGTGCGGGTCGCCCTCCTTGTCGGAGTACTTGTGGTGGCGGCGGTGGGTGGCGACCCAGTCGATGACGCCCATCTCCAGCGACATGCTGCCGGCGATGGCGAGCACGATCTTGAGCGGGCGGTTGGCCTTGAAGGAGCCGTGGGTGAAGTAGCGGTGGAGACCGACCGTGACGCCGAGACCGGTGAACACGTAGAAGAAGAGGGTGATCGCGACGTCGCTCCAGCCCAGGAAGTGGCCCCAGGCCATCGGCACCGTCGCGATCAGCGCGAGGAACGGGACGGTCACGAAGATGACGAGCAGCACGCGTTCGAAGTTGCTCTTCGGTTCCGGCTCGAGATCCGGCCGCGGCGGCGGCGGGCTCGTACGGTCGGCGACGACTGTCATGGGCTACCTCACGTGGTTCGAGCGAAGTGTGGCTGTAGCTACGTAACCGTAACCTACGCCATCGTAAGTTAGGAATCCCTAAGCCGGAATGTGGGGAAGGTGACGGTTCGGCCCGGAACCCGTGGCGGGTCCACGCCTTGCGCATACATGCCCCCATCTGTTAAAGGGATGCACCCTCACCCCCACCAACATCAGACCGTTTCCCGCGCTCGGCCGCACCGGCTCAAAGCGCCCGAGCACCGGGCGACCGGCGAGAGCGCCATGGGCACAGAAGACCCGACACCCGGGCCCTCGCCCCGCCCATACTGCGGATTCCCATGGCTGGGCCCCCCATACCGTGCTCGGGCGCGCCGGTGTCCTGACCGACGAAGGAGGAAGTGCGAGGAACGAGCGCTTCCGAGTGAGGAGGGAAGGGCACCGGCTCAAAGGCGCCCGAGCACAGCGCGAGCGGAGCGAGCGCCATAGGCACAGTGCGGGACCGGTCCCTCGTGGGTATTCTGGTCTCCGCGGTTCGGGGAAGGTGTCGCATCGGTCCGGCGTAGGGTAATTGGCAGCCCACCTGCCTTTGGAGCAGGGTTGTCCTGGTTCGAGTCCAGGCGCCGGAACTTTTCCTTATCTTGTCGCGAGCCTCCTCACAACGGGTCCGCACAGCTCGTGACTCTTCCGCGAGGGGGCTGGATCCCTCCCGGGAGACGACGGGTATTCTCACGGTGTCGGGTGGGTGGCCGAGCGGTGCCTGTACGGTTGCCGCGCGCCGGCCCGTCCGCCAATGTCTCAGCCGCGACGCCGAGGGAGCCTCAGTCCGTGAGTGTGCCGCGCCCGGCAGCCGTCATCGTCCTCGCCGCCGGCGAGGGCACCCGGATGAAGTCCGTCAAACCCAAAGTCCTCCACGAGCTGTGCGGCCGCGCGCTGGTCGACCACATGCTGGAGGCCGCCAGGGGCCTTTCCCCCGAACGCCTGATCGTCGTGATCGGGCACGCCCGTGAGCAGGTCGAGGCCCATCTCGCCGCGACCGGCCCCGACGCGCACGCCGTCGTCCAGACCGAGCAGAACGGCACCGGCCACGCCGTGCGCACCGTCCTTGAGACGGTGGGCACGATCAACGGCACCGTCCTGGTCACCTACGGCGACACGCCGCTGCTGCGCACCGAGACCCTCGGCGAGCTGCTCGCCACGCACGCGGCCGAGGGCAACGCGGTGACCGTTCTCACCGCCGAGGTGCCCGACCCGGCCGGGTACGGCCGCATCGTCCGCGACGCCGCGGGCGCCGTCCTGTCGATCGTCGAGCACAAGGACGCCTCGCCGGAGCAGCGGATGATCAGGGAGATGAACTCCGGGGTCTACGCCTTCGACGGGCTGCTGCTGGCCGACGCGGTCAAGCGCGTCTCCACGGCCAACGCCCAGGGCGAGGAGTACCTCACCGACGTGCTGTCCATCCTGCGCGAGGAGGGGCACCGCGTCGGGGCGTACATCGCCGCCGACCACGTCGAGGTGGAGGGCGTCAACGACCGGGTCCAGCTCGCCTTCGCCCGCGGCGTGCTCAACACCCGCATCCTGCACGCCCACATGCGGGCGGGGGTCACCATCATCGACCCCGCCACCACCTGGATCGACGTCAGCGTCACCATCGAGCCGGACGCCGTGGTGCACCCCGCCACCCAGCTGCACGGCCGCACGAGCGTCGCCTCCGGCGCGGAGGTCGGGCCCGGCACCACGCTCACCGACACGGTCGTCGGCTCCGGCGCGGTGGTACGCAACGCCGTCTGCGAGGGCGCCGAGATCGGCCCCGACGCCTCGGTCGGCCCGTTCACCTACCTGCGGCCCGGCACCGTCCTCGGTCCGAGGACCAAGGCCGGCAGCTACGTCGAGATGAAGAACGCCCGCGTCGGCGCCGGGTCCAAGGTGCCCCACCTGTCCTACGTCGGCGACGCGACCATCGGCGAGGGCAGCAACATCGGCGCCGCCACGGTGTTCCTGAACTACGACGGCGTCCACAAGCACCACACCACGGTCGGCGACCACGCCCGGGTCGGCGGCGACAACATGCTCGTCGCCCCGGTCACCATCGGCGACGGCGCCTACACCGCCGCGGGGTCGGTCATCACCACCGACGTTCCCCCGGGGGCGATGGCGGTCGGCCGGGCCCACCAGCGCAATATCGAAGGGTGGGTCGCGCGCAGGCGCGCCGGCACGGCCGCGGCGGAGGCCGCCGCGCGTGCGCTCGCCGGGCGTGACGGCCACGAGGGTGGGACGAACGGCCCGGACGCACCGTCCGGGCGTGCGGGGAACGGCGGGCCGGGTACACCATCCCAGCAGGCCGAAAGCAGCGAGCGGGCCGAACCGGCCGGCGAACGATAGCGGGGAGCTTTGGAAATGAACCAGCGCGGCGGGCCGGCCGACAGGCGCGACGAGCCCTTCACGGCTCCGTCCGGTGGCCAGGCGGCCGAGGAGGTCAACATCACCGGGCGCAAGACCACCGGGGAGAAGCACCTGATGTTCTTCTCCGGCCGGGCCTATCCAGAGCTGGCCGAGGAGGTCGCGCAGCACCTCGGCATCCAGATCACGCCGACCAGGCTGCACGACTTCGCCAACGGAGAGATCTACGCCCGCTACATGGAGTCGGTGCGCGGCAGCGACGCCTTCGTCATCCAGAGCCACACCGAGCCCATCAACACGTGGATCATGGAGCACCTCATCATGGTGGACGCCCTCAAGCGGGCGTCGGCCAAGCGCATCACCGTGGTGCTGCCCTTCTTCGGCTACTCCCGGCAGGACAAGAAGGGGCGCGGCCGTGAGCCGATCACCGCGCGCCTGATGGCCGACCTGTTCAAGACCGCGGGCGCCGACCGGCTGATGTCGGTCGACCTGCACACCCCGCAGATCCAGGGCTTCTTCGACGGGCCCGTCGACCACCTGTTCGCGCTGCCGGTGCTCCACCGCTATCTCAGCGGCAAGCTCGACCCGGCGGTCACCACGATCGTCTCGCCCGACACCGGCCGGGTGCGGCTGGCCGAGCGCTGGGCCGACCAGCTCGGCACCCCGGTCGCGTTCATCCACAAGCGCCGCGACCTGGACGTGGCCAACCAGGTGAAGGTGCACGAGGTCGTCGGACAGGTGCGCGGGCGCACCTGTGTGCTGATCGACGACATGATCGACACCGGCGGCTCCATCTGCAAGGCGGCCGACGCGCTGTACGAGCAGGGCGCGACGAACGTCATCGTGGCCGCAACCCATGCGATCTTCTCCGAGCCGGCCGTCGACCGGCTGAAGAACTCGCGCATCTCCGAGGTCGTGGTCACCAACACGCTGCCCATCCCGCAGGCCAAGCGCTTCGACAAGCTCACCGTGCTGTCGATCGCCCCGCTGATCGCCCGCGCCATCAGCGAGGTCTTCAGCGACGGTTCGGTCACCAGCCTCTTCGAGGGCGACGCCTGACCTCCGCCCCCGCCGCCTGGTGAAGCGGACCTGCTCAGGTGGGGGCCGGGGAGCTTGGTGAGCAGGACGCGGAGTTCCTCGCTCCGTGTCCTGTCCGCGCTCCTGTCCGCCCGGCGGCGATCCGCGCGACGCGGCCGGTCGGGTAAGCTCTGAGGGTTCCGCGAGGTTCCGCGCTCGTAACGCCTTCCGCTAGGGCGGGTGAGGGTGAGCGCCGTTCTTCCTTTCCGAGGTTCCCGAGTTTCCCTAGGAGACACGCCGTGTCCGAAGTACGCATCGCCGCAGAACCGCGCTCCGAGTTCGGCAAGGGCGCCGCGCGCAAGATCCGTCGCTCCGACAAGGTCCCCGTCGTCCTGTACGGCCACGGCACCGAGACCAAGCACCTGATCCTGCCGGGTCACGAGCTGCTGCTCGCTCTGCGCACGCCGAACGTCCTCATCCGCCTCCAGGGTGACGGCCTGAACGAGCTGGCGCTGCCCAAGGGCGTCCAGAAGGACCCGATCAGGGGCTTCCTCGAGCACGTCGACCTGCTGCTGGTGAAGAGCGGCGAGAAGGTCACGGTCGAGCTCCCGGTCACCACGACCGGCGACATCGCCCCCGGCGGCCTGTTCGACCAGCAGCTCCTCTCCATCGCCGTCGAGACCGAGGCCACCCACATCCCGACGGGCGTCGAGGTCGACATCGAGGGCCTGGAGGTCGGCGCGGTCGTCACCGCGGGCGACCTGAAGCTGCCCAAGGGCACCACGCTGGCCGCCGACCCCGAGACGGTCATCCTCCAGGTCACCGGGGTCCCGACCTCGGCCGAGACCGAAGAGGGCGAGGAGGGCGGCGCCGAGGGCGAGGCGGCCGCCGCCGAGTAAGGCCGCACCCGCCGGCCGCCCGCGCCTCGCGGGCGGCCCGCACCCAACGGCAGTCCCGTATCGTCGCCAGGGCAGCCGGGCGCCCGTTCATCGGCCGCCCGGCTGCCCTGTCCGGCGTGCGGACGCCGGTCCCGCCGGCCACGCGCCGCGGGCTCTGAGTGGAACCGAAGACGGAAGAGGTCGTCGTGGACCGCTGGTTGGTCGTCGGGCTGGGCAACCCCGGTCCCGAGTACGCCGGTAACCGGCACAACGCCGGGTTCATGGTGGTGGACGAGCTCGCCGCGCGGGTCGGCGGCCGGTTCAAGGCGCACAAGTCGCGTGCCGAGATCGTCGAAGGCCGCCTCGTGGGCGCTCCCGTCGTGCTGGCCAAGCCGCGCTCGTACATGAACCTCTCCGGCGGCCCGGTCAAGGCGCTCGCCGACTTCTACAAGGTCCTGCCGGCGAACGTCATCGTGATCCACGACGAGCTGGACCTCCCGTACGGGGCGCTGCGCGTGAAGCTCGGCGGGGGCGACAACGGCCACAACGGGCTGCGCTCGCTCACCAAGTCGCTGGCCACCAAGGACTACCTGCGGGTGCGCTTCGGCGTCGGCCGGCCGCCCGGGCGCATGGACCCCGCCGACTTCGTGCTGCGCGACTTCGCCACGGGTGAGCGCAAAGACCTCCCCCTGCTCGTCGACCGCGCCGCCGACGTCGCCGAGTCGCTGATCACCTCAGGCCTGGAGGCCACCCAGAACGCCTTCCACGCCTCCGACCTCAAACCCCTCAAACCCCCGCGCTGACCTCGCCAGGTCCGACGCCGATCGCCGACGCGGCGCGGCAGGGCCGACATTGCGCGGCGGTCGTCCGCGCGCTGACACGCCCGTGCGTTCGTAAAGGGAGTTACCGGATTCCCCCAAGAGTGTCCGAGGCGACCGCTAGCATCCTCACCGAGAGTGTTCGATCGGTCACCTTGGGGGATGCGTGCGCGAGGGGGAGAGCTCCGTTGCGGCCTTCGTGGCGCTTGCGGCCGTCAGGCCCCGTGCCCGTCTCCGTCCCCGGGCGCGGCGGCGGGCCGGTGCGGGCGGGGGGTCGTTCCGCCCGCGCTGGGTCCGGCGCTACCGGCTGTGCGCCGTGGCGGGCGATCTCGGGTGCGGGCTGGCCGCCGGGGCGGTGGCGATCGTGGTGCGGTTCGGCGAGGTCACGCCGTACGTCGCGCCCTATCTCGTGCTCAGCCTGGTGCTGCCGGTGCTGTGGGTGGCGGCCGTGGCGCTCAACCGCGCCTACGAGGCGCGGCTGGTCGGCGTGGGGCCGGAGGAGTTCCGCCGCATCACGCGGTGCGGGTTCTTCCTGACCGCGGGCGTGGCGATCGCCTCCTACGTCACCAAGACCGACCTGGCACGCGGGTACGTCGTCCTCGACCTTCCTCTCATGACCGCGCTCACCCTTTCCTCCAGATATGCCCTGCGCCTGGCGCTCCACCACCGCAGGGCGAGGGGGCGGTGCATGCGGCGGGTGGTGGCGGTCGGCCACCGGTCGTCCACCGCCGAGCTGGTCCGCCGCTTCCGGCGCGAGCCGTACCACGGCATGCAGATCGTGGGCGTGTGCCTGCCGCGGGGCGAGGCCGCCGGCACGGTCGAGGGCGTCCCGGTGTTCGGCGACTTCTCCGACGTCCCGCTGGTCGTCGGGCAGGTCGCGGCCGACACCGTGGCCGTGCTGGCGTGCCCCGAGCTCGACGGCACCGCCCTGCGCCGCCTGGCGTGGCGGCTGGAGACCACCCGCACCGACCTGGTCGTCGCCCCGGCGCTGATGGAGGTCGCCGGGCCGCGCACCACCATCAGGCCGGTGGCCGGGCTGCCGCTGCTGCACGTCGAGCATCCCGAGCTGTCGGGGTTCCGCCAGCTTCTGAAGAACCTCTTCGACCGCGCGGTCGCGCTCCTGGCCATCGCCGTGCTCGCGCCGGTCCTCGCCGCGCTCGCGGTGGCCGTCCGGTCGAGCGGCCCGGGGCCGGCGCTGTTCCGGCAGACGCGGGTCGGCAGGGACGGCGCGGAGTTCACCATCCTCAAGCTGCGCACGATGAGCCCGGACGCCGAGCGCCGCAAGGTCCACCTCGTGAGCGACGCCGGCGGCGTGCTGTTCAAGATCCGAGACGATCCGCGGGTCACCCCGCTCGGGGCCTTCCTGCGGCGGTACTCTCTGGACGAGCTGCCCCAGTTGTTCAACGTGCTCGCCGGTGACATGTCGCTGGTCGGCCCGAGACCGCCGCTCCCCGAAGAGGTCGCCGCTTACGGGGACGACGTCCGCCGGCGGCTGGTCGTCCGCCCGGGCATGACGGGCCTGTGGCAAGTCAACGGCAGATCTGACCTTTCGTGGGAGGAATCGGTACGGTTGGACCTGCGTTATGTCGAGAACTGGTCTCTCACATTGGATCTTCAGATCCTGTGGAAGACCTGGTCGGCCGTGGCACGTGGCTCGGGCGCATATTAGCCCGAGGTGAGGGACGACAACCCGGGTGCGCACCAGAAAGGGCATCGTGACGATACGCGACGACCACGCGCTCGCGAGAGACCTGGCGGCCGAGGCCGGCCAGAGGCTGCTGGCCCTGCGCGACCGCGAGGGGTTCGACGACCCGGTGGCGTTGCGCCACGCGGGTGACCTGGAGTCCCACGCCTATCTGGCCGAGGCGCTGGCCCGGCTGCGGCCCAGCGACAGCGTCCTGTCCGAGGAGGGCACGCGCGAGGAACGGCTCGATCCGCGCCGCCAGACCGCCGAGCGCGTGTGGATCATCGACCCGCTCGACGGCACCCGCGAGTTCGGCGAGCAGGGCCGCGCCGACTGGGCGGTCCACGTGGCCCTCTGGGAGCGCGCCTCCGGCACGCTGGTCGCCGGCGCCGTCGCGCTGCCGGCCCAGGGCGTCACGCTGTCCACCGCCGAGCCGCCCGCTCTCCCTGCCCCGCGCCGCGGCCGCGCCCGCATCGCGGTCAGCCGCACCCGCCCGCCGGAGTTCGTCAAGAAGCTCGCCCACCTCGTGGGCGCCGACCTGGTGCCCATGGGCTCGGCCGGCGCCAAGATCGCAGCGGTGATCACCGGCGAGGTCGAGGCGTACGTCCATGGCGGCGGGCAGTACGAGTGGGACTCCGCCGCCCCGGTCGCCGTCGCCCTGGCCGCCGGAGCCCACGCGAGCCGCATCGACGGGTCGCCGCTGACCTACAACCAGGAGAACCCCTCACTGCCGGATATCCTGGCTTCCCTACCGGATCTGGCGCCAACGTTGCTCGCCGGCATCCGCGACGTGCACCGATAGGGCCCACCCCGGAGGAAGAGCAGTGCTCCAGAGCGATTACACGACGTCGCAGCTCGATGTCCTCGAAGCCGAGGCCATCCACATCATGCGGGAGGTCGCGGCCGAGTTCGAACGTCCGTGTCTGCTCTTCTCCGGCGGCAAGGACTCCATCGTCATGGTCCGCATCGCCGAGAAGGCGTTCTGGCCGGCGCCCATCCCCTTCCCGCTGATGCACGTCGACACCGGGCACAACTTCGACGAGGTGATCGAGTTCCGCGACCGGCGCGTGGCCGAGCTGAACGCCCGCCTGGTCGTCGCCTCCGTCCAGGCGTCGATCGACGCCGGCCGCGTGGCCGAGGAGACCGGTCGCCGGGCCAGCCGCAACCGGCTGCAGACCACCACGCTGCTCGACGCCATCGAGGAGCACGAGTTCGACGCGGTCTTCGGCGGCGCGCGGCGCGACGAGGAGAAGGCCCGCGCCAAGGAGCGCGTGTTCTCCTTCCGCGACGACTTCGGCCAGTGGGACCCGAAGAACCAGCGTCCCGAGCTGTGGAACCTCTACAACGCCCGCATCCGCAAGGGCGAGCACATCCGGGTCTTCCCGCTCTCCAACTGGACTGAGCTGGACATCTGGGACTACATCCGGCGCGAGGGCATCGAGATCCCCTCGATCTACTACGCCCACACCCGCAGGGTGTTCGAGCGCGACGGCATGCTGCTCGCCGACCACGAGGTGGTCAACCGCGGCGACGACGAGCCCGTCTACGAGACCGTCGTCCGCTACCGCACCGTCGGCGACATGACCTGCACCGGCGCGGTCGAGTCCACCGCCGCCACGGTGGAGGAGATCCTCGCCGAGATCGCCGCCACCCGCATCACCGAGCGCGGAGCGACCCGCGCGGACGACCGCACCTCGGAGGCCGCCATGGAGGACCGCAAGAAGGAGGGGTACTTCTGATGCCCCCTCTTGCCACGCCCCCGCGCCCGCTCCTCCCGCGGCCCGCGCGCACGACCCTCCGCCGCTCCGCCCGCACACCCGATGGAGAGCAGTTCTGATGGACATCCTGCGTTTCGCCACGGCGGGCTCGGTGGACGACGGCAAGTCCACCCTCATCGGGCGCCTGCTCTTCGACTCCAAGGCGATCTTCGAGGACCAGCTGGAGGCCGTCGAGCGCACCAGCCGCGACCGCGGCACCGAGTACACCGACCTGTCGCTGCTCACCGACGGCCTGCGCGCCGAGCGCGAGCAGGGCATCACCATCGACGTGGCCTACCGCTACTTTGCCACGCCCAAGCGCAAGTTCATCATCGCCGACACCCCCGGCCACATCCAGTACACCCGCAACATGGTCACCGGCGCGTCCACCGCCGACCTGGCCATCGTGCTCATCGACGCGCGCAAGGGCGTGGTCGAGCAGTCGCGCCGCCACGCCTTCCTCACCACGCTGCTGCGGGTGCCCCACCTGGTGCTGGCGGTCAACAAGATGGACCTGGTCGACTACGGGCGCGACCGCTTCGAGGAGATCCGCGAGGAGTTCACCGCCTTCGCGGCCAAGCTGAACGTCGCCGACCTCACCTTCATCCCGATCTCGGCGCTGCACGGCGACAACGTCGTCACGCGGTCGGAGAACATGCCGTGGTACCAGGGCACCTCGCTGCTGCACCACCTGGAGAACCTGCACATCGCCTCCGACCGCAACCTGGTCGACGTGCGGTTCCCCGTGCAGTACGTGATCCGCCCCCAGCGCGCCACCGACCCGGCGTTCCACGACTACCGCGGGTACGCCGGCCAGGTCGCGGGCGGCATCCTCAAGCCGGGCGACGAGGTCATGCACCTGCCGTCGGGTCTGACCACCCGCGTGGCGGCCATCGACACCTTCGACGGCCCCATCGAGGAGGCCTTTCCCCCCATGTCGGTCACCCTCCGCCTGGAGGACGACATCGACATCTCGCGGGGCGACATGATCTGCCGCCCGCACAACCAGCCGCAGGTGGCCCAGGACATCGACGCGATGGTCTGCTGGATGACCGACGGCCTCAAGCTCGGCCCGCGCTCCAAGCTGGTCATCAAGCACACCACCCGCACGGCCCGCGCGCTGGTGCGCGACCTGCACTACCGGCTGGACGTCAACACCCTGCACCGGGACGAGTCGGCAGGCTCGCTCGGCCTCAACGAGATCGGCCGGGTCTCGCTGCGGGTCACCCAGCCGCTCTTCGTGGACGACTACGCCAGGAACCGCATGACCGGCGGTTTCATCCTGATCGACGAGGCCACCAACGGCACCGTCGGCGCCGGCATGATCGTCGACGCCCGCTGAGGCGTCCGCGCGGACCGATCGCGTCATGCGGGCCGCTGCCCGCTCGCGCCCTCGTGGGCCGGTGAGGTCCGCCGGCGCGTTCTCGCGGCTCTGTTTCGCGTCCGGTGATGGTCGCCCGGCGGCGTGTTCGCCGCCGGGCGGCCGATCTTCCGGACGTTCGTCCGTGGCTTCCTGTCGAATTCGCGTGGTCTGTGTCGTCGCCTGGTATGACGGCTCGCGATTCGAGAGGTGCACCGATGGACGACGAACACCACGACCCCGGTCCGGGAACCCCCGTTCAGCACACCGCCGACCTGGTCGCCTCCACAGAACTACGAGAGCTGATCGGCGTCCCCGACGCGGCTCACGCCTCCGACGTCGCTGATCCCTCCGCCGCCGCTGACGCCCGGTCGGGGTGAGCCGGGGGCGGTGCCGGACCGGCTCAGGTCAGGACGAGCCAGGTGCGGCCGTCTATGAGCTCGCGGGCCGCGTCGAGGTGGCCGGCGTGGCAGGCTGTCTCGGTGATGACGTGCATCACGACCTCCCGCGTCGTGTG
The DNA here is from genome assembly GCF_042665155.1 of Sphaerisporangium rhizosphaerae. Lineage (NCBI taxonomy): Bacteria > Bacillati > Actinomycetota > Actinomycetes > Streptosporangiales > Streptosporangiaceae > Sphaerisporangium > Sphaerisporangium rhizosphaerae. Next base: position 131,334 of record NZ_JBHTCG010000015.1, on the reverse strand, counting down.
GAGGCGCCAGTCGCCGAACAGGTCCCCAGGCCACCAGGCCGGCGGGGCGTCCAGCGGCGTGGTGCCGAGCACGGCGTCGGCGGCCTCGATCTCCCGCCGATAGAGGGCGAGGATCTCCTCGGCGGGCACGTCCACATCGACCTGCCAGGCGTCGTCGGACGGGTCGAGCGCGTCGATGACGGCCGGGTCTCCGGCGATGACGGCCCTGAACCAGAATCGCTCCACGTCCAGTGCCAGATGCCGCACCAGGCCCAGGCAACTCCATCCCGACGGCAGCACCGGCCGCCGCAGGTCCTTCTCGCCGAGCCTTTCCAGGATCCCCAGCACGTGGCGTCGTTGATCGTTCAGGGCGTCGAGCAGGACCTCGGTCTCAGTGGGAGCCGTTCGCGGCATGCTTGTCATCCTCCTCATCGGCGCGGTCGAGCAGGGCCCGGCGCTCCGGCTCGCCGTGGACGGCGGTGGCGGCCCGCCGGAACAAGGTGGCGGCCCGGGCGTGGTCGCCGTCACGGGCGGTGAGATCGGCCTCCGCGGCGACCGCGAGCGGATAGTCGTCCAGCGCGCCGCCGGAGCGGGCGCGGGCCAGCAGATCCAGCCCGGTCGCCGGACCGTAGGCGTAGCCGTGCGCCACGGCTCGGTTCAGTTCCACCACGGGGGTGGGTTGCAACCCGGCCAGCCGGTCGTAGCAGCGGGCGATCGCCGGCCAGTCGGTGCCGGAGAACGACTCCGCCGTGGCATGGCGCGCGGCGATGTGCGCCTGCAGCGCGTACGGGCCGTCCTGGCCGAGCCCGGCCAGGATGTCCAGGCCGTCGGCGATCGCGGCGTGGTCCCACAGCGACCGGTCCTGCTTGTCCAAGGAGAGCAGGTTCCCCTCGGCGTCGCGGCGGGCGTCGCGCCGGGAGTGGTGGAACAGGAACAGGGCCAGCAGGCCGGCCACCTCGGGCTCGCGCGGCATGAGCAGCCGCAGCAGCCGCGCCAGCCGGATCGCCTCCTCGGCGAAGGCGGGCTCGCCGCCGGCGGTGTAGCCGCGGGTGAACAGCAGGTACAGCACCGCGAGGACGCCGGGCAGCCGCTCGGCGAGCGCGCGCCCGGTGGGCACCCGGTACGGGATGCCCGCACCGGCGATCTTCGCTTTCGCCCTGGTCAGGCGGCGGGTCATGGTCGACTCGCTCACCAGGAAGACGCGGGCGATGTCGGCGGTCGGCACGGCGCAGATCGTCCGCAGGGTCAGCGCCACCCGCGCCTCCATCGACAGCGCCGGGTGGCAGCAGGTGAAGATGAGCCGGAGCCGGTCGTCCACGATCGTGTCCTCCGCTTGCGAGGCAGGAGCACCCCCGTCATCGGTGGTGAGCGCGAAGACCGCCAGCTCCCGCAACTTGCGGCGCTCCACCGACGCGCGCCGCAGGGTGTCGATCGCGCGGTTGCGGGCCACCGTCATGAGCCAGCCGCCCGGATTGTCCGGCACTCCGTTCACGGGCCACCGCTGCAGGGCCAGCGCCAGCGCCTCCTGGGCGCAGTCCTCGGCCAGCGTCCAGTCACCGATGACGCGGATCAGCGCGGCCACGATGCGCGGGTAGGCGTCGACGGCCGCCGCCGCGGCGGCCGCCTCCGCCGGGGACCCGTCAGGGCGACTCGTCACTGCTCGAAGTCGGCGAACGGCCGCAGCTCCAGCCGTCCCTCCCTGGCCATGGGGTGGGCGCGGGCCACCTCGATCGCCTCGTCGAGGTCGGCGCACTCCAGCAGGTCGAAGCCCACGATCACCTCCTGGGTCTCGGCGAAGGGACCGTCGGAGACCAGCAGCTCCCCGTTGCGCACCCGGACCGTGGTGGCGGTGGACGTGGGAGCCAGCGCCATACCTTGCAGGCGCCGGCCCTTCGCGTCGTTCTCCTCCACCCACACGTCGATGTCGGGCTCGTTCTCCTTGTCGGTGTCAGGCTCGGTATCGGTGCAGACGAACATCATGTACTTCATCTCATCGCTCCCTGGTTCGGTTGCTCGCACCCTGATGACGAACGACCGAATCAGATCCGGACAACCGGTACACACCCAATTCGTCAAAAAAACCTCTCGCGATGGGCGGCGGTCCGGACCGGGCTCCTTGGTGGAAGATCTGGCGGTCTTCGAGTCGCCGTTCGCTATGGCAGCAGTGTCATAGCTGTCGCATGACGGGGACGGACAACGGTGAAGTGGCGACGGTCCAGGGTAGCGACCTCGGTGATCCCCAGTCGCTCGGCACACATGAGCACCGAGGCATCCGATGTGCCGAGAGGGAGATCTCGGTAGGTGGAGACGAGCTCCGCCATCCGCAACCAGTCGGATGGATGCACCGGCTGTACCGCGAAAACGCCTCGAGCGAAGTCTCCTAGGAACTTCACTTCCGCTTCAGCGCCGAGACGGGTTGAGATGAGGTAAGCCGCTTCTGCCACCACTAGCGTGGGGACGATCAGGGGACCAGGATGGGACTCGAGGAGGGTGAGGCACTCCTTGTGATGCCTGTCATCTGTATCCACGTAGGCGTACAACGGTCCCGCGTCGACGACAAGCGCGCTTATGACGCCTCCCGTTGACGACGCACCCACTCGCGGTCGAGGATCTCATGAATTCGTTCGGAGATGTCGTCTTCTCCGCTGTGGCCTGCTCCGGCCGCGAGTAGCCGACGACGACCGTCTCCGGGCAGGTGAGCCGTAATGGCTTCACGGGTCCATTCGGAGACCGTCATGCCACGCCGTTCGGCCTCGTGCCGCACCCGGGCATCAAGATCTTCTGGAAGCTTCACGGTAGTGCGTTTCATGTATGCCAGCGTACCTATCTCACTGATCGTTCACCATCGATAACTCAAGGTGCATCATCATGTGCGGGAGTGGAGATCTCGTAGCACGACGTGTCAGGTGAGAGCGCCTCGGTCGTGATCTCGCACCAGACGGTGCAGCCGGGGCCGTCGGGGTTGGAACGGAAGCCCCAGTTCCCCGCCGACAGCATGTCGACGATGGCCAGGCCCCGGCCGCCTTCACCGAGAAGGAACGACGGCTCCACCTGAGTGCGCTCCGCCAGGAGCAACGCCTGCTCCACTCTGACCCGAGGACGCGTGGTGGACGGGCCTCCGTCCGTCACCTCGACCCGGAGCAGGTCCCCGTCCGCCAGCAGTCGAAGGAGCAGGCATGGGGCGTGGCCGTCTTGGCCGTCCTGGTCGTACGACCGGTCGTTGTTAGGACCGGCGGCGTGGCGGACGGCGTTGGTGACGAGTTCGGAGACGGCCAGGCGTACCGGCTCGTAGGCCGGGTGCTCCGTTCCGAGCCAGTCCCGGACGGCGGAACGGGCCTGCGAAGCCGACTCCGGGGTGCTCGGGAGGTACAGCTCTTTCAGCGTATCCGGCGCCATTGACATGCCTTTCGCCCGGTCGGTCCGACGGAATTCTCATTTCTCTCGGCCGGGCCGGCCGAGGCGCCGCCATGAAGCCGGGGCGGTTCTCATACGGTGGCAAACAATGGGAGACGGTAATGGCGCTTCGGGGTTCGCATTGTGTTCACAATCGCGTGAACCTCCTCGCGGTACTTCGCGAACTCCCTGCATGATGGCCTGGAGCTGTTACCAGGCGGACAGAAGGGAACCCGGCGATGACCATCCCCCTGGCACCGGATCCGTCCATATCCCCGCGCATTCAGTTCGGTACAGAGCTACGCAAATTCCGACTTTCCGCCGGGTTCACTCAGCGGCAACTATGCGATGTGATCCACCTGTCGGTCAGCCAGCTCAGCATGATCGAGAACGGGCATCGAGCGCCGACCATGGATTTGGCGCAACACGTGGACGAGGCCCTCGGGCTCGGCGCCACCCTCACCGGCCTCCTCGACCGCCTCAACCGCGCCGCCGCCCAACTACCCCGCTGGTTCCGCCCCTGGCTCGACTACGAACGCGAAGCCGAGACCCTGCGGATGTGGGAGCCGCTCATGGTCCCCGGTCTCCTCCAGACCGAGGACTACGCCCGAGCCATTCTGAGCCGCGAGCCAGGTACCACCGCCGAACAGACTGAGGAGCAAGTCGCAGCGCGACTTGATCGGCAAAGCATCCTAAGACGGCCGATGCCGCCAATGCTCTGGGTCGTCCTTGATGAAGGTGTCCTCCATCGCCCCATCGCGGCGCATGAAACCATGAGGGGCCAGTTCGAGCACCTTCTCGGCGTGGCGCAGACTTCGCGAATCTCACTGCAGGTGCTTCCCTATAGGGCGCACAGCGTGGTCGGGCTACTTGGTGGCTTCGTCATCGCCGACATGCAAAGGGGAACTTCTCCCGTCGCCTATATCGACTCCCAAAGCAGGGAAGATCGGGTAAGCGATCGATCGGAAGAAGTCGAAGCTCTAGCATTCAGATACGACGTGATCCGAGCAGACGCCCTGTCGCGGCAGGACTCGCTGAGCATGATCAAGGAGGCGGTGCGGAGATGGACGACGTGACCAACGAACTCGCTGGAGCCGACTGGCGTAAGTCTTCTTTCTCTGGGAGTGATGGAAGCAACTGCGTCGAGGTGGCTCGGTTGTCCAGTGGACGGCGCGGTGTGCGCGACAGCAAGGACCACTCCCGGGTACCCATCATCGTCAGCCCCTTGGAGTGGAGCGTCTTCCTCGACCACGTGCAGACCCAGCACTCCGCCTGACCTCGATCGAATAGCAGGTACAGGAGCGGAGGTGGACGGCGAACACTGAACGGGCCGAGCCGTGACCGGATTGGACGGCCCCGCCCGGCATGCAGGTGGGTGGTCCAGGTGTGGCTGCCCACCCCCATTGTCAGTCCCTGGCGCAGGCGGCAGTCGTTGGTGCCCGACACGACACAGGCGGGCGGTCGTTGGTGCCGACAGGACACAGGCGTATGGCTCAGCTACGACCGCTGACCCTTGGGGCCGATCACGTGGTTGGACGGTGCAGGGTGCGCAGGACGTCGAACTCGTTGCCCTCGGGGTCGGCCATGACCACCCAGCTCCGGTCGGGGCCCTGTCCCACGTCCACCTTGGAGGCGCCGAGGCCGAGCAGCCTGGCCACCTCGTCGTCGGTACTGCGGTCGATCGGGCTGACGTCGAGGTGGAGCCGGTTCTTCACGGTCTTGCCCTCGGGCACCGGGATGAACAGCAGGGTGGGCGGCATCTGACGGGCCCGGACCTCCTCGACGGTCGGCTCCCAGGAGCCGATCTCGACCGTGCCGTCGCTCCGGTCGATCACCTTGAAGTCCAGCACCGCGCACCAGAAGGCCGCGAGCCGCTCCGGATCGTGGCAGTCGACGACCAACTCGGTGAACCTACTGGTCATAACTCCCCCAGACAGTGCGGACGGTGGATCAGTCTATTGGGGCCGCTCAAGCCGACCGGCGCGCCTCCGGGTCGCGTCACGGGAGCGAACCCACATCTGTGCGGGCCCCGGCCAGGAACTCATGCTGCGGACCTCTGAGGTGGTCCCACATCGAACCCTCGGCCGCGATCTGCTCAGGCAGGCGCCATAGGACGTGGTCCACCGCACTCGCGTAAGCCCGAGCGAGCTGGTACATCTGAGGGCTGAACAGGACCTCGATCATCCGCTCGGCCACCCAGAGACGGTCGATGATGTTCCGGGCCGCCGCGAACCATTCAGGCGTTCCGGCGGCATCCCAGTCGGGGGCCTGATCTCGCTCCTCGGCGATGCGAATACCTGCCTGCGTGATCGCGATGAACTCGCGCAGCAGTTCCAGCCGCTCCGAGCGTCGAGCCTCGGCCCGCTGAGCCGCTTGCCGCTTCTCCTCGTTCCTGGCGGCAAGTCGCACGGTGGTGAACTGAGCCAGATACGACAGCAGCCCGCCTAAGATCACACCGAACAGCGAAGCCCAGACCTGCATCTCCATGGCAGTTGTGTATCAAAACCCCACAGGTCCCAACCGGCTGATCACGGAATCGGTGCACGTTCCCGGGCTACAGCAGATGGCTGACAAGGAGCCGGAGAGGTCTGTGGGGAGGTGTTCGCCGTGATCGATGGCATGCGGTGAGATGTCCCGTCCGAGGCCCTGTGGGCACCCCTGCCCCTGCGCCCGGAATTCCGGTTGCGCGGGCGCGAGAGGGCGTGGGAGGGTCGGACGCGTTGGGATGTGCAGGTACACGGTGAGGAATGAAGTCCATGGTTTCGGCGAGCCTTAGTGGCCGCCGTCGGCGCTGATCGGGTTCTCTGCCAAGAGCACCTTCAGTGTCCGCGTCCGTCTTGCGGCGGCCCCACGTGCGGTGTCCGACACCGCTCCATCTCCTTGTGCGGAGATGGCCCCGGCCCGAGGCCGGGTCTGACAAAGCATGCGGCTCCCGATCGCGGGAGCGCGCTTCACCATGTCATCTACGTGAGGTCATCATCACCGTGGGCACCAACGTCCAGAGTTTCGCCGTCGCCAACCTCCGCCGCCGTCCCGTGGTCGTGGAGGTCGGTGGCTTCGTCGTGGGGGTCGACCCCAGCACCACCAGCCCATTCATCAACTACGCGACCCCGTTGCCCGGTGCTCGGCCCACCGGCCGGGACGTCGCCGCCTTGGTTGGCGCGTTCCGTGAGCGCGGTCTCAAGCCGCGGCTGGAGTTCGCGCCGGACGCCGCGCCCGCCGTGGAGTCCGCGCTGAGCGAGGCTGGATTCACCGTGGAGGAGGTCCACGAGTACCTGGTCTGCACCCCGGCCACGCTGACGATGCCGCCGGCACTCGGTGAGCTCGCATCCGCGTCGACGTCCACGTCCGCTTCGGCATCCACATCATCCGCATCCACGTCGGCATCCGCCTCGGCATCGGGAACCGCATCCGCGGCCACGTCGGCAGACGCGCAGTACGGATGGTTCCGTGTGGAGAGTCCCGATACGGACGCGGAGTACAGGGCGATCGACGCGGCGTTGGCCGAGGCGTTCAGCGGCGTGTTCGCGTCGTCTCCGGAGGGGGCTGCGCGGCTGCGTCGTACCGAGGACGATGGCGGGGCGGTGCGGTTCGTCCGGGCGTCCGAGGGCGGCTGCGCCGGCGCGGCCATGTGCTCCGCGCCGGCCGAGGGGACCGCCGAGCTGGCGGGCGTGGGGACCCGTCCCGCCTTCCGTGGCCGAGGCATCGCGGCCGCGGTCACCGCCGCGCTGGCCGAGACCATGTTCGCCCGCGGGGCGCGGTCGGTGTGGCTGGAGTACTCCGGTGACGGCTCGCGCCGCGTCTACGAACGCGTCGGCTTCCGCCCCGAAGGCACCCGCCTCTACATGTCCCTCGAGGTGATCGAGGAGGCCGGCCGCCCGGCCGATGGGTGACACATCGTGCCGGCCGGTCACCCGGCCGGCACGAGCGTCGGCGCTACGGAAGCGGCGGGCTGACCAGGCGGCGGGTGGTGAATCACCTGCCGACGGGCCGTCCAGCAGAGCTCAGAGCGGGCGGATGGATCGACGCTCAGACGGGAGCTTACGGACAGTGAGTTCAGACAGGCATGGCCAGCCCCTCGCAAGCGATCTTCGTCGAAGCAGTTTGACTGCTTGTTTAGTTCATGCAGTCATCGCGGGCGTAGGATGTCTACATGAAGTCTTCTTCGCAACATCGCGCGATCTATGCAACGCCTTCCCTGACCACTGAGGACCGCGCGGTGCTGGCCGAGATCCATCAGATGCGCAAGCAGCTTCGGCACGTGCTGAAGACCCCAAAGCGTTGGGAGGGCGGCTTGCGTCGATCTGCGCTTGCTCGCGCTATCAGAGGATCAAACAGTATCGAAGGCTATCAAGTCGCCGAGGATGATGCCGCAGCCGCTCTCGATGACGAGGAACCGATCAGTGCCGATGAGCGCACTTTTCTTGAAATTCAGGGTTATCGTCACGCTCTGGGCTATGTGCTCGCAATGGGCGAAGATGACTACTCAACCTTCGACGCTACCGAGATTCGCGCAATGCATTACATGATGCTACGTCATGATCCAACTAAGTCACCCGGCCGCTATCGCAAAGGCCCGGTATTCGTGCATGATGAGCGCTCGGATATGGTGGTCTACGAAGGCCCCGATGCGGACGACGTGTCGGCACTCATGGATGCACTCGTCGAAAGCCTTCACTCCAATTCGGACATCGATCCCGTCGTACGGTCGGCGATGGCACATTTGAATCTAGTAATGATTCATCCATTTCGCGACGGGAACGGGCGTATGGCTCGCGCCCTCGCAACATCTGTACTGACGAGGTCAGACATCGGCGAGCCTGAGTTCTCTAGCATCGAAGAGTGGCTTGGAGCGAACACTGAAGACTACTACGCTGCCCTTGCTCTCACCGGTCAGGGCTCATGGCAGCCACGCGACGATGCACATCTTTGGATCTCCTTCAACCTCCGCGCCCATCACATGCAAGCTCAGACGGTGGCTCAGCGAGTTGAAGAGGCTGGAACTACATGGATCGAACTCGACGCCCTCATCTCGGAGCACGCGCTTCCCGAACGCGCGATCGAGCCGATGTTTGAAGCTGTCTTGGGCTATCGGGTGCGGCGGGCGGGCTATCTGAAGCGTACGGGTGTTGAGGAGCAGACTGCTACCCGTGACCTGGCAGCCCTCGCTGGCTCCGGACTCCTTATACCACACGGCAATGGAAGAGGGCGTTATTACACAGCCGGCGAGCCACTCCAGCAAATACAGCAGGGTCGGCGAGCAAGACGGAAGCCGCTCAGTGATCCCTACCCTTGGATGCGACCGCGACTTGCGGAAGCCCCCTGAGTCTCATCCGACTCAGCCCTATCGCGCCGAGTCGTGATGTCTCGCGGCATGTCGGCGGACGCCCCCCGTCCGGGGCGTCTTCACTCTGACGCAGAGCGATTGCCGACACGGCCGCTCAGTCCAATTGGGCGAGGTTGAAGGGGCGTGCCACTCAGGCGAGCGGAGCTACGGCCTTCGACAAGGGGTGCGCTAGCGGTAGTAGCCCTCCACCGGGACGCGGGCCTCGTCGAAGAGGGCGGGGCCTTCGGCGGGGGCGTCGGTGAAGGCGGTGCCGGGCGGCTTGAGGGTGTCGAGCTGCTCGCCGGACAGGGCGTAGACGACCCGGCCCAGGCCCGAGCGGGCGATCGCGCCGGCGCACATGCCGCAGGGCTGGCAGCTGGTGTACATCGTGGTGGCCGCCGCCGTTGCCGGGTCGAGCTCGCGGGCGGCCCAGCGGGCGAGCTTGAGCTCCGGGTGGGCGGTGATGTCCCGGTCGGTGAGGGAGGTGTTGTGGTCCTCGGCCAGGATGGCGCCGTCCGGGCCTGCCAGCAGCGATCCGAACGGCGGGTTGCCGCCGGCGCGTGCCTTGGCGGCCAGCTCGATGGCCCGGCGCAGCAGTTCTTCGTCCTGGTGTGTCATGGTCAGTCCTCCACGGTCTGTTCGGTCGTGGTCCACCGGCTCGCCACGGTCGCGAGGGCGTGCCAGGCCCGCTCGGGGCGCAGGGTCTCGTCGGGGTCGCCGTCGAACGGGTCGAGGACGACGGTGGTGGCGCCCAGGTCGCGCAGTTCGCGAAGGTCCTCGTCGATCTGGTCGGCGGTTCCCACGCCTGCGAGACGGTCGGGGGAGGCGACGGGCATGTCGGTGACCTGAAGAGCGATGCGCGGCACCAGCTCGGGAACCGGACGTCCCTGCTCGCGGGCGAACTCCCGAATGCGTTCCAGCGCCCCGCGCAGCCATGGCATGGTGAAGCGCAACGGGTGCCACGCCTCGCCGAAGCGGACGGCCCGGCGCATACCGGCGTCGCTGTTGCCGCCGACCCAGATGGGGATGCCCGCCGCCTGGTAGTCCTCCTCGTTCTCCCAGGCGGCGCGGATGGCGCGCAGGTTCTCGTCGGTCAGCGCGCCGCGCCGCTCGTAGGGCACGTCGAGGGCGGCGAACTCCTGCCGGGCCCAGCCGACCCCCACCCCGAGGACCAGCCGTCCGCCGCTGAGCTGGTTGAGGTTGGCGGCCATGCGGGCGGTCAGCAGCGGGTGGCGGTAGGGGAGCAGCAGCACCGTCGTGCCCAGCCGGATCCGGTGGGTGATGCCGGCCAGCCACGCCAGCGTGGTGAACGGCTCGTAGAACGGCGGCGGGTACTGCTCGGCGACGTCCGGCGTCACCACGAGGTGGTCGGAGACCATGAGCAGGTCGAAGCCGAGGCCCTCGACGGTCTGTGCCCACTGCCGTAGCGTTCCGGGGTTGGTGCCGGGGCCGAAATTCGGGACGTTCACGCCTATTCGCACAGCTTAAGGCTAGCCAGCCGCCATGATCGCAGGAAGGGACTGTTCCCGGCGTTGGAGCCGTTCAGCCGGGATATGTGCCGGTATATTCGGCGAATGGCCGTGAATCTTGATGCGACCGACTGGTCCATCCTGGCCGAGCTCCAGCGCGACGGCCGCGTACCGCTCACCGAGCTGGGGCGCCGGGTGAGCCTGAGCGCCTCCGCCGTGACCGAGCGGGTGCGGCGGCTGGAGGCCGAGGGCGTCATCACCGGATACCGGGCCGAAATCGACCTGCCGAAGGTCGGCCTCGCCGTGCTGGCCGTGGTGCGCCTGAAGTACCCCGGCAGCCGTCACGAGCCGCTGCACCGGATGCTGGCGGAACGCCCGGAGATCCTGGAGTGCCTGCGCACCACCGGCGAGGACTGCTACACGCTGAAGGTCGCGGCCACCTCCATGGTCCACATGGAGAAGGTCGTCGACGAGCTGGCCGGCTTCGGCAGCACCACGACGAACATCGTCTACAGCCACACCCTGCCGTACCGGGGCCCACGGACGCCCGGTTCCTAGGTTCGCCTCGCGAAACGGGCGGTGCCGGCGGTGGGACGTGCGCTCGGACCGGGGGTTCCGGCGGCGGGACGTGCGCTCGCGGGACGGGGCGTGAACTCGTCCCGGGGGTTGTGGAGAGACATGGGCGACACATCCCCCACGGGAAGGCCGGCTCGATGCCATGGTGCCGACGATGACCGCACCCCCCACCGCAAGGAGCGTCCTGGACTCGGACCTGATCGCCGAGTCCAGAGGACGACCGGAGGCGTTCGCGACGCTGTTCGACCGCTACGCCGCGATGCTCTACCGGTACGTCTCCCGCCGGCTCGGCCCCGAGGTCGCCGAGGACCTGGTGGGCGAGACGTTCCTCATAGCGTTCGGCCGCCGGGACCACTATGACCTGGCTTATCCCGACGCGCGGCCCTGGCTGTTCGGCATCGTCACCAAGCTGGTGTCCCGGCACCACCGCGCCGAGGCGGCCCGCTACCGCGCCCTGATGCGCAATCCCGTGGACGCCGTCGTGGAGGGTCACGCCGAGCAGGTCGCGAGCGAGGTGACCGCGAGAGCGTCCAGGTCGGTGCTGGCCCCGGCGCTCGCGGGGCTGTCCCAGGGCGACCGTGACGTCCTCCTGCTGATCGCCTGGGGGGACCTGTCGTACGAGGAGGTCGCCCACGCGCTCGGCATCCCGATCGGCACGGTCCGCTCGCGCCTCAACCGGGCCAGGCGCAAGGTGCGCGCCGTCCTCGGCGACACCAACCCCATGCACGAGCAGGAGGAGGACCGATGGACGAGCTGAGGGTGCTGCGCGACTTCGGCCGCGACCTGGAACACGAGCCCCCTGCGACGCTGGCCGGGCAACGCCGCCGGCTCCTCGATGTGATCGCCGCCGCCTCCGAGACGTCCTCCGATCGGGCCCCCACGGGCGCCACCCCTGACCGGGCCCCCTTCGGACGGCGCGAGCGATGGGCGGCACTCGCACGGCCACGGCGCGGGGCGGGGTGGGTGGCGCTCGCGGGGGCCGCCGCCGTCACCGCCGCGCTGGTGATCGTGCCCACGGTGCTGCTCCGCGGCGCCACGCCCGCCGGGACGACCGTGTCCGCGCCGACCTGGGACCGGCCCGCGAAGCCGGGCGGCGGCGCGCTCAACGTGCTCGTCGTGGGCTCCGACCAGCGGCCGGGGCCGAAGGGCATGCCCGCCGGCTCCCTCGGCGAGCGGAGCGACGTCATGATGCTGGTGCACGTGGCGGCGGACCGTAAGAAGGTCCAGGTGATCAGCCTGCCCCGGGACTCCATGGTCCGCATTCCGGCGTGCCGGTCGCGGTCCGGTCAGGACATCCCCGCACGCACGGACATGATCAACCAGGCGTTCGCCGCCGGGGGACTGAGCTGCGCCTGGAAGACCGTCGAGAGCACCACCGGGGTCCGCGTCGACCACGCGGTGGAGATGCGCTTCTCCGGGTTCAAGGACATGATCGACGCGCTCGGCGGGGTGGAGGTCACGCTGCCCACGGCGGTGAAGGACCCCAAGTCCAAGCTCGACCTGCCCGCCGGCCGGCAGTTGCTCAGAGGCGAGCAGGCGCTGGCGTACGTGCGGACCCGTTACGCGCTCGGCGACGGGTCCGACATCTCGCGAATTCGACGGCAGCAGGCGCTCCTGAGTCCTCTGCTGGACCGGGTGCTGGCCAGCGTCGACGAACCGGACAAGCTGCTACCGCTGTTCCAGGCCGCGCGGAGGGCCTTCACCACCGACGTCGACATGGACTTCGACACCTTCCTCACGATCATGCAGGGCGTTCGGGCGAACGGCGCCGGCTCCGTCCGGATCATGATCATGCCGGTACGTCCCTACCCTGCCGACCGCAACCGCCTCGAATGGCTCCAGCCGGACGCCGCCCGCCTGTTCGCCCAGCTCAGAACGGACTAGACGAATCCGGCGAACCGCCACCCCGGACCGGCCTCCGGGGCGGCGGACTCCGGCGGGGGATCGGTCAGGGGGCGACGCCGTTCAGAACGGGGATGAGGTGCTCCTCCTCGTAGTCCAGGTGGGCTTCCAGTTCGGCGGTGAGCCGTTCCACGTCGGCGAGCACGGAGGCGGTGTCGGGGGCGGTGGCAATAGCGGTGCCGGGAACGGTGCCAGGAGCGGTGCCGACGGCGGTGCCGGGAGCGGACCCCTCGCCCGAGAGCAGGCTCTGCAGCTCGTCCAGCAGCCGCTTGATCGTCTCGTGCTCCTCGCGCAGCCGCGCCAGAGGCGAGGCGAGCTCCGGATGCCGCTCGCCGAGGGTGGGGAGCATGTAGGTGTCCTCCATCAGGTGGTGGTGGTGGAGCCCCTGGCAGACGGTCAGGCAGTTGACGCGCAACTGCGCCCCGAGGCTCCGGCCCGACGCGGCGACCTCCTTGCGGATGAGCGCGAGCTCCCGCCGGAAGGCGTCGTGGACGGCCTTGAGGAAGTCGCCCGGCGCGCCGGAGGGGGGAGGCGGGCCGAGGGGGCGCAGGGCGACGACCGGGATGATCCGGGAGGTCTTGGCCTGGTAGGCGGCCCATCCCGGGTCCGCCTCGGTGGCGCGGGCGAAGATCTCCTCGCGTTCCTCCCCTTCCAGGACGACCGCGTCCGCCTCGTAGGTGAAGATCCCGTTCTCGACGGTGACCCGTGGATGGGCGAGGAGGTTGTGGTACCAGTCGGGATGCTTCGGACTGCCGGCGGCCGAGGCGATGATGACCAGCCGCTCGCGGTCCGGCAGGTAGGCGACCGGGGTCGTATGACGGGCTCCGGTTCTGGCCCCTGTCGTGGTCAGCAGGAGGAGCCGCGCGTCCTCGAAGGGGGCGCCCACTTTCCCGCGGTTGGCGCGGAACTCATCGATGATCTTTTGGTTCCAGTTTTCGGGCATGGTCAGATCTGCTCCTGGCGTGTTCGGGTCCGCGGACGCGCCGCGGCGATTACTCGTCCGCGGTCGCGCCGCGGTGGTCTACGGTCCGCGGCTGCGGCCCGACGACTTCTGGTCTGCGGTCGCGCCGCGGTGATGGGTGAACGGCCGGTGTCCGGCGGGCCTGGGGCGGATCCACGCGCGACGCGCCGCCGTACGCCCGTGCTGGGAGGACACCGGACGACGGTGGAGCGGACGTGCGGAACCGCGTCGGCACGCGGCGCACTGCTGTGGCCGTACTGGGGGTGGAACGGCGTGACGTCACCGCGCGTGGTCGGGCCGCCGGAGCGGCGCATCCGTCACCGGGCGGTCAGAAGCGAGGGCGACTCTCCGAGGGAGGCGGGTTTGTGCCACCCAAAGGAGTTCTGTGCCGCCGGAAACGGCTCTGGACCGCCGGAGGGAGCTTGTGCCACCGGAGGAGGGGACGACGCGCGGGCGCGACGCGATGATCAGGCGCGGCCTGTGGAGTAAGAACTCACGACATCATCCCCTATAGGTCGGGTGCCGTCCTGCCCGTCGCCTTCACGGTCGACGTCACAACGACACGCGGATCATTACAGGCCGTCCCCGCAAACCCTGTCAACCCCCACCATCAATCTCACACCGGCACAAGCACCATGGCCCACATCCCCACCGCCCACCGGCGTCGGCCTCACCGCACCCCCATCCGGCCGCCGCGGCGCCGTCAAGGTGTCCATGTGGGATGCGGTGTGACGCTGATGTGGCGCGCGCGATACCGGGCTCACCGCACTTCCAGTTCGCCGCCGCGGCGCCGTCAAGGTGTCCATGTGGGATGCGGTGTGACGTGGGGCACGCGATGCCCGGGCCGGCCGCACCCTCATCCCGTAGCCGCGGCGGCGCCGTCGAGCTGTCCACAGGGAATGGCGGTGTGGGGCCGATGTGCGATGGCGGGCCGATCGGCCTGGGCGGACGCTGTCGTGGCTTCCGCCGTGTGGCCTTAGGGAGGACATGGTGGACGGCGGGAAAAGGAGGTAGATCCTTTACTGTTTCGGCACGCCATGATTACTGTGCGCGCTAATCTGTGCACGTTGTGTAATGGCCGTCCATCGGGGGTCCGTCGCAGTGGCTGTTCGTGTGGTCTTCATCGGTGGGCTGGGGCGCAGTGGGACGACGCTGCTCGAGCGGCTGCTCGGCGAGATGCCCGGCGTCACGCCGCTCGGCGAGGTCGTTCATCTGTGGGAACGCGGTGTGTGCTCGCGCGAGCCCTGCGGATGCGGTGAGCCGTTCACCTCGTGCGCGTTCTGGCGGAGGGTCGGCCTGCGCGCGTTCGGCGGGTGGTCCCCAGGCCTGGCCGATCGAGTGCTGACCCTGCGGCGCCGGGTCGACCGCACGCGACACATCCCCGCGCTGGCTCGCCGCCGCTGCCGGGTCGGTCTCAGCGGGTACACCCGGGCCTACACGCGCGTCTACGAGGCGGCCGCGCAGGTCGCCGCCGCCCCGGTCGTGGTCGACTCCAGCAAGCACGCCTCGCTCGCTTTCTGCCTGAGCACCTCCCCGGTCGTCGATCTCAGCGTGGTGCACCTCGTCCGCGATCCCCGGGCGGTCGCGCACTCGTGGGACCGGCGGGTGAGCAGGCCCGAGAACGGCGCCCGCATGACCCGCTGGCGGCCGTGGCGCACCTCCCTTCACTGGGTCGTGCAGAACCTCGCCTTCGAGCTGCTCGCGCGGCGCGGCGGCAGGGTGATCCGCGTCAGGTACGAAGACCTGCTGGCCGATCCGCGCTCAGTGCTGGGCGCGTTGCTCGCCGATCTGCGGCTGGACGGGGGCGACCTGCCCTTCCTGCGTCCTGGGCTCGCCGAACTGTCCAAGTCCCACACCTGCGCCGGCAACCCCATGCGCTTCAGGGCCGGCCCGCTCCAACTCGCGAGGGACGACTCCTGGAGTGACCACCTGGCCTGGCGTCACCGATGGCTCGTCACCGCGCTGACCTGGCCGCTCATGCTCCAGTACGGCTACCGCGTACGCGATCGGCATGCCGCGGAGCCCGTGCCCGAGCCCGCGGCCGGCCCGTGGCTCACCACCGGCGTCACCGCCCAGGAGTGCCGATGAGCCCGTCGGTCGGCGTGGTCGTCCCCACCCGCGGTGACCGGCCCCGGCTGCTCCGCGCGGCGGTGGCCTCCGTGCTGGCGCAGACCCGCCCCGAGGCCGCGGACGTCATCGTGGTCGTCGACGGTCCCGCTCAGGTGCGGGCGGTCGCCCGACAACTGTCCGACGGCGCACCCCAAGCGACGCCGTGCACGGCCCAGGCCGCCGAGGATGCGGTCCAGGTGGCGGTTGATCGGCCGGGTCCTGGGGTTCCGGGGGCGGGTGACCGTGGTGCGGTCCGAGTCGTGGTCAATCGGCCGGATCTTGCGCTGTCGGGATCGGATAGTGGTGCGGTCGGGGTGGTGGCCAATCGGTTGAGTCCTGGGCTGCCTGGGGCCCGTAACACCGGCATCGCCGCGTTGGACACCGATCTGGTGGCCTTCTGCGACGACGACGACGTGTGGCTTCCCGGCAAGCTGACCGCCCAGCTCGCGGCGCTCGACGCCGACCCGGACGCCGAGTTCGCCGGGTGCGCCATCGAGGTCGAGTACGGTTCGCGCCGCGTCGTCCGCCTCGCCGGCACCGACCAGGTGACCAGGCGGCATCTCACCCGCTCCCGCATGGTGATGGTGCACTCCTCGACCTTCCTGTTCAGGCGCGGCTCGATCTGGCCGGACGAGAGCGCCCCCGGCGGGCAGAACGAAGACTGGGACCTCGCCCTGCGCGCCGTCGGCCGCCACCCGATCGCCTACGTCGACCGGCCCCTGGTACGGGTCCGCTGGGGCGGTTCCGCGTACGCGACACGGTGGGCCGACCGCATCGCCGGCCTGGAATGGATGCTCGCCCGTCATCCTTACCTGGCCGCCGACCCGCGCGGAGCCGCGCGCATCTACGGCCAGCTCGCCTTCCACCACGCGGCGCTCGGACGCCGTGCGGCCGCATGGCGGTGGGCGCGCCGCGCGTTCGCCGCCCGCCGGGGCGAGCCGCGCGTCCCCATAGCCCTCGCGGTCGCCTCCGGCCTGGTCCCCGCGCAGACCATGCTCGGCCTGCTGCACACCCGAGGGCACGGCATCTGATGACGCCCCGCACACTTCCCGGTCACCCTCTTGCCGCAGACATCGCGGACGCCGCCGGAGGCCCCGGTTCGGTGGCCATCGCGGGAGCCGCCGGTTCGGCGGAAACCGCCATGTCCTCAGGGGCCGCCGGAGCCGTCGGCGGTGCCGTTGGCGCGGGGCTCGGCGGCCGGGCGCGGGTCACGGTGGCGGGGGTCACGGTCGACACGCTCACCGAGGAGCAGGTGGTCGAGCATGTCGTCACGGCCCTGCGGCAGGGGCGGGGCGGGCACGTCGTGACCCCGAACGTCGACATCTGCCGGGCCTGCTCCCGCGACCCCGAGGTGCGGGCCATCGTCGAGGGCGCCGACCTCGCCGTGCCGGACGGCATGCCGCTGGTCTGGGCGTCCAAGCTGCTGGGCACCCCGGTGCCCGAGCGCATCACCGGGGCCGATCTGATCTGGTCGCTGTCGGCGGCGGCCGCGTCCGCCGGGCTGTCGGTCTACCTCGTCGGAGGGCTTCCCGGCGTCGCCGTACGCGCCGCCGAGGTGCTGAGCGACCGTCATCCGGGGCTGCGCGTCGCCGGGGTGGTGTCGCCTCCGTTCGGGTTCGAGACCTCGGCGGAAGGGCTCGCCGCCGTGCGGGAGGCGTTGCTGCGAGCCCGTCCCGACCTGGTGTTCGTGGGTCTGGGCTTCCCCAAGCAAGATCGCCTTATCGGCCTGCTCCGCGCCGACCTCCCCCACACGTGGTTCGTCGGCTGCGGCTCGGCCATCGGGTTCGCCGCCGGGGCGGTGCGGCGGGCGCCCGAGTGGATGCGGCGCTCCGGCCTCGAATGGCTGTTCCGCCTGGCTGCCGAGCCCGGCCGGCTCGCCCGCCGTTACCTGGTCGACGATCTCCCCTTCGCGCTGCGCCTGCTCACTTCGTGCCTCCTCCGGCACGCCGCCCGCAGGCTCAGGCCAGACCGCTAGAACGCGTCTGACGATTCGAGGTGGCGGAGCCGACGCGTCAGGGCTCCGATGGTGGGTCACCACGCCTGACCACGAGGGATCATCTAACGCGATCACCGTGATCATCTGCGGTACATGCTCTGGCGCGGCTTGGAAGGCGAGCGGGGCCACATCAACCGGCGGTGCGATGGATCGTGTGTTCTCGATCTGTTCGCGGATGGCCAACGCTGATCCTTGGGCTGCGTGGCCCGGCCGCTGGTGCGGTGGCCCTCACCTTCGCCGGGCCGCCTCCCCTTCAGCCCGGGTCGATGCCGGCAGCGTGACGGTGACGGCCAGTCCGCTGCCCTCGGCGTTCGGCGCCGCCGTCACCGTGCCGCCGTGCGCGTGCACGATGGACCTGACGATGGCCAGGCCCAGACCGGTCGACCGGGAGCCCGCGGCGCGGCCGGACGCCAGCCGCTGGAACGGCTCGAACAGCCGGTCGACCTCCGCGGGAGGGATCACCTCGCCACTGTTGCGCACCGTGACCACCGCTACCCCGCCGGCCGCGCCCCGATCGTCGGCAATGTCGCGATCATCGGCCATGCCGCGTCCATAGGTCACGTCACGACCGTCGACCATGCCGCGTCCATCGGCCAC
Source organism: Sphaerisporangium rhizosphaerae (assembly GCF_042665155.1). Taxonomy (NCBI): domain Bacteria; kingdom Bacillati; phylum Actinomycetota; class Actinomycetes; order Streptosporangiales; family Streptosporangiaceae; genus Sphaerisporangium; species Sphaerisporangium rhizosphaerae. The sequence continues at coordinate 113,026 of NZ_JBHTCG010000015.1, read as the reverse complement.
GTCGCGACCGTCGATCGCTTCACGACCGTCGATCGCTTCACGACCGTCGATCGCTTCACGACCGTTGGCCGCGCCGTGGCCGGTGGTGACCTCGACCCAGCCGCCTTCCCGGTTGTGCCGGATCGCGTTGTCCACCAGGTTGCGCACCAGGCGTTCGAGCAGGACCGGGTCGCCGTCGACCAGGGCGGGACGCAGGTCGGTGGTGACGTCCAGGCCGGCGCGCTCGGCCTCGTCGTCCGCCTCGCTCACCGCGACGGCCGCCGCCACCGCCAGGTCGTACGGCTCGTGGGCGATGACGCCGCTGTCGCTGCGGGCCAGTGCCAACAGGCCGTCCAGCAGCCGTTCGGCCCGGCCGGCCGCGGTCAGCGCGTTGTGTGCCATGGCCTCCCACTGGGCGGGCGTGCTCTCCCGCTTGCCGAGCAGCACCTCGGCACCTGTACGGACGATCGCGAGCGGGGTGCGCAGTTCGTGCGAGGCGTCGGCGACGAACCTCCGCTGGCTGTTGAACGAGGCTTCCAGCCTGGCCACCATCTCGTCGAAGGTGTCGGCCAGTTCCTTGAGCTCACCGCGCGGTCCGGTGAGCGCGACGCGCTCGTGCAGCCGGTCCTGGGAGATCCGCCGGGTCGTGGCGGTGAGCGTCCGCAGCGGCCGGAGCATGCGCCCGGCGACGACCCAGGAAACTCCGAGTCCCAGCATGGCGGTGACCGCCAGTGCGATCGCCGAGGTTCCGGCGCTCTTCAGCAGCGTGTCGGCCCGCAGCCGGTCGAGGCCGCTCTGCTTGATCTCGTCGAACCTCGCGGGGTCGCCGGCGCTGGACTTCTCGTCCCTCAGCAGCGAGTCTTCTCCGGCCGAAGTGTCGCCCGTCGCCCCGGCCGAGGGGCGGCGTCCGATGCTGTCGGTGTACAGGCTCTGGTAGAGCAGGGCGTAGTTGAGCGCGAGGAGCGCCGCGCAGGTCGCCACGAGCACGACCGCGTAGACGAGGGTCAGCCGCAGCCGGATCGACGGGTGCTTTCGGCGGCGCCTCACAGCCGGTACCCTGCGCCGATGACGGTCTCGATCAGCGGTGGGTCGCCCAGTTTGCGGCGCAGCCGGGCGATGGTGACCCGCACGGTCGCGGTGAAGGGGTCGGCGTGCTCGTCCCATGCCCGTTCCAGCAGGTTCTCGGCGCTGACCATGCCTCCGTCGGCGCTCATGAGGATCTCCAGCACGGCCAGTTCCTTGGTGGTCAGCGGGATGATCCGGCCGTCGCGGGTGACGACGCGCCGCGCGGTGTCGAAGGTCAGGCCGGCGCGCCGCAGGACCCGTGGAGCGTTGTTGGCGCGGCGGGCCAGAGCGCGTATCCGCAGCACCAGCTCGTCGAAGACGAACGGCTTGGCCAGGTAGTCGTCGGCGCCGAGGATGAGGCCGGCGACCCGGTCCGCCGCCTCGCCCGCCGCGGTGAGCATGAGGACGCGGGCGTCAGCGCCCCCCGCGGCCAACGCGGTGCACACCTGGTCGCCGTGGACGAGCGGCAGGTCACGGTCGAGCACGATCACGTCGTACCGGTTCGCGCCGGCCTTGTGCAGGCCGTCGAGCCCATCGGCCGCGAGGTCGACCGCGATGCCCTGATCCCGTAGCCCGTCGGCGACCTGTTCGGCCAGCAGTACTTCGTCCTCGATGAGCAGCACTCGCACCCCTGCACCCTCCCTGACCGCAGTATCCGCGATCGCGCATTACACCGGTGTTACCCGCTCTGTGACGACCGGGTTGCCGGCGTCCTGCTCCACTGGGCCGACAGGACCAGAGGAGAACACCGATGAGAACGCAATTACTGGCCGGCTGCCTGCTACCGCTCTTGCTGGTGGCGACGGCCGCCTGTACCCGACCGGCCGACGGCGAGCACGTCGCCTCGGCGGGCGGCTCGGCCGCGCCGACGGCGACGGCGAGCCTCAGCCTCCTGGACCAGGGAATCAGGTGGGCGCGGTGCATGCGGGAGCACGGGGTGCCGCAGCCGGATCCGGTGGTCAATCACGGTGACGGCATCCGTTACCAGGGGCTCGCCAAGGACGCGGTGGACGGCAACGTGCTGGAGAAGGCACAGCAGGCGTGCGAGAGCCTCCGCCCCGTCCTGCCGGCCGACGTGCGGCAGTTGAAGCAGGGGCTGTCGCGCGTGCTCGCCCAGTGCATGCGGGAGCAGGGGGTGGCGGACTTTCCTGATCCGGAGCCCGACGGTCACTTCGAGATCGAACCGTCGGTGGAGAACGACCCCCGGTTCCCCGCGGCGAAGGAGACCTGCGACGCGCGGGAGGACGCGGCGGCCGCGTCGGCGCGGCCGAGCCCGCGGCAGAGCCCGTGAGCGGCGTGGCGCCGGCGAGCGACAGAGAACGGACGGGCGACGCGGTGCCGGCGGGTGACAGAGAACGGACGGGCGATGTGGCGCTGGCGGACGACGCCGTGCCCGCGAGCGACGGCGAACGCGCGAGCGACGGCGAAGGCACGGATGACGGAGAAGGGACGGGTGACGTCGTGCCGGTGAGAGACCGCGCCGCCCGGCGGAGGCGCGGCGGGACCGTCGCGGTGCTCGGCGCGGTCCTGCTCGCGGCAGGTGCGGCGACCGCGGGCGCGGTCGGATTCGGCGGCGGCGGGTTCGGCGGCGGGGGCGGCACGGGTGCGCCGGCCGCGGCGAACCTGCCGCCGGCCACCGCCCAGGTGACCCGGATGACGATGCTGGACACCGACGAGGTGCCAGGTGATCTGGGCTACCGTGCCGAGACCGTCCTGGCCGGCCGGATCGCGGGTGTCGTCACCAAGATGCCTCTGCCCGGCGACGTCATCGCCAGGGGCCGGCGGATCTACCGGGTGGACGACACACCGGTCGTGCTCATGTACGGCGACGTCGCCGCCTACCGGACGCTCGCTCCAGGCGTCACCGGCGCGGACGTGCGGCAGCTCGAACGCAACCTCAAGACGCTCGGCTACGGCGGGTTCACGGTGGACAAGACCTACACGTGGAGCACCTCGGTCGCGGTGCGGCGATGGCAGAAGGATCTCGGCCTGCCGCGGACCGGCCAGGTCGAGCTGGGGCGGGTGGTGTTCGCCCCGGGCAGGATCCGGATCGACGCCGTCTCGGCGGGGGTGAACCGGTCCACCGGCGGCGGGCAGGAGGTCCTGCGGTACACCGGGACCGGCCGCCAGGTCACCGCCCGGCTGGAGGTGTCCAAGCAGCGGCTGGCCCGCAAGGGGGTCCGGGTACGGGTCCAGATGCCCGACGGCCGGAAGGTCGCCGGCCGGGTGGAGCGGGTCCGTACGGTGGTCCTGCGGCCGACCGGCTCCGGAGGGCAGGCGGAGACCTCGATCGAGACGATCATCGGGCTGCGCGATGCCAAGGCGGCCGCGGGGATCGAGGTGGCCGTGGTCAGCGTGGTCTTCACCGCGGCCGAGCGCGAGGACGTGCTCACCGTGCCCGTCGCGGCGCTCGTGGCGCTGGCCGAGGGCGGCTACGGCGTCGAGGTGGTCGAGGGATCCGCCACGCGCTACGTCAAGGTGAAGACCGGCCTGTTCGCGAACGGCCGGGTCGAGATCACCGGCGACGGGCTGCGCGAGGGCACGACCGTGGGGATGCCGCGATGATCGAACTGACCGACGTGACGAAGGTGTACCCCGGCGGTGTGCGGGCGCTCGCCGGCGTCACCCTGACCATCGGCGCCGGCGAGCTGGTCGCGGTGGTCGGCCCGTCCGGCTCGGGTAAGTCCACCATGCTGCACGTGCTGGGCACGCTCGACCGGCCCACTTCCGGCCGGGTGGTGGTCGACGGCCACGACGTGTCGCGGCTGTCCGACCGGCAGTTGTCGGCGCTGCGCGCGACCCGCATCGGCTTCGTGTTCCAGCAGTTCCACCTGGCCTCGGGCGTGCTGGCGCTGGACAACGTGGCCGACGGCCTGCTCTATGCCGGGGTCGCCCTGAGGGAGCGGCGACGGCGGGCCGGGGCGACGCTGGAGCGGGTGGGCCTCGGACACCGGCTCGACCACGAGCCGCATGAATTGTCCGGCGGTGAGAGGCAGCGGGTGGCGATCGCCCGGGCGGTGATCGGCGACCCCGCGCTGCTGCTCGCCGATGAGCCGACCGGCAACCTCGACTCCGCCTCGGGCGAAGGGATCATGGCCGTGCTGCGGGAGCTGCACGCCGCCGGCACGACGGTCGTGGTCATCACGCATGACCTGGACATCGCGGCCCGGCTGGACCGGCAGGTGCTGATGCGCGATGGCAGGATGGTCGGCGACACCGTCACCATGCCGCACGAGGCGGGAGTGACCACGTCATGACGGGCCGGCAGACCCGCCCCCGGCTCACGCCCGCCCGGCTGTCCCCGCGTGAGGTGGTCCGGGTCGGCGCGACCGGCTTGCGCAACCGGCCGACCCGGGCACTGCTCTCGGCGCTGGGCATCGCGATCGGCATCGCCGCGATGGTGGCGGTGGTGGGCATCTCGTCCTCCTCGCGGGAACAGCTCGAACGGCAGCTCGCCGCGCTCGGCACGAACCTGCTCACGGTCGTCCCCGGCCAGACCTTCGACGGTCAGGAGGCGAAGCTTCCCGCCGAGGCCGAGGCCATGATCGCGCGGATCGGACCGGTCACCGCCGTCTCCGCCACCGGGGCGATCCGCGACGCCAAGGTGTACCGCTCGGACAGGATCCCCAAGGTGGAGACCGGCGGGCTGACCGTGTCGGCCGCCCGGGCGAGCCTGCCGGGGACCGTCGGTGCGACGCTGCGCAACGGCGTCTGGCTGAACGGCGGCACCGGCCGGTACCCGGCCGCGGTGCTCGGCGCCGACGCGGCCGGGCGGCTCGGCATCGGCCGGGCCGGGCCGGAGACGATGATCCTGGTCGGCGGCGAGCGGTTCACCGTGATCGGCGTGCTCGACCAGGTGAAGCTCGCACCCGAGCTCGACACGGCCGTCCTGATCGGCTGGCCGGCCGCCACCGACCTGTTCCGCTTCGACGGGCGGGCGACCACCGTCTACACCCGGTCGCAGGACAGTCAGGTCGAGGCGGTGCGCGCCGTCCTGGCGGCCACCGCCAACCCGCAGGCGGCTGGTGACGTCAGCGTGTCCCGGCCCTCGGACGCCCTGGCCGCGAGCCGGGCGGCCAACGCCACCCTGAACGGACTGCTCCTCGGCCTCGGCGCGGTGGCACTGCTGGTGGGAGGCGTCGGGGTCGCCAACACGATGGTGATCTCGGTGCTGGAGCGCCGGTCCGAGATCGGCCTGCGCCGTTCGCTCGGCGCCACCCGAGGGCAGATCCGGACACAGTTCCTCGCCGAGTCGCTGCTGCTGTCCGCGCTCGGCGGCATCGGCGGGGTACTCCTGGGCATCGCGGTGACCACCGGCTACGCCGCTTATCAGAGCTGGCCGACCGTCGTGCCGGCGTGGGCGACGACCGGCGCGCTCGCCGCCACCGTGCTCATCGGCGGCGTGGCCGGGCTCTACCCCGCGATCCGCGCGGCCCGGCTGTCCCCGACGGAGGCGTTGGTGATGGTCTGAGTCCGTCCGCGCGGCCCGGTTGTTCTCGCCGGAGGCGTTGGTGATGGTCTGAGTCCGCCGGCGCGGCTCGGTTGTCCCCAGCGGAAGCGCAGGTGATGCGCTGAGTCTGCCCAGGCGGCCTGCTGTGTCTTCGTCGGAGCGTTGGGACGATCTACGTTTGGACGACTATGGCGAGGGCGTTCGGAGCGGCGCTCCTGGTCGTGTGCCCCCTTCCCGTGGTGTCCTCGATCATGATCACGTCCCCGGTCGTGAACGTACGCGTCTCGCCGTCGCTGACGGTCACCTCGATCGCGCCGCTCATCATCACCATGAGCTGCTCGCGCGGCGCGGGATGCGCCTCGCTCGACCAGTTGTCGGGCAGGGCGAGGAACATCGAGCGCGCCGCCGCCGTGGGCGGCGAGACGAGGATGGCGGGGGCCGGCGGGGCGAACTCGGCCAGGCCGAGCGTCATGCTGTCGTCGGTGAAGTGGGATTCGCCGTCCTCGTCGGCGTGCAGCCGGACGACGGGGACCGAGTGGTTCTCGTTCATGCCACCTATCCTCTGACCAGCATGGATGTGCTGACAATTCCCTCCATGACATTGCCTTGACGCATGGAGGGGGCCGGCCGGTGTCACCGGGAGGCGAAGACGCGCACGCGAGCGGCCGTCATCGCGTGATCGCTTCGATGAGCGAGAGGTCCTGGGCGGTGAGCCCGGCGGGCGGGCGGGCGGCGGCGCTGGCCGAGTCCATGCGGCGGTAGGCGGTACGCGACAGACCCGTCCAGGCGAATCCCCCCGCCCGAGGGGATCCGTCCGCCTGAGCGGATCCAGCCGTCCGGGTGGACCCGCCTGCCCGGGTGGACCCGTCCGTCCGAGTGGACCCGCTTGCCCGGGTGGAGCCGTCCGTTCGGGTGTCGCCGTGGCGCGCGGCGGGAGCGTCGTGCGGCGGGCGGGCCGCGCGGGAGCCGGTCGTGCAGGCGCGCTCGACGCGCCGGGCCGCGCGGGGCGTCCAGGGCAGGCCGCACCAGGCGTACAGATCGCGGTAGCCGGCGAGCGGATCGGCGGCCAGGTGCTCGTAGGACACCAGGCGGACGGCGGGGTGGCGGGCGGTCAGTTCCCCGGCGACCTCCCGGGCCACGGCCCACAGTGTGGCGATCGCGGCGACGTGGTCGGGGGAGCCGGCCAGCGGGCGCACCCGTCCGACCACCGGGTGGTCGCGCAGCAGGAGCGGCTGTTCCAGCAGCTCGTGAAGGTGAACGGTCCAGCCGAGCCGCCGCCAGCTCGCCACCAGGGACGCCGGATCGCGCACCAGCAGCACCACCCGGCAGCCGAGGCGCTCGGCGAACCAGCCCGCCGAGAACAGTGCGAACGGGTCGTCCAGCAGCGCGCGGCGGCGGCGTGCCCGGCCGAGCGCGAAGGCGGAGGCGTTCTTCGCCAGACGCGCCAGATCGCCCGGCGAGCGGTTGCGGCGCAGCTCGGCGACGTACTGATAGCGCAGGGCCACGGTGTCGGCGAAGGCGCGCCGCCACGCCTCCTCGTCGTCCCGGCAGATGTACTGGAACCGGTGCTCCACCGTGGCGTTCAGCACGCCAGGGGAGCGCCCGGGCGGGCGCTGCGGGTTGAGCGGCTCGTTGACGTACACCGCGCCGCCCCCGGCGGTGAGCATCTTGCCCGCCCAGCTCGTGCCGCTTCGCGGCAGCCCGGTGACCAGGATGGGCGCCGCTTCTCGCGTCACGTCGCCTGGTCGCGGCGCGCGCTTCATGTGTCTCCTCGGGGGCCGGTGTCGCCTTCTCGGTCGCTCATCTCGCCTTCTCCGAGCATCGCGTCGTCTCCGCGGGGGCCTCGTGTCGCCTTTCCAGGTCTCATGGCGGCCCTCCGGCGGACATCACGTCGCCTCTTCGGCGCGCCAGAGGCGGAGGGAGGGGAGGCTGTGGGCTCCGAAGGGACGCAGCCCGTACAAGCGGGCGATCTTCACCAGGGGCATCAGGTTCTTGGCGAACATCCCGCCGGACCAGCCGAGGGCGGCGCCCAGCGCCCCGTGCGAGGGGACGAGCGCGACGTCGAGCGCGACGGTGACCGCGATCGCGCTCAGGATGTTGGCCGTGCTCGCGGCGGTGTGTCCCGCGGCGATCAGCATGACGTCGGCCATGCCGCACGCCGTCGCCAGCATCATGGTGGCGGCCAGGACCACGGCCACGGCGGCTCCGTCCGGGTAGCCGTCGCCGAAGGCCCGCAGCAGCCAGGGGGCGAGCACGGCGTAACCCAGCCATACCGGCCAGGTCAGCAGGACGAGCCACATCGTGGTCATCTGGTACAACCTGCGGGCGAGGGGGAGATCACCCTCGGCCATGGCCCGGACGAGCCGGGGCTGGGCTGCCTGGGCGAACCCCTGGTTCACGAGCTGGCCGACCACCTTGAACCGGGTGGCGGCCGTGTACAGCGCCGCCTGCGCGGGCCCGGCCAGCACGGCCACGACGACGACGTCCAGCCGCTGGAACACCGCCTGCGCCGCCCCGCCCACCGCACGCGGACCGGTGTACCGCCAGAACGCGCGGGCCGCTCGGGGGACGTACGGCCCGGTGGGCATCCGCCGGCGCAACCAGAAGGCGCTCAGCGCGAGCACCGGCAGCGCGGGCGCCGCCCAGGCCGCTGCCAGGAGCCACCCGGTGCCGGACGCGGAGCCGGGCGTCCGGGTGCCCTCACCTACGCCGCTTGCGCCGGCCAGGACGACGGCGCCGACCAGGAGGAGCTGCGCGCCGGGCTGGAGTACCCCGCTCAACAGCGCGGTCGGCCGCATGACCCCGAAGCCCCTGGTCGCCGACACCAGGATGTCGGCCAGGACGATCACGGGAAGCGCCAGACCGAGCCCGCGCAGCGCCGCGCCGAGCAGGACGACAGCGGGGTCAGCGCCGGGCGAGGGCGCCGCGGTGGTCCCCAATACGACATGGGCGGGGCCGGTCGTGACGGGACTCGGTGAGGTCGTGGCGGGGGTCAGGCCGGCCACGGTGGGAGGCGGACCGGTGACGGCCGGGGTCAACGAGGTCGTGGCGGGGGTCAGGGAAGTTGCGCTGTGGGGCAGTGAGGTCGCGGTGTGGGTCAGCGCGGTGGCGAGCGCGTCCGCGTAGGCGACGACGAGGGCCGCGACGGCGAAGGACAGGATGACCACGGGCAGCAGGGCGGCCCGCAGGTATCCGCGGGGCGCGGCGGGCATGGCAGGGGTGGCGGACGTGGATACGCGAAGGGTGGCGCGCCCTGCGGGGGTGGGTTCCTGTGCGGGGGTGGCGGTGTGGGCTCCGGCGATGAAGTAGATCAGGCCGTTGCCGCAGTCGAGGCGCAGGACGCCGGCCGCCATCAGGCACACGGTGGTCGCGGTGAAGAAGCAGCCCGCCGTTCGCGCGTCGAACCCGCGGGTGACGGCCACCACGATCAGGAACTGCGACCCCGCGGCCACCGCCGCTCCCACCAGCCCGGCCGCGCCGCCCTTGACCACCGATCGCGTCGCGCCCGCTCCGCCGGCGGAGACGACAGGCATGGGGTGCGGGGTCAGGGGCGCCATGAGGGGCGCTCGTCGAGCCAGGGTTCGAGGCGGGCGTCCCAGGGGGCGAAGTGCTCCGACAGCCGTCGCCGCAGACCCGCCGGCATGTCGCACGGGCGGGGGCGGGCGTTGTGCCGCTCGAACACCGGGTCGCCGAGGCGGGGCAGCCCGAGGAACTCCAGCACCCGGTCGTACGCGCGCTCGGGTGCGGTGAACAAGGACCCGCTGTCGAGCACCAGGATGCGGTCACGGCCCACCAGCGGCTCCAGCCGCGCGAGCTGTTCGGCGTACTGACCGCGGGCGACGTAGGCGTGGTGCCGGTGGGCGCGGCTGCGCGCGGCCGGGTCGGCGCGCAGCCGTTCCTCCTCGCCGTCCAGGCGGTAGGGCTCCAGCGCGAGCGCCCGCTCGAACGAGGCCTCGGTCTCGAACCCGCGCGCCACCTCGTGCGCGTGCGCCGAGTAGGCCCGCTCGACCGGGTCGCGGACCAGGGCGATCAGCTTCACCCCCGGCAGGTCGGTGGCGATGCGCGAGGGGACCATCGGATGGAACAGGTAGTACGGCGAGGATTCGAAGCTGAGCGGGCGGATGCCGAACCTGCGTTCCAGGCGGTGCGCGGTGACCTTCAGCGGGAAGTGCGCGCGATACCAGGAGGAGCCCTTGCCGTAGGCCATGTCGAAGTAGTGCACCCCCTTGCGCAGCACGGGTTTGAGGATCAGGGGGTGCTGTGCCAGGGCGCGGTACAGGGAGGTGGTGCCGCAGCGCTGAGCGCCGGCGATCAGGAAGGACGGCAGGAGCCGCCCGCTCACGGTGAGCCGGCCCGCCGTATGGGACAGGGCGTGCGCGGATCTCTTCACCGTGCGGTTCAATGCAGGACCTCCAGATGGTCGAGGGCGGGGTTGAGCCACGCGGCCGGCGGGCCGAGCGGCTGGTGGCCGTCCCCCTCATGGCGGTCGGCCAGGGTGATCAGGTACTGGACGGCCGTCCACCGCGCCGCGCCCGCCGAAGGGCCGTACGGCGCGAGCGTGCGGACGGCGCCCGCCACGCACGCCTCGGCGGCGAGCCGGGGAGGCATCCGGCGCAGTGCCCGCTGGAAGAAGTGGTGCAGCGCGTCGAACCCGAGCGGCACGCCGGTGGTGAAACGCTCCCAGTCCCAGACGGCCAGGCGGCCGTCGGGGGAGAGGGCCATGTTCCACGGCGAGAAGTCGCCGTGCCAGGCGTGGTCGCCCCGCCCGTCCGCCGGGAGGCGCAGGACGCGTGCGGCGCCGTCGTTCACCTCGCCGCCGGCGGGGCAAGAGCGCGCCGGGTGGCCGGTGGCGAGGTGAGGCACCGGGTCGGCGAGGTCGTCCTCGCTGGGGCGCTGGGAGGGGACGAACGGAGAGGGGTGGCCCTCGCCGGGCATGGCCCGGGGGACGGCGAGTGCGGCGATCTCGTGGACGGCGTCCTCCAGCAGGGCCGCGGGGATGCGCCGCCGCCGCGTGGCCAGCGGGGACAGGGCGAGCACGTCGAGGCCGTTCCAGACGCCGTGGTGCAGCACGGTGGGCGCGGCGACGACCCGCAGTGGCAGCCCGGCCAGCGCTTCGAGCACCGCGCTCTCGTGCCGGACCAGCGACCGGGAGCGCTCGGTGTCCCCGATCTTGACGAACGCGAGCGGCTCCCCGGAGCCGGAACGGATCTCCAGGATGGGCTTGCGGTTGGCCCGCCGGGCCGGCCGGACGTGCACGATGACCTTGACGGGCCGGCAGAACACCTCGCTGAGGTAGGTCTCGATCGTGCCCGGCCCGTGCGGCAGGCGCCGTCGTCCCGGCAGCCAGCGGGAGCGCGGCACGAGCCGCCGGGGCAGGTACCTGCTCGGCAGCACGGCGTACGCCGCCCGGGCCCCGGAGGTCTCGGAGGCGCTGGAGGTTCCGGAGGCCCCGAAGGCGCTGTAAGCCGCTGAGGCCCTGGAGGGCTCCGAGGCGTTGGAGGGCGCGGAGGCGATGGAGGGCGCGGAAGCCTCGGCGGCGCCGGGGTCCATGCCGGGGGCGATCGCGGGGTCCGTGGTGGTGGAGGAGGTGGGGTGGCGGGTCGGGGACGAGTGGGCCGGCTCCGGGTCGATGGGGACCGCGGTGCCGGGGGCCGTGGGTGGGGGCTGGGACGGCGTGGGAGCGGGGGTCGGGTAGAGCAGGGTGGTGACCTGGTCGAGATAGCCCAGACGGGCGCGGTAGTCCCTCACCGGAACGCCTCCATTGGTGCGGTGGTCGTCGTACCGGTGGTCCGTGTCGGACGACCGGCCTCATTACCGACTGCCCGCAGACGACCGCGGGTCACGCCACCGACGGTCCGCATCGGGTCAGTGACCGCCCTGTTGTCGTTCAAGATCGGTTCGGTGCCCGCCGTGCCGTTCGTCCCGATCGGGGCGGTGAGGGCTTGCGGTCCGGCGGGTCCGGGGGGCGCGGTGCCAGGGACGGGGGCGTTGCGCCAGAGGAGGGCGTAGGAGACCAGGTAGAGGATCAGCGCGGTGACCAGGCCGTCGTACACGACCATGTACATCAGCACCAGGATCATGACCAGCGTCCCCGCCTGGCCGATGGGGGTGCGGTCGTGCCGGAACCGGCGGACGGCCCCGGCGAAGAACGCGATGTACAGCGCGGCGCCGGTGTAGCCCTGAGTGATCAGCAGCAGCCACAGCTGCCCGTCGCTGCCGAGCGGGGGGTGGCCGCATTCGGCGCACCAGTCGGTGCGGCCCGTGGTGATCGTCTGGTAGTTGCCGAAGGCGTTGCGGGTGTTGCCGTACCCGATGACCGGCGAGTGGGCGGCGGCCTCCAGCGTGCCGGCGACCGTGAAGGCCCTGATGCGGTTGCTGTGCGGGCTGTCCAGGCGCTGGGCGACGATGGCGCCGAGCGGCCCGGCCCAGAACGCGAGCGCCGCCGCCGCGAGGGCCGCGCCGACCGCGAGCGCCGTGCGCGACCGGGCGCGCACCAGGACGTAGGCGACGGTGACGGCCAGGCCGATCCACAGGCCGCGGTTGAGGGAGTAGACGATGGGCACGGTGGCCAGCGCGACGACGGCCGCGCACAGCAGGCGGCGGACGGTGCCGCCGTAGGTCCACCAGCCGACGACGAACCAGATGAGCAGCACCGAGATGTTGCTCCCCCAGGCGTTGGCCCATTCGAAGGGCGCTTCGGGGCGCGGCGAGGCGTGCCCGAGGACGTGCTGTACCTGCGCGGCCGTCGGGTGGATCAGGTTGCGGACGTAGGAGTTGCCGCCGATCCACTCGGGCAGCGCCATCTCCAGCGGCGAGGTGAACTGGAAGCCGGGGGCGAGCACGCCGAGCAGCCCGCCGGCCACGGTGGTCACGCAGAGCACGCCGAGCATGCGCACCAGCGTGCGCTGCGGCAGCTCGTCGGGGGTGAGGTTCCCCAGGTACAGCACCATGATCATGAGGGACAGGTAGAGCGCGAGCCGCATCGCGTACCCAAGGACGCGGCCGGCGCCGAGGTCGCCGTAGGTGCCGGGCGGCATTTCGCCGAGCATGAGGGCGCTGACCAGGTATCCGGCGATGAGTAGCGCCCACAGGCCCATGCCCTTGGGCACCGCGATCGGCCGCCGCCGCCACAGCACGACGGCCATCGGGACGGCCAGGACCACCAGGGACAGGCCGCCGAAGCCGAGCGCCCACCACAGCGGGTAGCCCACGAACAGCGCGGCGATCGGCCGGCGTGCCGGGGGCGGCGGCCGCAGGAGCCGTCTCATGAGGCGCGGGAGGCGGGGTTGCCGGGGTGACGGTGGTGGCCGTGCGGCAGGGAGGCTTGGCCGCGGGGCAGCGGAGCGGGCGAGGGCAGCAGGATCACGCCGAGGGGCGCGGTGTCGGTGCGCCTGAGCTGCCGGACGGCCTGGGCGAGCTGCTTGGACCGGGCGGCGCGGCGCTCGACGACCAGCACCGCGGCGTCGGCGCGCGCCGCCTGGTCGGTGCGCACCCAGATCGGGGCCAGGCCTGTGAGCGCCACGCGCAGGTCGTCGGCGATCGGCTCGGGGTCGGTGTCGGGGGAGACACCGCGCACTAACAACTCGCCGCCGTCGCGTAGGTGGCGGGCCACGGCCATGGCCAGCTCGCGCAGCTCGCGGGCGTTCTCACCCTCGCACAGGACGGGCAGCCCGGTGAGGCGCTCGATGTCGGCGGCCGTCCTGAGACGGGTGTCGAAGCGGTCGCGGACCATGGCGGCGCCGGCCCCGGCGAGCAGGCCGAGGAACAGCCCGCTGCCGAGGTAGAGCGGAGGGCTCGGCTGGGAGGGCGACGCGGGCGGGCGGGCGTCGCTGATGACGGTGCCCGGGGTGATCGCCACGGTCTTGAGGGCGTCGTACTTGACGGTGAGGTTGTAGACCTGCCGGCTCAGGACGTTCTGCCGCTGGCCGGCGATGGTGCGTGCCGCCGAGCCCGGGGCGGTGCGGGGCAGGCCGGCGACGGTGGCGGCGAGCCGGGAGTCGATCTCGCGCAGCTTGCCGGAGAGCACCTTGAGCTGGGCGTCCAGGGCGCGGGTGGCCGTCGCCTCGCGGTTGGCGAGGTAGGCCTTGGCGAACGCCTGCGCGCCCGCGGCGGCGCTGACCGGGTCGGCGGCGGTGTAGGAGATGGCGAGCACGGCGGAGTTGGGCGGCACGGTGACCGCGACGCGGTCTCTGAGCGGGTCGGGGTCGTTGACCTTGAGGGCGCGCGCGGCGCGGGCCGCGACCACGGCCGAGCGGGCGACCTGCGCCTCGGTGTCGAGGTTGAGCGGCTCGCGCTGGCGGGGCGTGGTCGGGTTGGTCTGGTCCTGCACTCCGGTGGGGGCCACCAGCACCTCGGCGGTGGCCGTGTACGAGGGCGGGGTGGTCGCGAGCACGACGCCGCCGGCGCACACCCCGGCGAGCAGGAAGACGGTGAGGGCGACGCGGCGCCGCACCAGCATCGAGCCGAATTCGGCGAGCTCGCGCCCGGGGGCCGGGCCGGAGACTGAGGACGCCGGGTGGTCCATGGGAACGGCATGCCTCTCGGTGCGGAATTGTTCCTGCGAAATCCGCCCGGTTCGCTGTGATGTGCCGGGCGCCGCGTGGTGAACGGTTCCCGAGGGGCGGATCCAGAGAACTATAGGCACAACGCGGGATGCCGCGACCGCATACCGGAGTTTTGGTGGACGAGGCATCGTCCCAGCTCAGCCTCATAATCGGATATTTCCGTTATAGGGGTCCGGTATGACGTGCGCCGCGACGTGGAGCCAACGACGGAGCCAACGATGGCGCGGATGCCGGACCGCCGGGAAAGCGCGCCGAGTTACCGGCGGCATGGCACCGATTAGTGGGAAGGTGAATAGCGACCTTCGGGGAAGACCGGGGAGAAGGGGGTTTGAGTGCATTGCGAAAAGTGACGGGAATATGGTTTTTCGGCACCGGGCTCGCCGTCGGCTGTGGTCTGATCATTTACGCCGTGGCCTCGGTGAAGCCCCCGCAGCCTGCCGTGGAGGGAGACCGCGTCCCGGGCGCCGGCGTGACCGCCACCGACGACGCCCCCGACTGCGCGGCCACCGCCAAGCTCATTCCGAGCTGCGGAGCGTGGTGGGGGGTGGCCCCGGAGGTCTTCGGCGGACGGTCGCCCGCCCGGTCCATCGCCGCCGCCGAGGAGCGCATGGGCCGCAGGGCCGACATCCTGCACGTCTACCACCGGGGCGGCGACCCGTTCCCCACCCCCGAGGAGCGCCGGCTGGCCCGGAAGCGCATCCTGCTGATCAACTGGAAGCCCTCCGTGCGCCACACGTGGGCCGAGATCGCCGCCGGCGCCATCGACGGCCGCATCGACCGCGTGGCCCGGCGCATCAGGCGCACGCTGCCCGAACGCTTCTTCCTCACCGTCCACCACGAACCCGAGAACGACGTGCGCGCGCGCCCGGGGTCGGGGATGACCGCCGAGGACTACGCCGCCATGTACCGCCATGTCGTGCTACGCCTGCGGGAGCGCGGGGTCAAGAACGCCGTCACGGTCATGACGTACATGGGGGCGCCCAACTGGGCCGCCAAGCCGTGGTTCGAGCGGCTCTACCCCGGAGACGACGTGGTCGACTGGATCGGCCTGGACCCCTACGCCGACCGCCGGGTGAACGACTTCGCCGGCCTGGTGGACAAGACCCGTGACGACCACTCCGGCTGGCCCGGCTTCTACCGCTGGACGCAGATGCGCTTCCCCGGCAAGCCGATCATGGTGGCCGAGTGGGGCGCCTTCGAGCGGCTGGACGAGCCGGCGTTCAAGGTGTCGTTCTTCAACTCGGTGCGCCGCCAGATCAAGGGGTACCCGCAGATCAAGGCGCTGGTGTACTTCGACTCGCCGCGCGCGCCGCGCGGCGACACCCGCTTCGACGCGACGGTGGCCGCCCGGCGCGCGTTCACCGAGCTGGCCCGCGCGCCCTACTTCAGCTCCACCCCGGTCCCCGACCACTGAGCCGGAGCGCGGGCGGGGCGGAGGCTCAGCGCAGCCAGCCGCCTGCGGTGAGCACGTCGAGCACCCGCTCGACCCCGCGCTCGACCGATATGCCCGTCGTGTCGAGCGTCAGATCGGCGTCCTCCGGCTCCTCGTACGGCGAGGAGATGCCGGTGAACTCGGGGATCAGCCCGGCCCTGGCCTTGGCGTACAGGCCCTTGCGGTCGCGGCGCTCGCACTCGTCCAGCGGCGTGGCCACGTGCACCAGCAGGAAGTCGGCGCCGACCCCCTCGACCATGTGGCGCACCTCGTCGCGCGTCGCCGCGAACGGGGCGATGGGCGCGCAGATGGCGAGGCCCCCGTGGCGGGCGACCTCGGCGGCGACGAAGCCGATGCGGCGGATGTTCAGGTCGCGGTCGTGCCGGGAGAAGGTGAGCCCCGCCGACAGCAGCCGCCGCACGACGTCGCCGTCCAGGTAGGTCACCGTGCGGGTGCCGCGTTCGAGCAGCGCGTCGTGCAGGCCGCGCGCGATCGTCGACTTGCCCGACCCGGACAGGCCGGTGAAGAACACCACCAGGCCGCGCCGGTGCGGCGGCCCCGGCAGCGTGACCGGCTCGGGCCCGGCCAGGTGCTCGACCGCCCCGTACGCCGTGGCGACGTGCTCGCGCAGTTCGAGGTCGATCTCGGGTTCACGGGGGGCGAGCGGGACCACGGCGACGGCGGTGCCGGACGGCAGCCGGTCGCGCGCCTTGAGCGCCGCGCGGACGACCGCCGGGCCGCCCTCGCCGAAGGCCAGCGGCAGCAGCAGGATCGCCGCGTCCAGCTCGCGGGCGGTGGCGGTGATCTCGTCCAGGTCGTCCAGCGGCCCCCGCATGGTGACGGCGAGGACGGGACGCTCGCCCAGCTCGGCCCGCACCTGCTCCGGCGAGCGCCGCAGCCGGGCGAAGGGGCCGTGCTCGGGCGCGCCGAGAGAGGTCACCGGGCCGGCGACCAGGCCGTCCGCCGTGCGCTCGGTCACGCTCACGACGGCGACCGCGGCGCCTTCGGGGTCGCGCAGCGTGAGCTCGTCGCCGGCCGAGACGGGGTGGTCGTGCGGCACCAGGAGCGTGACCGGGTCGGGCCACGGCGTGCCGTCGGGAAGGCGCCCGTCCTCGGTGACCGAGGCGGCGTCGGCCGAGCCGAGGAACCCCTTCAACGGGGCGAACGCCCCCGAGAGCAGCAGCTCGAGGTCGGCCAGTTCGCGCGCGTCGGGCACCCACTCGGGGGCCGTCCCGGAGGGCGGCGTCGTCTGCTCCACGTTTCCCACCGGGACAGGATAGTGCGGGAGTGCGTCCACGGAACGGGGTGAGGCATAGCGGGGGGCGGCCGGTCGCGTCCTAGGGGCACGACGACTTCTGGAGGTGATCGTGGACGTTGCCGAGGAGCGACGTTTCCGCGAGTTCGTGTCGGCGCGGTCGCCCGCGTTGATGAGGCTGGGCTTCCTGCTCACCGGCGGCGACCAGCACGCCGCAGAGGACCTGCTGCAGACCGTCCTGGCGCGGGCCGCCGCGCGGTGGAGCCGCATAGACGACCCCGAGCCGTACGTCCGGCGCGCCATGTACCGCCAGCAGGTGAGCTGGTGGCGGGGGGCGTCGCGGCGGCACGAGACGGTGGTCGCTGACCCGCCCGAGCGGGCCGGGCGCGACGACACGCATCTGGCCGACACCAAGCTCATCCTGCGCCGCGCGCTGGCCCGCCTCACCGCGCGCCAGCGCGCCGTGCTCGTGCTGCGCTACTTCGAGGACCTGCCGGAGGCCGAGGTCGCACAGATCATGGGCTGCTCGGTCGGCACGGTCCGCAGCACCGTCCACCGGTCCATCGCCCGGCTGCGCTCCATCTCCCCCGAGCTCGCCGACCTCCGCGCGCCGCACCACCCGTTCGAGGAGGTCACCCCATGACGCCCGAATCCCTTCTGCCCGAGACCCTTCGCGAGTGGTCCGAGGAGGCGACGGTGCCGCCCGGACTGAGCGACCGGGCGCTGGAGCGGCGTTCCCGGCGGCGCCGTGGCACGGTGGTGCTGGCCCTCGCGGCCTCGGCCGCCGTGGTCGCCGGGGCCGTCCTCGTGCCGCAGACGCTGTCCCGGGGGGCGGGCCGGCCCGTCCCGGCGACGGGGGTGACCGGTTCGGCCTCGCCCACCGGCGAGAACGGGCCGGAGCCGACGGCGACCACGACGGCCGCCGTGACCGAGCGGGGCCTCGACGTGCACGCCGACCCCCGGAACTCCCCGCCGAAGACCCTCGTCGCGGCGGGACGGATCGCCGTGTCGGCATACCGCGTCTGGGCGCCGGAGAAGATCGGCCCCACGTCCGAGCGCCGCCGCGACCAGTGGTTCCTGTACGACCCGGGCACCGGCCGGTACGAGGAGACCCCCTGGGCGGCGCTCGACGTGGCTCCGGGCATGCGGTTCGCGGCCGTGCTGGAGCGTGACCTGCCGGCCCGCAGGGTCGGCATCCTGGACATGACCACCCGCGAGATCATCCGGTGGGTGGACCTCGACCATCCGGTGGCGGACGTCTCCTGGTCGCGCGACGGCGCCAAGGTGCTCGCCACGGCCTACGACCGGGACCCGACGATCCGGTTCGACGTGTCCGCCGACGGAACCAGCTGGCGCGAGCCGGACCCCGGGCGCACCGGCTTCCAGGTGGTGGACGTCGCCTCCGGCCGGGCGTCGTTCATCGCCGTGCCGCCGCCGGGCGGCAGCCCCTACCGCCCGTTCGCCTGGGCGGATGACGGCACGCTCGTCTGGCAGCTCAACCCGGCCTTCGGCGAGGCCGGGGAGCGGCGGGAACTCGTCTACGACCTGGAGGGCAGGCCGCACGACCCGCCCGCGGGGCCGCTGGAGACCGACCAACGGGCCGGCGTCTCCCCGGACGGGACGATGTACGCCTCCTACGGGCGCCCGCCGGGTCCCGAGACGTCGGTCATAGAGGTCGCCACGGGCAGGCTCGTCGGCAGGCAGAAGATGCTGCAACTTCTGGCCTGGGCCGACGACGAGCACCTGATCGGCCTGGGCTGCGCCGGCGAGTGCCGCAACGAGTTCAACAACGGCCTGGTGCTGGTGGGCATCGACGGCAAGCACACCGTGCGGCTGTCGGGCGACCGGAAGAACAGCGAGCGGCCCGGAAGCTGGGAGCCGCTGCTCACCGTGCGCCGCTGACCTCCCGCCCGCCCGGTGCGAGAGGCCGACACAGGGGCCGGGCTCTCAGATCAGGCGGGCGAAGTGGTTCTGCGGCTTGCGGATGACCAGGGTGATCT
This sequence comes from Sphaerisporangium rhizosphaerae, assembly GCF_042665155.1. Lineage (NCBI taxonomy): Bacteria > Bacillati > Actinomycetota > Actinomycetes > Streptosporangiales > Streptosporangiaceae > Sphaerisporangium > Sphaerisporangium rhizosphaerae. Next base: position 94,281 of record NZ_JBHTCG010000015.1, on the reverse strand, counting down.
CGTCGCGGCCGGCGGGCAGGCGGTCGCCCGAGAGGTGCTGGACGACGCGCAGCGCGGCCCGCACCAGCTTGGGGTGCCGTCCGCGCAGCGCGGGGCCGGAGGTCGCCGAATAGTCCTCGGCGATCATCAGCCCGCGCATCAGGCAGTACGAGTGGATGCCCTCGCGGGAGGCCACCTGCTCGTAGACCGCCCGGAGCGGGCCGACGGCGCCGGCCGGGGCGAGGCGCGCCCACAGCAGGCGGCGCAGCCACCACGGCGTGAGGCGGTCGCAGAAGCCGTACGCCGACGTGCGGTCGCGCATCCTGATCAGCAGCAGCCCGCCGGGGCGCAGGGCGTTGACCATGCGGTCGAGAACGAGCTCGGCGTTGCGCACCCGTTCGAGCAGGAAGGCGGCGTGCACGACGTCGAAGGTGCGCGGCGGCAGCGGCGCGTCGCGCAGGTCGCCGAGGAAGCGGGCGTCGAGGCCGGAGCGGCGCTCGACGGCGGCGCGCAGCACCGGGGTGTCCTCGTCGATGCCGGTGACCCGGGTGTCCACGCGCTCGACGTCGATCGCGTCGCCGCGGGCGCACCCGGCGATCAGGACGTCGAGCCGCCGGCCGAGCTGCTCGGTCCACAGCTCGCGGATGCGGTGACCGAACACGTCGCCCTGGGTCTCCGGCCACCATCGAACCTCTGACATGTGACTCAGAGTAGTCACCCTGGCCCTCTCTGTATTGGATTCACCTGACGAAAGCTCCGGCTTTCGCCGCCGGGAGCGTGCCGCGTCCGCCCTCAAGGCCCGCGCCGGGCGGCCGGGGAGTTTCGCGTTTCCCGACAGAACGGACGGAGGGACGGTTCCCGGCATGGTGCCGCCGAGGGGGAAGTAGCCTTGAGACAACCCCGACTCCGACGAGCCGGGGTCGCGCGTGTCGTCGTGGACACCGTGGGCCGTGCCGGTGCCGTCATGTCGTGATTCGATGGACGTGTTCCGTCCGCGGTCATCGGTGGGTTCGCGGTGTGATGCGCGGTGACGGGCGCCACGCGGGGATCTCGGCCGGCCGATCAGGCCGACAAGATCGAGAAGGCCGGCAGGCCGGGCCCTGAAGCGCGGGAGAAGGCGGGGATGACCATGTGGGGGCATTTCTAATGAGTCTTTCCGGACTGCTCGACCTTGTCGTCGCCGATCCGCAACTCGCCGGTGCCCTTGAGCGCCACGGCGAGGACGTCAACCTGGTCGCGCCGCCCGCGCTGCGGCCGTTCGCCGTGGCCGCCCTCGCGCGCCGGCGGCCGGTCCTGGCCGTCACCGCGACCGCCCGCGAGGCCGAAGACCTCGCAGCCGCGCTCACCGGCCTGGTCGGCGACCACGCCGTCGCCGTCTTCCCGGCCTGGGAGACCCTTCCGCACGAACGGCTCTCGCCGCGCAGCGACACGGTCGGCCAGCGGCTGGCCGTCCTGCGCCGGCTGGCCCACCCTGTCCAGGGCGACGCCGCCGCCGGGCCGCTGGATGTCGTGGTCGCGCCGGTCCGGGCCCTGCTGCAGCCGCTCGTCGCCGGGCTCGGCGACCTTGAACCGGTGCGGCTGCGCTCCGGGGACGACGCCGATCTGGAGAACGTGGTCGAGCGCCTGGTCGGCAACGGCTACCACCGCGTCGACATGGTGGAGAAGCGCGGCGAGGTCGCCGTGCGCGGCGGGCTGCTGGACGTCTTCCCGCCCACCGAGGAGCACCCGCTGCGCCTTGAGTTCTGGGGCGACACCATCGAGGAGATCCGCTGGTTCAAGGTCGCCGACCAGCGCTCGCTGGAGGTCGCCGAGGGCGGGCTGTTCGCCGCGCCGTGCCGCGAGCTGCTGCTCACCGACGAGGTCAGGGTGCGGGCGGCCGAGCTGGCCGACCGGCATCCCGCGCTGAAGGACATCCTCGACCAGCTCGCCGACGGCATCCCCGTCGAGGGCATGGAGGCGTTCGCGCCCGTCCTGGTCGACGGCATGGACCTCCTGCTGGACCACCTCCCGGCCCGCGCGTCGGTGTTCGTCTGCGATCCCGAGCGCATCCGCGGGCGCGCCGTCGAGCTGGTGCGCACCAGCCAGGAGTTCCTCGAGGCGTCCTGGATCAACGCCGCCGCCGGCGGCGAGGCGCCGATCGACCTCGGCGCGGCGGCCTTCCGCGACCTGGAAGAGGTGCGCCGCCACGCCCGCGAGCTCGGCCAGTCGTGGTGGACCATCGCCCCGTTCGCCACCACCGACCAGCCCTCGGGCGGCCAGGCCCCCGCGGCGCCCCCCGCGTCGAGCGGCGACGTCTACGGCGAGAGCGAGATCGTCGAGCTGTCCGCGCGCGAGGCCGAGGCCTACCGGGGGGACACCCAGCGCGCGCTCGGCGACATCAAGGGATGGCTCGGCGAGGGCCGCGCGGTCGTCCTGCTCAGCGAGGGCCACGGCCCCGCCGAGCGCATCGTCGAGCTGCTCAAGGGCGTGGACGTCGCCGCCCGCCTGGTGCCCGGCCTCGAGACCGCCCCCGGCAAGGACGTCGTGAGCGTCACCACCGGCCGGGTCGAGCACGGGTTCGTCGGCGACGCGGTCGCCGTCCTGACCCACCTCGACCTGGTGGGGCAGAAGGCCTCCACCAAGGACATGCGGCGCCTGCCGTCCCGGCGCAGGAACATGGTCGACCCGCTCCAGCTCAAGGTCGGCGACCACGTGGTCCACGGGCAGCACGGCGTCGGGCGCTACGTCGAGATGGTCCAGCGCTCGGTGCAGGGCGCCACCCGCGAATACCTGGTCATCGAGTACGCCAAGGGCGACCGGCTGTACGTGCCGACCGACCAGCTCGACGAGGTCACCCGGTACGTCGGCGGCGAGTCGCCCACGCTCAACCGCATGGGCGGCGCCGACTGGGCCAAGGCCAAGTCCCGCGCCAAGAAGGCCGTCAAGGAGATCGCCGGCGAGCTGATCCGCCTCTACAGCGCCCGCATGGCCTCGCCCGGGTACGCCTTCGCCGCCGACACCCCCTGGCAGCGCGAGATGGAGGACGCCTTCCCCTACGCCGAGACGGGTGACCAGCTCGAGGCCATCGACGAGGTCAAGCGCGACATGGAGCGCGCGGTGCCGATGGATCGGCTGATCTGCGGCGACGTCGGCTACGGCAAGACCGAGATCGCCGTGCGGGCGGCGTTCAAGGCCGTGCAGGACGGCAAGCAGGTGGCCGTCCTGGTGCCCACCACGCTGCTGGTCCAGCAGCACCTGTCGACCTTCGGCGAGCGGTTCGCGAGCTTCCCCGTGGTGGTGAAGCCCGTGTCGCGGTTCCAGAGCGACGGCGAGGTCAGGGCCACCCTGGACGGCCTCAAGGACGGCGCCGTCGACATCGTGATCGGCACCCACCGGCTGCTCAACCCCGACATCCGCTTCAAGCAGCTCGGCCTCATCATCGTCGACGAGGAGCAGCGGTTCGGCGTCGAGCACAAGGAGGCCATGAAGCACATGCGCACGCAGGTGGACGTGCTCGCCATGTCGGCGACGCCGATCCCGCGGACGCTGGAGATGGGCCTCACCGGCATCCGCGAGATGTCCACCATCCTCACCCCTCCGGAGGAGCGGCACCCGATCCTCACCTTCGTCGGCCCCTACGACGAGAAGCAGATCGCCGCCGCCGTCCGCCGCGAGCTGATGCGCGACGGCCAGGTCTTCTTCGTGCACAACCGGGTCTCCTCGATCAACAAGGTGGCCGCCCGTCTGCGCGAGCTGGTTCCCGAGGCCCGGGTGGCCGTCGCCCACGGCCAGATGAACGAGCAGCAGCTCGAGAAGATCATGGTCGGCTTCTGGGAGCGCGACTTCGACCTGCTGGTCAGCACGACGATCGTCGAGTCCGGCCTGGACATCCCGAACGCCAACACCCTGATCGTCGACCGCGCCGACAACTACGGCCTGTCGCAGCTCCACCAGCTCCGCGGCCGGGTCGGCCGGGGCCGCGAGCGGGGCTACGCCTACTTCCTGTACCCGCCGGAGGCCCCGCTCACCGAGACCGCCCACGAGCGGCTGGCCACGATCGCCCAGCACACCGAGATGGGCGCCGGCATGTACGTCGCCATGAAGGACCTGGAGATCCGCGGCGCCGGGAACATCCTCGGCGCCGAGCAGTCCGGCCACATCGCCGGCGTCGGCTTCGACCTGTACGTCCGGATGATGGCCGAGGCCGTGCAGGAGCAGAAGGCCAAGCTGTCGGGCCAGGAGGTCGTCGAGGAGCGCCCGGACGTCAAGGTCGAGCTGCCGGTCAACGCCCACATCCCGCACGACTACGTCACCTCCGAGCGGCTGCGCCTGGAGGCCTACAGGCGCATCGCCGCGGTGGGCGACGGCGCCGACATCGTGGCCGTCCGCGAGGAGCTCGTCGACCGGTACGGGCGCCCGCCGCAGGAGGTGGACAACCTGCTGGAGGTTGCCCGCTTCCGCGTCCACGCCCGCCAGGCCGGCCTGACCGACGTCGCGCTGCAGGGCCAGCACATCAGGTTCGCCCCGGTCACGCTGAGAGAGTCCCAGCAGGTCCGCCTGGACCGGCTGTACCCCAAGGCGATCCTCAAGGTGGCCGCCGAGACGCTGCTGGTGCCGGTGCCGAAGACCCGTCCGCTCGGCGGGCAGCCGCTGCGCGACCTGGACCTGCTGAAGTGGTGCACCGACCTGGTCGAGGCCATGTTCCTGGAGCCCGCGCGGGCGGCCGGTGGCCAACGAGCACATCGATGAACGGACCTGCGCGCGGTTTGAGTAGAGTAGCCGCGTCTGTCGAAGGGACCGCTAGTGAAGTCGAATCCTGTGCGCCTGCTCCTGGCCGCCGCGGCCGCGTGCGTCGCGCTGACCGCCTGCTCCTCGCCCGTGCAGGTCGGCACGGCGGCCACCGTCGGCGGCGAGCGCATCAGCAACGGCCGGCTGGACTCCGAGATCCGCGAGTACCAGGCGGCGCTGAAGCAGGCCAAGATCAACGAGTCGCAGCTCCAGATGCCCTCGATCCCGCGCGCGGTGCTGCTCCAGCTGATCTACTTCAGCCAGTTCGAGCAGTTCGCCCAGCGCACCGGCCTCACCATCAACGAGGGTGACGTCGACAAGTTCATCAACGAACAGGGCGGCATCGAGAAGGTCGGCCCGGCCATGCTCGGCAGGGGCGTCCCGCCGTCGGAGGTCCGCAAGTGGGTCCGCACCTCCCTGACCTACCAGAAGGGCCTCGAGCGATTCGGGGCCAACCTCACCGACCAGGCCTCCGTCCAGGCCGCGCAGCAGAAGCTGTTCCAGCAGCTCGACTCCATCCCGGTCAAGGTCTCCCACCGCTACGGCACCTGGGACACCGAGCAGGGCCTGGTCGAAGAGGCGCGCTTCGGGGCTCCGGCCCAGGGCGCGGCCCAGCCGGCGCCGCCCGCCGCCCAGTAGACACATGCCCCTCCTCGTCGTCACGACGTCGCCCAGGGTGGCTCCGGGCCTGCTGAGCGGGCGGGCGTGGGCGGCCCTGGGCTCCGGGCGGGTGCTCACCGGCTCCGGTGACCACCCGCTGCTGCCCTACCTGGCCGAGGAGGACATCCCGGTCGAGGTCGTGACGCCCGACCCGGCGGCCCTGGCCCGCGAGGGCCGCGACGGCACTGTGGTGTGGCTGGCCGCCCAGGACGGCGACGAGCAGCTCATGCGCGCCATCGGCCACGCCGCGCTCGGCATGGACGATCCGCCGGTCATCGAGCTGGTCCCGGGCTCCTACGACCTGCCGGGGGCGCGGGTGCTCGACCTGGTGGCCGTCATGGACCGGCTGCGGCGCTCGTGCCCGTGGGACGCCGAGCAGACCCACGAGTCCCTCCTGCCGTACCTGCTGGAGGAGTCCTACGAGGTCATGGAGACCATCGAGGACGGCGACCACGCCGCCCTGCGCGAGGAGCTCGGCGACCTGCTGCTCCAGGTGGTCTTCCACGCCCGGCTGGCGCAGGAGCGCTCCTCCGAGAACGGCGGTTTCGACGTCGACGACGTCGCCGCCGGCATCGTCGACAAGCTCGTCCGGCGCCACCCCCACGTCTTCGCCGACACGGTGGTCGAGGGCGCCGAGGACGTCAGCGCCAACTGGGACGCCATCAAGGCCGCCGAGCGGGCCGCCAAGGGCTGGGAGTCGGTGCTCGACGGCGTGCCGATGGGCCAGCCCGCGCTGTCGCTCGTGAGCGGGCTGCAGAGCCGCGCCGAGCGCTCCGGGGTCCCCGACTCGCTCGGGCGCGCGGTCGGGCAGGGCATCGGGCGCGAGCTGTTCGACCTGGTGCGCCGGGCGCGCGCCGCCGGCATCGACCCCGAGGCCGAGCTGCGTGCGGCCGCCCGCGCCTACCGCGACCGGGTGCACGCCTGGGAACGCTCCGAGGGGCGCCCGGAGCAGTAGGCGGCGCGTCCGGGTTCGGTGTGAGGCCGGGGGCGGCGGGTGTCCGCAAACGGTTCGAGGCGAGAGCGGCGAGCGTCCGGGAGCGGTGTGAGGCGGAAGCGGCGGGCGTCCGCGTCCCGGTCGTCCCGGGTTCACCCGAGTGTGGGCAACCAGACACCTGATCCGCGGGCGCGGCATCCGTACCCGCCGGTAGACCCCGATAGGCTCGTGAGGCAAACCGTCCGCAACCGCATCGCGTACGACGGTGCGGTGATGGGTTCCGGGGGCCCGTCCCCGGGCTACTGACTCATAGGAGCGCTTCGTGGCTGCCATCGAGGCCGTTACCGCCCGCGAGATTCTCGACTCACGGGGCAACCCGACGGTCGAGGTAGAGATCCTGCTCGACGACTACAGCACCGGGCGCGCGGCCGTCCCGAGCGGTGCCTCCACCGGCCAGTTCGAGGCCGTGGAGCTGCGCGACGGCGACGAGCGTTACGCGGGCAAGAGCGTGCAGAAGGCCGTGCTCAACGTCACCGACGAGATCGCCGACGAGATCATCGGGTTCGACGCCGAGGAGCAGCGGCTCGTCGACCAGACCATGATCGACCTCGACGGCACGCCCAACAAGGGCCGGCTCGGCGCCAACGCCATCCTCGGCGTCTCCCTGGCCCTGGCCAAGGCCGCGGCCGACAGCGCCGACCTGCCGCTGTTCCGCTACGTGGGCGGGCCGAACGCCCACATCCTGCCCGTCCCGATGATGAACATCCTGAACGGCGGCGCGCACGCCGACAGCAACGTCGACATCCAGGAGTTCATGATCGCGCCGATCGGCGCCGAGACCTTCTCCGACGCCGTGCGCATGGGCGCCGAGACCTACCACGTGCTCAAGAAGGTGCTCAAGGAGAAGGGCTACTCCACCGGCCTCGGCGACGAGGGCGGGTTCGCCCCCAGCCTGCCGAGCAACCGCGACGCGCTCGACCTGATCCTCGTCGCCATCGAGAAGGCCGGCTACACCCCGGGCGAGGACATCGCGCTGGCCCTGGACGTGGCCGCCACCGAGTTCCACTCCAAGGGCGTCTACACCCTCGACGGCAAGGGCCACGGCTCCGACGAGCTGATCTCCTTCTACGAGGACCTGGTCCGCTCCTACCCGCTGGTCTCCATCGAGGACCCGCTGGACGAGGAGGACTGGGAGGGCTGGAAGGCCATGACCGCCGCGCTCGGCGGCAAGGTCCAGATCGTCGGCGACGACCTGTTCGTCACCAACCCCGAGCGCCTCGAGCGGGGCATCGCCGAGGGCGCGGCCAACGCCCTGCTGGTCAAGGTCAACCAGATCGGCACCCTGTCGGAGACCCTCGACGCCGTCGACCTCGCCCACCGCAGCGGCTACCGCTCCATGATGAGCCACCGCTCCGGCGAGACCGAGGACACCACGATCGCCGACCTGGCCGTGGCCGCCAACTGCGGTCAGATCAAGACCGGCGCCCCGGCGCGGTCCGACCGCGTGGCCAAGTACAACCAGCTTCTCCGCATCGAGGAACTTCTCGACGATGTCGCCCGCTACGCGGGTCGCGGAGCTTTTCCGCGCTTCCAGGGCTAGTTTCTTCCGTACGGCTTGCGCGCTTATGGGCGCAAGCCGTACGGACCCGGGAGGACCATGAAGAAGCGACCGCAGTTGACGGGACGGGCCGCGATCCTGGCGGTCGTCGTGTGCGCGATCGCCATGAGCCTCGCCTATCCGGTGCGCGAGTACGTCGCGCAGCGACGCCAGATCGCCCAGCTGGAGAGGCAGCAGGCCCAGGCGCTGAAAGACCTCCAGGAGCTGGCCGAGCGCAGCCGGCGGCTCGACGACCCCGCCTACATCAGGCAGCTCGCCAGGGGCCGGTTGCACTACTGCGGCGACGGCCGCCAGACGTGCTACGTCCTGCTGGACCCGGCGAAGAAGGCCAAGAAGCCCGCGGCCGGGGCCACGCCGCAGTCCGCGCCCCCGTGGTACCAGACATTGTGGGAGTCCATCGAGGCCGCCGACCGCGGCACCGGCCAGAGCGTCGAACTCGGCGCCCGCACCCCCGCCCCCTGACCTCGCACGCTCGGCCGAGCCCGACTCGGCGGCGTGGCGGTGACCGGAGTCGGCGGTCGCCCTCGAACATGAAGAAGCGACCGCAGTTGACGGGACGGGCCGCGATCCTGGCGGTCGTCGTGTGCGCGATCGCCATGAGCCTCGCCTATCCGGTGCGCGAGTACGTCGCGCAGCGACGCCAGATCGCCCAGCTGGAGAGGCAGCAGGCCCAGGCGCTGAAAGACCTCCAGGAGCTGGCCGAGCGCAGCCGGCGGCTCGACGACCCCGCCTACATCAGGCAGCTCGCCAGGGGCCGGTTGCACTACTGCGGCGACGGCCGCCAGACGTGCTACGTCCTGCTGGACCCGGCGAAGAAGGCCAAGAAGCCCGCGGCCGGGGCCACGCCGCAGTCCGCGCCCCCGTGGTACCAGACATTGTGGGAGTCCATCGAGGCCGCCGACCGCGGCACCGGCCAGAGCGTCGAACTCGGCGCCCGCACCCCCGCCCCCTGACCTCGCACGCTCGGCCGAGCCCGACTCGGCGGCGTGGCGGTGACCGGAGTCGGCGGTCGCCCTCGAAATGGTGCCTTCGGCGCAGTTTCCCAGGCGACCCTCGCCGCCGCCAGCTCGGCGCCGCCGCGCGGGCACCCCGATGCCCGTCAGGGTATGTGAGCAGGCTGTGGCCCTCTCCCGCCTTCCACCGTCGGAGTATGTGAGCGCGCCGTACCTATCCCTCGCCTTCAGCGTGGGTGTTTCCGGCGCCGAGGCGGTGGGAAGGTGGTCGGCGATTCCGGCGCCGTCGTACGGCGGCCAAGGCTTCAGGCGCATGCCGGGGAGTTGACCGGTCCTGTCCGCTCCTCAACGCCGCCTCCCAGATCGCTGGACGTCCGGGGAGCGCGAGGGGCCGGCAGGCCTCTCGCCGGGGGCTCGGGGGCGTGCCCCCGAAACAGCACAGCCCGAGCGCCGCTTGCGCGAAGCGCGCCGAAGCTCGGACCGTGCCCTTCGTGGCTTGTGCGGGTCCGATCGGAGCTTGTGTGAAGCGCGCCAAGGCTGGTGGCCGTGCTCTGTGGTCTCTGGGCATCGGTGCTCGTGGGGTGCTGGATACTTACGTGTCCGGGTTTTCGGTCCGGGTGTGCCCGACGGGCCTGCCCGTCGTTCTCAGGGGGAGTGCGCGATGGTCGATCCGGCCGACACGGCCGCCGGAGGCCGGGAAGGGGCGCCGGAGGTGGACCCGGCGGACGCCGCCGTGGTCGAACGGCAGCTCGGCCGCCCGCCGCGAGGCCTGCGGGCCGTGGCCCACCGGTGCCCGTGCGGACTGCCCGACGTCGTCGAGACCTCCCCGCGGCTGGCCGACGGCTCGCCGTTCCCCACGCTGTTCTACCTGACCTGCCCGAGGGCCGCCTCTGCCATCGGCACACTGGAGTCCTCCGGGCTCATGAAGCGCATGCAGGCGCGGCTGGCCGAGGACCCGGCCCTGGCCGAGGCGTACGCGAAGGCGCACGCCGCCTACGTCGAGAGACGCGACCAGGCCGCCGCCGAGGACGGCCTGGAGCCCCTGCCCCGCGACATGCAGAGTGCCGGCGGCATGCCCGACCGGGTGAAGTGCCTGCACGCCCTGGTGGGCCACGAGCTGGCCATGCCGGGCACCAACCCCTTCGGCCGCGAGGCCCTCGACGCTCTGCCCGAGTGGTGGAGCGACGGGCCCTGCGTGCCGACCGGCCCCGACGAGCCCGAGGAGGGCGCATGACCCGCGTGGCGGCCATCGACTGCGGCACCAACTCCGTTCGCCTGCTGATCGCCGACCTCACCGGCGACCCGGCCGCCGGGCGGCTCGTGGGCGTCGAGCGGCGCATGGAGATCGTCCGCCTTGGCGAGGGCGTCGACCGCACCGGGCGGCTGGCCCCCGAGGCGCTGGAGCGCACGTTCACCGCGATGCGCGGCTACGCCAAGCTGATCAGGGAGCACGGCGCCGAGCGGGTGCGCGTGGTGGCCACCAGCGCCACCAGGGACGCCGCCAACCGCGCCGACTTCGTCACCGGCGTGCGCGAGATCTTCGGCGTCGACCCCGAGGTGGTCACCGGCTCGGAGGAGGCCCACCTGTCCTTCCTCGGCGCCATCGCCGGGCTCACGGGCGTCCAGGCTCCCGTGCTGGTGGTGGACATCGGCGGCGGCTCCACCGAGTTCGTCCTGGGCTCAGCCGACGTGGAGGCCGCGATTTCGGTCGACATCGGCTGCGTCCGCCTCACCGAGCGCCACTTCGCGGCGGCCGGCGCGCGTCCCGGGGCCGGGTCTGCGGCCGTGGCGGCGGCGAGCGCCGACATCGAGGCGGCGCTCGACCGGGTGGCCGAGGCCGTGCCGGTGGGCCGGGCGCGCACGCTGATCGGCCTGGCAGGGTCGGTGACGACGGTCGCGGGCATCGCCCTGGATCTGCCCGCCTACGACCCCGAGCGCATCCACGGCTCGCGCGTCCCGGCGGCCGCGGTGGGCGAGATCTCCCGGAGCCTGCTGGACATGACCCACGACGAGCGGGTGGCGATCCCGGTCATGCACCCCGGCCGGGTGGACGTGATCGGCGCGGGCGCGCTCATCCTCGACCGCATCGTCAGCCGGTTCGGCTTCGGCGAGGTCGTCGTCAGCGAACACGACATCCTCGACGGCATCGCCCGCGGCCTCGCCTCCTGACGGCCCGCCGAGGCGCTCAGCGCCGGCGGGCCAGAAGAAGCTCCATGGCCTCGTGCGGGGCCTTGGCCGGTGATCCGGCGTCGAAGGGGGGCTGGGGGTCGTACTCGATGGCGAGTTGGGCGGCCTCGGCCGCCGTCCGGCCGGCGATGCGCTCGAACAGCGTCAGCGCCATGTCGATGCCGGAGGACACCCCGGCGGCCGTCACGATCTTGCCCTGGACGACGACGCGCTCGGGCGTGTAGGTCGCGCCGAAGGCCTCGAGCGTTTCGACGGCGCCCCAGTGGGTCGTGGCGCGGAGCCCTTCCAGCAGGCCGGCGCCGCCGAGGATCAGCGACCCGGTGCACACCGAGGTCGTCCAGGTCGTGCCGTCGTGCAGCCGCCGGATCCACGCGGTGAAGGCCTCATCACGCATCATCGTCCGCGCTCCCGGTCCGCCGGGGACGACCAGGACGTCGCAGGAGTCCACCTCGGCCGGCGTGGCGGTGGCGGACAGGGCCAGCACCCCGACGCCGTCTCGGACGGGGCCGGCCTCCGGGGCGGTGAACACCACCTGGGCCTCCGGCAGCATCCGGAGCACCTCGTAGGGGCCGACGACGTCGAGAGCGGTGAAGCCTTGGAAGAGCGGGATGACGATTCGCATGGTGAGTCCTCGGTCGGTGGTCCGGTCGGGTGCCGCCGGGCTTCGGCGGCCCTCGACGTCGTGGCGGTGACGACAGGCGTCATGATGATCCTGCCAAAGGCGGCGAGCGCGGCGCGGGTGGCCGCGGAGTGGTCGGGGCATGCTCGGGTGGCCGCGGGGTGGTCAGGGCATGCCGGGGTGGCTGGCACGATCGGGGTATGAGCTTTGTTCCCCCTGGCAGTGGCTGGCCGGAGGATCCGGCCGGGCCGGACACCCCTGTGGCCGGCACGCCCGAGGAGGTCGCCGATCTCGCCCGCACGAGCGGCACGCTCGCCGAGCTGACCGCCCGGCAGTCGGTGTGCCGGGCGTGTCCCCGCCTGGTCGAGTGGCGGGAGGAGGTCGCGGAGGTCAAGCGGCGGGCGTTCATGACGGAGACCTACTGGGGCAGGCCCATCGCCGGCTGGGGGGACGACAAGCCGCGCGTCCTGCTCGTCGGGCTCGCACCGGCGGCGCACGGCGGCAACCGCACGGGCCGGGTCTTCACCGGTGACCGCAGCGGCGACTGGCTGTTCGCCTCGCTGCACCGCACCGGGCTGGCGGCGCTGCCCACCAGCACGCACGCCGGGGACGGGCAGCGGCTGCTCGGCGCGCGCGTGGTCGCGGCCGTCCGCTGCGCCCCGCCGGCCAACAAGCCGACGGTCGAGGAACGGGCGGCGTGCTTCCCGTGGCTGGCCCGGGAGCTGGAGCTGGTCGCCGATCCGCTGCGCGTCATCGTCGCCCTCGGCGGGTACGCCTGGCAGGCCCTGTGGCCCGCGCTGCGGCAGGCCGGGTACACGCTGCCGAGCCGCAGGCCGCCGTTCGGGCACGGCGCCGAGGTGGAGATCGCGCACGGCGGCGCGCCGGTGCGCCTGCTGGGGTGCTATCACCCGAGCCAGCAGAACACCTTCACCGGGCGGGTGACCGAGGAGATGCTCGACGCGGTCTTCGCCCGCGCGGTGGAGCTCTCGGGCTGACGCCCGCGCCCGAGGCAACGGGCCCGCCGTCCTCGCGACGGCGGGCCCGTTCCGTTCCGCGGACGTGCTGACTTGGAGTGAAGTTCGTCACTAGACGAAAGTTTTGCCGAACTTCTGTGGAGAAACCCCTGCTCACGAGGCTAGTTTCGGAAAAATCGCCAAAGTTTGATGCCTGGCGGGATTGGCGTCGATAGGCAACCGTGACGTAAGCTTGTGAATGGTTTCACAAGCGACCATGCCGCGAAGGGGCACTCACGTGGACCAGAAGGCGAAGCACATCCTGATCGTCGGCGGAGGGTACGTCGGCCTCTACACGGGCCTGCGGCTGCAGCGCCAACTGCGCGACGAGCTGCGCTCCGGGCGCGTCCGCATCACGATCGTCAGCCCGCAGTCCTACATGACCTACCAGCCGTTCCTGCCGGAGGCCGCGGCCGGCAACCTGTCGCCGCGCCACGTCGTCGCGCCGCTGCGCCGGGTGCTGAACCGCGTCCGCATCCTGAACGGCAAGGTCACCAAGGTGCACCACGCCAACAAGTCCGTGACGTTCGAGCCCAGCACCGGCCCGGCCAAGGAGCTCACCTACGACGTCCTGGTCATGGCGGCCGGCTCGGTCTCGCGCACGCTGCCCATTCCGGGCCTGAAGGACGCCGCCATCGGCTTCAAGACGGTCGGCGAGGCCATCGCGCTCCGCAACCGCGTGCTCGCCCTGTTCGACCGGGCCGACTCCACCGACGACGAGCAGGTGCGGCGCAGGGCGCTGACCTTCGTCGTGGTCGGCGCCGGCTTCGCGGGCGTCGAGGCGCTGGCGGAGCTGGAGGACATGGCGCGCGACGCGGTGCGCTACTACGACACCCTCAGCGAGAGCGACCTGCGCTGGGTGCTCGTCGAGGCCAGCGACCGCATCCTGCCCGAGGTGGGCCCCGAGATGGGCAAGTGGACGCTGGAGGAGCTGCGCGAGCGGGGCATCGAGGTCAAGATGCGCACGCTGCTTGAGTCCTGCGAGGGCGGCCACGTGATGCTGTCCGACGGCGACCGCTTCGAGTCGGCCACGATCGTGTGGACGGCGGGCGTCAAGGCGAGTCCCGTCGTCAACGCGGGCGACCTGCCGCTGGACGAGCGGGGGCGCATCAAGACCACGACGCGGCTCACGGTCGCCGGCGTCAAGGACGCCTTCGCGGCCGGCGATGTCGCGGGCGTGCCCGACATGACCAACCCCGGGCAGTTCTGCGCGCCCAACGCCCAGCACGCGGTGCGGCAGGCCAAGGTGCTCGCCGACAACATCGTCCGGCACCTCAAGGGCCGCCCGCTGCGGGAGTACCGGCACAAGTACGTCGGTTCGGTGGCCGGGCTGGGGCTGCACAAGGGCGTCGCGAACGTCTACGGCGTCAAGCTTCACGGATTTCCTGCGTGGTTCATGCACCGCACCTACCATCTGTCCCGGGTGCCTACGTTGAACCGCAAGGTCCGCGTGGTGGCCGACTGGACGCTCGCGCTCTTCTTCAAGCGGGAGACCCTCTCACTGGGTGAGATCGAGTCTCCGCGTGAGGAGTTCAAGGCGGCCGCCGCCACCGGCTGACCGCTTCTGGTACGGCTCGCGCCCGAGGACCTCGGGCGCGAGCCGTACCGTTGTCTGTAGGCATAACAAGGATGCGTGGTGGAATTGGGCTACTTGAGCGGTCTGTTGTTCATTGCCCGAGTCGCGGGGGCGTGCGACGTATACGGTTATCTTGCGGACTACGGAAGGAAGAGCGGAGACGTGGGCTCTGACCCGTTACGCAAGTGTGGTCCGTTACGTATGATTACGGCGCCCCCGTAGCCCAATGGCAGAGGCAAACCCCTTAAAAGGGTTCCAGTGTGGGTTCGAGTCCCACCGGGGGCACTCTGCCGGCTATATGAAACACCCCGTGATAGTAACGACGGGGCTCTTGCCCCTATAATTGTTGGTTCGCCACCCGGAGCCGCGTGTTTATCCCCGGCCTCCGTGCGGGTCCCGCGGGCCCTGCTCCGTCCGTCCTGGGCAATCGTTACCGTCTTGTGTCCTGCCGCGGCGCCGTCCCGGCGCTCCCGCCGGTGGCGCCGCTATTCGCCGCCCGGCCCGTCGATGATCTACGCACGGTAATTGCTTATAAGCGATAAAGTCACCATAAATAGGGTAGCGGTCAACAATGGTGGAAAAATCCACCTACGGCGGAGGTTAGGGACGGGACAGAACCTCCCATTCCAGTGACGGTACGTCCCGCGAAGCCCCGAGTCCGCCATCGGACGCCGACCTCGCCGGTCGGAGAAGTCACGGGAGCGCCGTCCGGGCGGACCGCGGTGATCCAACCGCAACATGCGGGGCGGAACTCAGGTGGAGAGTCGGTCGTTGTACTCGTTGCCGCCGGAGGCCGGGATGCCGTCCCCGGCGGCGCAATACGGCAGGGTCGTCCTGACCGCCATGACCGATGACGAGTTTTCGCGTGCAAGCGGCATCCCCTGTGAGGCTCGACGAGCAGGGTGATCGCAGGTCGCAGTGGAGGCAGTGATGCAGAGCAGGAACCCGGTCCTCAACCGGCTGGGTAAGAACAACCGTCAGTCGTGGGCGGGCCCGACCGCCAGTCCGCAGTACCTGCAGGAGATGTACAACACTCCGTCGTACGCTCCGCCGACCGCGACGCGGCCGATGACGATCGACGATGTCGTCGTCCGGGGCTTCATCACGCTCGGCACCCTCGTGGTGTCCGCGGCGCTCGCCTGGTACCTCAACCTGGGTCTCGCGGTGGCCATGCCGGCGGCGATCGTCGGCCTGGTGCTCGGCCTGATCGTCTCGTTCCGGCAGAGCACGAACCCGGCGCTGATCCTCGGCTACTCCGTGGCCTACGGCCTGGCCATCGGGGTGATCAGCAACGCCTACAACTACATCTACGAGGGCATCGTCTTCCAGGCGGTGCTCGGCACGATGGTCGCCTTCGGCGGCACGCTCGCGGTGTACGCGCTCAAGATCTTCCGGCCGACGCCGAAGTTCACCAAGTTCGTCGTCGCCGCCGGCTTCGCGGCCGTCGGCCTCATGCTGGTCAACTGGGTCGCGGGCTTCTTCACCGACGGCGGTCTCGGACTGCGCACCGACAGCCCGATCGGCTGGGTGTTCAGCGTCGCGATGATCCTGCTCGGCTGCTTCTTCCTGCTGCTGGACTTCGACTCCATCGAGCAGGGGGTGCGCGCGGGCGTCCCCGAGAAGTACTCCTGGCTGATGGCCTTCGGTCTCACGGTGAGCCTGGTGTGGCTCTACCTGGAGATCCTGCGCTTCATCAGCTACTTCTTCAACAACGATTAGATCCTCGCCACGCACGCCCCGCCCGGTCCCGGGCGGGGCGTCCGTATTTGCTGGTTCCTGACCGAAAACCGGCATGGCAAGCGTAGGTATGGGTATGCCAACGCGCTGCGACCAATGATCTACCTGGTGAGATGCAAGTCTGGCCTTTGGGCCCTTGCCATCACGGGGCTGGTGATGCAGTGTCGAGCAAAAGAGGCTTCACTCATGGAGGTGCCCATGTCGTTGAACCACTCACCGGAGACGCAGAACAAGCTGATCGCCAGGGTTCCGGACATCACCGGACGCGCACTCCCAGAGTGGTTCCAAGCCATCGACAACGGCCCGTCGTTCCTACGCTGCGATGAGCGGGCCAACTGGCTCGCCGACGAGCACGGGCTGACCCACGGCTACGCCGCCGCGATCGTCATCGAGCACGAGCGGCAACGCCGTTCCCGCATGGGCTTCATGTAAGTCCTGCAGTCCCAGCGCCCACGTCACCGTCTGGCGTGGGCGCCGTTCTGTGCCAGGGGCCGGCGCCCGCCGTGACGTCCCTCCGCCGGCATGGATCATCATGGAGACATGGATCTCGACAAGGCCCGTGAATTCCTCCGCGCCAACCACCGCGCGGTGATGCTCACCTACCACCCCGACGGCCGCCCGCAGATGTCACCGGTGACGGTCGGCGTGGACGCCGACGGGTACGCGGTGGTCAGCACCCGGGAGACCGCGGCCAAGACCCGCAACCTCCGCCGTGACCCCAAGGTCGCGCTGTGCGTGATGAACGACGGCTTCTACGGCGACTGGATCCAGATCGAGGGCACCGCCGAGGTCGTCTCCCTGCCCGAGGCGATGGAGCACCTGGTCGGCTACTACCGCACCGTCGCGGGCGAGCACCCAGACTGGGACGACTACCGCGCGGCCATGACGCGGGACCGGCGGGTGATCGTCCGCATCGACCTCACCCGCGCCGGCCCCGACGTCCACGGCTGACCGTCCCTCGCCGGGCGTTCGCGAGCGACCCTCGGCCCCGACGTCCACGGCTGACCGCCCCCGGCCGGGCGTCCACGGCCCCAGGGCCGCGTGGCGCGCCCGGTCGCCGGGGAGGCGTCTAGTTGAGGCGCTCCAGCACCATGGCCATGCCCTGGCCGCCGCCGACGCACATCGTCTCAAGGCCGATCGACTTGTCGTGGAAGCGCAGGCCGTTGAGCAGCGTGGAGGTGATGCGGGCGCCCGTCATGCCGAACGGGTGCCCGACGGCGATCGCGCCGCCGTTGACGTTCAGCCGGTCGAGGTCGATGCCGAGCTCCTGGTAGGACGGGATCACCTGCGCGGCGAACGCCTCGTTGATCTCCACCAGGTCGACGTCGGAGATCGACATGCCGGCGCGGCCCAGCGCCTGCCGGGACGCCTCCACCGGCCCGAGGCCCATGATCTCGGGGGACAGGCCGGTGACGCCGGTCGACACGATGCGGGCCAGCGGTGTGATGCCCAGTTCGGCGGCCTTGACGTCGCTCATCACGATCACCGCGGCGGCGCCGTCGTTCAGCGGGCAGCAGTTGCCGGCCGTGACCGTGCCGTCGGGCCGGAACACCGGCTTGAGCTGCGAGACCGCCTCGTAGGTGGTGCCGGGCCGCGGGCCGTCGTCCCTGCTGACGACCGTGCCGTCGGGCAGCGTCACCGGGGTGATGTCCTGCTCCCAGAACCCGTTGGCGAGGGCCTTCTCTGCGAGGTTCTGCGAGCGGACGCCGAACTCGTCCTGCTCCTGGCGGCTCACGCCGCGCATGCCGGCGACGTTCTCGGCGGTCTGGCCCATCGCGACGTAGATGTCGGGCAGCCGCGCGTCCTGGCGCGGGTCGTGCCACACCGGCCCGCCGCCCTCGGCGCGGGCGTCGGTGCGCGTCTTGGCGTCCAGGAACAGCGGGTTGGTGGTGTCGGGCAGCGAGTCGGAGTTGCCCTTGACGAAGCGCGAGACGCACTCGACGCCGGCCGAGATGAACACATCGCCCTCGCCCGCCTTGATGGCGTGGAAGGCCATGCGGGTGGTCTGCAGCGAGGAGGAGCAGTAGCGGGTGACCGTGGTGCCGGGGACGCCGTCCAGCCCGAGCAGCACCGAGACCACCCGGGCCATGTTGAACCCCTGCTCGCCGCCCGGCAGGCCGCAACCGAGCATCAGGTCGTCGACCTCGTTGGGATCGAGCTGCGGCACCTTGTCGAGCGCGGCTTTGATCATCTGGACGGTGAGGTCGTCGGGACGGATGTCCTTGAGCGACCCCTTGAAGGCTCGGCCGATCGGCGAACGTGCGGTCGCGACGATGACTGCCTCGGGCATGTGGCTCTCCTGGGTTCGTGACAGGGCTCCCTCCAGCGGAGGTTACCGCGCGGTAGGGCCGTTGCCACGCGCCGGGGCGTCAAGAAACAGAACTATGTACGGCCAACACGTGCCGGGCCGCGCCGGCCTGTGCCCCGGCCCATGTGTCAGCCGTACATACCGGGAGCGGTGCCCGTGGCGTCCCGGACGGCGTGCACGGCGCCCTTCTCGTCGCGCCACAGGCGCCAGCCGTCCTGGCTGCCGGTGAACCACGCGGGCGGCGCGCCCGCCGCGCTCAGACGCCTGCCGGTGGCCAGGTCGAACTCGCACAGGGCCGCGACGGAGTAGAAGCCCTGGGCCGCCTCGCGCAGCGGCAGCGGCTTGGGGTCGGTCACGCAGAACGACCAGCCGTGCTGCCCTCGCACCGGGGCGGCCCGCCCGGAGGCCAGGTCGAACGCCGAGCCGGCGGTGCCGGGCTTGAGGAAGCCGAGCCGCCCCATGTCGCCCGGGAAGGCGAGCCACCAGCCGGTGCCGGGGACCTGCTCGGAGGTGATCTGCCCCGTCACGCGGCCGGTGCCGGGGTCGAGCCGGGCGAAGCCGCCGTACTGCCCCTGCTCGTCGACGGGACGCACGATCGGGGCGAGGCCGGGGCTGCCGCTGGGGTAGACGCGCACCACCGACGGACGCAGCCAGTTGACCCGGCCGTCCGCCAGCCGCACCGAGAAGACGCCGAAGGAGGAGGTGCGCTTCTTCTCGGGGTTGGTGTAAGGGGCGACGTAGCCGACCAGGTCGCCGCCGGTGGCGCCGAAGGCCCAGCCGCCCGACAGGTCGACGCCGGTGTTCAGCGCCTGCTCCACCGGAAGCCGCCACACCGGCTTGCCGGTCCTGACGTCGTGGGCGGACAGCACGGGGTGCCTGGCCATGCGGAGCATGACGACCCGGGCCGCGTCGGACCACTCGACCTCGGCGATGCCGGGCAGCCGCCACAGGGTGCGGCCGGTGAGCGGGTCCAGGACGACCATGCGGGCGGAGGCCAGGGCGGTGTTCTCCGACACGCAGAAGTAGGGCCCGCACCGCTGCGGGCCGAAGGTGGAGTGGATCGGGCGGGACCACCTGCGCTGCCCGGTCCGCGCGTCCACGGCGGCCAGGGACGCCGTCCATCTGCCCTGCGCGACCGGGTCCACCGCGGCGACGACCCCCTGGCCGGGGGCGGTGTCGACGGCGGCCGGGGGTTGCACGCCCATGCCCGGCAGGCGCCCGGCGATGGTGGCGGGGCGGGCCCACAGCTTCCGGCCGGTGACGAGGTCGAGGGCGGTGGTCTCCAGCGTGCCGTCCGCCCTCATGGAGGTCACCGCGGCGACACCGGCGGCCACGGTGGCGCGGCTGACGGCGTTGACCTCGTCGTTGCGCCAGGTCGGGTGCGTCTGCTCGCCGGCCGCCTTGCTGCTGGAGCAGCCGGCCAGGGCCAGGACCCCGGCGAGCGCCAGGGCTGGTTTCGCGAGAGACCGGATCACGGGCATTACCCTCCAATGCCGACATAGTGACGGCTGTATCGCGGAGGGTGACCGGGTCTAGGCGCTGCGAGGCATCGTCCCCGGCCGCCGACGAAGAATCATGGCCCATCTGCCGTGGGGGCCGGTCGCGCGGCCGGCGACGCGGGTCGCGGTGACCTCGGTGCCGGACTCCTCCGCGGCCTTGGCCGCCGCGAGGTAAATCGATTGCGATCCCTCGCCGCGCTCGGGCTCGGGCTCGGGCCCGAATCCCAACGCGGCGCATACAGAAGGTAGCACTACGTAAGCGGACCGTTGGTAACCTCGGGCAGATGGGTGATATCGATCAGGTCCGAACATCTCGTCCGGATATGTCGTGAATTCCGGGCCGAGGATGTCGGCGAAGGCCACCGTGCGGCCGCCCTCCTCGATCACCGCGACCGTCTGCGCCGCCGCGAGCTGCCGGCTCCACCGCTGCGTCATCCAGCGCAGCGGCTGGGCGATGGGACGGATCGTCCCGAGGTCGGGACAGGTGCCGACGACGACCTCCGCGTCCGCCTCGCGCAACCGCGCCACGGCCTCGCGCAGGTGCCCGACCGCGTCGCCGGGCCGGGTCTTGGTGGTCACGTCGTTGGCGCCGACGAAGATGACCGCGATCTCCGGGCGCGTCTTGAGCGCGCGGTCCACCTGGTGGGACAGGTCGGCCGACACCGCGCCCGACCGGCCGAACACGTCGAGCCGGACGGGCCGGCCGGCGGCCGCGGCCAGGCCTCTGGCGATGATCACGGCGGGGGTGTCCTCAGGATCGGACACGCCGAGCCCGACGGAGGTGGAGTCGCCCAGCATGACCATGGCGATGGGCCGGCCCTGCTCGGCCCCCGCCCGGCCGTAGAGCCCATCTGAGGCGGGGCCGTCCATGCCGTGCGGGCGGCCGACGATTCTGCGGGCGACCAGCGCCTCGGTGAACAGGACGGCGTACATGGCGGCTCCGAGCGCGGTCACTCCACCGCCGCCCAAGGCGGCCGCGGTGGCGATCCGGCGAGCGGCCCGTGCGGTCGCGGGCGTCCAGATCACTTCCGGTGTCCTTTCCTGGATCCGTTTGCTTCTGTGATGATTCCCATCCCGGCCGCGGTGCTCACAACGACGCGGTCGGCCGGTGAACGGCGGCCGACGAGGACCGCCGTGCGCCCGCACCCGTCTTTAGGGGCCCCCGACTCGTGGCGGCCCGTCCCCTGTGGTCCTGGTCGTGACGGTACGGTGAGGAATTGGAACCAGCCGGCCCCCGGATCACGCACCGGAAACCGGCATCAATCGGCACGCTGACACAGCTTCGGCAAATGAGGTGTTATTCCCGGTGCGCGTTCACGATTCGCTCATCGAGCTCATGGGCGACACTCCGCTCGTGCGGCTGCGCAAGGTCACGACCGGCATCTCGGCGCAGGTCCTCGCCAAGGTCGAGTACTTCAACCCCGGTGGCTCGGTGAAGGACCGCATCGCCCTGCGCATGGTGGAGGCCGCCGAGCGCTCGGGCGCGCTGCGGCCCGGCGGCACCATCGTGGAGCCGACCTCGGGCAACACCGGCATCGGCCTGGCCATCGTGGCCCAGGACCGCGGCTATCGCTGCCTGTTCGTGGTCCCCGACAAGGTCGCCCAGGACAAGATCAACGTGCTGCGCGCGTACGGCGCCGAGGTCGTGGTGTGCCCGACGGCGGTCTCGCCCGACCACCCCAACAGCTACTACTCGGTCTCCGACCGGCTGGTGCGCGAGGTGCCGAACGCCTGGAAGCCCGACCAGTACTCCAACCCCGAGAACCCCGAGAGCCACTATCGCTCGACCGGGCCGGAGATCTGGGAGCAGACCGAGGGGCGCATCACCCACTTCGTCGCCGGCGTCGGCACGGGCGGCACGATCAGCGGCACCGGGCGCTACCTCAAGGAGGTCTCCGGCGGCCGGGTGCAGATCATCGGCGCCGACCCCGAGGGCTCGGTCTACTCCGGCGGCTCCGGGCGTCCCTACCTGGTCGAGGGCGTCGGTGAGGACTTCTGGCCGGCGACCTACGACACCAAGATCGCCGACCGCATCGTCGCGGTCTCCGACAAGGACTCCTTCTGGATGACCCGCCGCCTGGCGCGCGAGGAGGCGCTGCTGGTCGGCGGCTCCTGCGGCATGGCGGTCGTGGCCGCCCTGCGGGTCGCGGCCGAGGCCGGTCCGGACGCCGTCGTGGTCGTCCTGCTGCCGGACGGCGGGCGCGGCTACCTGTCCAAGATCTTCAACGACGACTGGATGGCCGACTACGGCTTCCTGACCTCCTCCAGCGAGGAGGGGCTGGTCGGCGACGTGCTCGGCCGCAAGTCTCCCGGCCTGCCGGAGTTCGTGCACACCCACCCGCACGAGTCGGTCAGCACGGCCATCTCGATCATGCGCGAGTACAGCGTCTCGCAGCTTCCCGTCATGAAGGAGGAGCCGCCGGTCATGGCGGCCGAGGTGGTCGGCTCGATCGTCGAGCGCGACCTGCTCGAGGGGCTGTACCGGGGCAAGGTGCGCGGCGAGGACCCCATCGAGGACCACATGTCCGCGCCGCTCCCCATGGTCGGCGCGGGGGAGCCGGTCGCGGTCGCCATCGAGGCGCTGGAGAAGGCCGACGCGGCGGTCGTCCTGGACGACGGCAAGCCGATCGGCCTGATCACCCGCCAGGACCTGCTGGCCTTCCTCGCCAGCACGGTCAACGCCTGACCTTCGCCCCTCAGGAGGCGGTGGTCTCGCGGTCCGCGCGGTCGAGGGGGAACCAGGCGCGGACCTCCCATGCGCCGTCGGCGGCGGGGCCCGCGACGAGGTCGCCTCCGACGGCCTTGACCCGCTCGGCCATGCCGACCAGCCCGTACCCCCCGCCCATCTTGGACAGGCGGGGGTCGGCCGAGGTCCGCGGGTTGCGCACGCGCAGGGCCACCCCGCGTTCGGCCGGGCGCAGGTCGGCCGTCACCCAGGCCGCGTGGGGCGCGTGCCGCCGTACGTTGGTCAGGGACTCCTGGAGGACCCGGTGCAGGGTGGTGAGCACCTCCGGCGCCAGCGACGGCTCAGCGAGGCCCTGGCCCACGTCGAAGGCCACCTGCGGGCCCGAGGAGGAGAAACGCTCGACGAGCAGGCGCAGGTCGGCGAGCGTGGCCCCCGCGTTCCGCGAGGCGTCGTCCTCGGCCCGCAGGACGCCGACCAGGCGGCGCATGGACGCCAGCGCGTCGGCCCCGGCGCCGGCGATGGCGGAAAGGGCGGGCTCGACGGCGTCGGGCCGGTGGGCCGCCACCGCCTTGGCCGCCTGTGCCTGGACCACGATGCCGGTGATGTGGTGGGCGACCAGGTCGTGCAGCTCGCGCGCCAGCTCCAGGCGCTCGGCCCTGCGCACGGCGCTCACGGTCGCCTGACGGCGTTCCAGCTGGTAGCGCAGGTAGCTGCCGATGCCCATCGCGGCGGCCCAGGCGACGAACATCATGAACCCGAAGGCGAGGTTGGCCGAGGTCATCGGGCGCAGGCTCGCCAGCTGCAACGTGAGGGCCGACAGCACCGCCAGCAGCACCGCCGTGCGCAGCGGCCGGACCCAGCGCACGACGCCCACGGTGATCAGCAGGAGGGCGCCGGCCTCGGCCAGCCCGGGGTTGCCGTGGGAGCGCAGCGCGAGCACCGCGATGGAGACGGCCGCGGACATCGCCATCAGCAGCACCGCGCCCTGCGCGCGGTAGCGGTGGCGCAGCAGATAGGCTCCGATGCCGATGAGGCCGCACAGCGGGACCGCCGGCTGCGCCTTGCCGACCTGGAAGGCGATCACCGTGTCGACCGCCAGCAGCAGGCACAGGAACCCGACCAGCGTGATCTCGCTGAGCCGCTGGACGACGTGGACCAGCTGCGGGGTCTCCCTCACAGGCATCGAGGTTAACCGCCGTCCGGACATCCCGTATCGGCCGTTCGGCCGGTTTCCGAGGCCGTGCCCGCGCGGCGTTCGGGGGGCCCTGCCCGCGAAGTCGGGGGCCCTATTGCTCCCGGTCGGGGCGGCCGCGCGGGAAAACGGGGTTCACACGGCGCCGATCATGTGGTCGCGCCCGTGAGAGCGTCCGGCCGGCGGCGCGTTGCATCGACGTCGTGCGGCGGAGCGGGAGCCGCCGTCCGGAGTGCTCGGTCTCGGCACGGCCGGCGTTAGGGGTTCCCCGCGCCGCGCGCCCGCGAGCGCCGGGCCGATCCCGGCGTCATCGCGGATACGTCGTCCCCTGCCGCCGTTTCCCCCTCCGAGAGGGCGATACCGTGAAGTCATGATTGAAGGCTTTGAGACGCTGGCCATTCACGCAGGCCAGGAGCCCGACCCGCACACCGGCGCGGTCGTGCCCCCCATATACGCCGTGTCGACCTACAAGCAGGACGGCGTGGGAGGGCTGCGATCGGGGTACGAGTACAGCCGCTCGGCCAACCCGACCAGGGACGCGCTGCAGGAGTGCCTGGCGGCCATCGAGAGCGGGACGCGCGCCATGGCGTTCGCCTCCGGCCTGGCGGCCGAGGACGCCCTGCTCCGCACGATCTGCCGGCCCGGCGACCACGTCATCATCCCCGACGACGCCTACGGCGGCACCTACCGGCTGTTCGCCAAGGTCCTGGAGCGCTGGGGCCTGCACTTCGACCCGGTGCCGCTCGGCGACCTGGACGCGGTGCGCGCGGCGGTCCGGCCGGCGAGCACCAAGGCCATCTGGGTCGAGACCCCCACCAACCCGCTGCTGAACATCGCCGACATCGAGGCGCTGGCCTCCATCGCCCACCAGGCGGACGCCCGGCTGGTGGTGGACAACACCTTCGCCTCGCCGTACCTGCAGCAGCCGCTCGCCCTCGGCGCCGACGTGGTCATCCACTCGACCACCAAGTACGTCGGCGGGCACTCCGACGTGATCGGCGGCGCGCTCATCGCCCGCGACCGCGACCTCGGCGACGAACTGGCCTACCACCAGAACGCCATGGGCGCCGTCGCCGGCCCGTTCGACGCCTGGCTGACGCTGCGCGGCATCAAGACCCTCGCACTGCGCATGGAGCGCCACTGCGACAACGCCGAGCGGGTGGTCGACCTGCTGCTGTCGCACCCCAAGGTGACCCAGGTGCTCTACCCGGGTCTGGCGAGCCACCCCGGGCACGAGGTGGCGGCCAAGCAGATGCGGCGCTTCGGCGGCATGGTCTCCTTCCGCGTGGCGGGCGGCGAGGAGGCGGCCGTCGAGATCTGCAACCGCGCGAAGCTGTTCACGCTGGGCGAGTCGCTCGGCGGCGTGGAGTCGCTGATCGAGCACCCGGGGCGCATGACCCACGCCTCGGCGGCGGGCTCGCCGCTGGAGGTGCCCTCGGACCTGGTGCGCCTGTCGATCGGCATCGAGACCGCCGGGGACCTGCTGGCGGACCTCACCTACGCCCTCGGCGATTGAGCAGGACGACGCCGACCCCTGGCGCCGGCGGCGTCAGGGGTTGAACCACACCATCAGCACGAGGATCACCAGCCAGATGAGCGCGGTGATCGAGCCCAGAGTGGCGATGCGCCCGGTCTGCACCTTGGCGTCGTCCTCGGGCGTCTCGTTGGACAGGGCCCGGACGGCGGCGCGCTGGTCGCGTTCGATGATGACCAGCAGCACCGCCGCCACGACGAACAACGTCATCGAGATCGACAGGTAGGGCCGGCCCAGGGCGCTGCCGCCCAGCGCGATGCCGAACAGGAAGACGCCGAGGGTGAGGACGCCGAAGACGCGCGTCGTGCGGTGCAGATGACGCAGCACCCCGACGTCCTTGGCCCGGATGTATCGCGGCGTGAAACTGGTGGCGACCGTGACCGGCCCGATCGCGAAGATCGCGAAGCCGATGTGCAGCCACAGCAGAAGTTTGTCGAGGAACGACATGCCGCTGAGGCTACCGTCTCAGTGATCAGCGTGGGAACGGTGTGACGGGCGGCCGTGGACAATCATGGGACGCGGCTCAGGCGTTCGGGACGTTCGGGGCGTCCTGCGCCGCCTCCTCGGTGAGGGGCGGCTCGTCCACCGGCGGCCTGGCCTGCAGGTGGCGGTTGTTCACGGTGAGCTCGAACATCGCCACCGTGATGATCATGAGCGCCAGGAGAGCGATCGCGGCGAACATTGCACTCTCCTTTCATGACGGGCCGTTGCCGGCCGCTTTTGCGATGGCTTGGACCACCTCCAATAAATATCCTCCGGTATTGCATATCAGTCAGCAAGCGATTAACGAAGCGCATCGAATGCCCGGACCAAATCGGAGCGCGGTCCAGTGAAATGGACATACCCCCGTAAACCAGTCGATAGACCAGCTCGCGGGGGTCGGCCCTCAGAGGCGCCCTGGTTCAGCGGGAGCGGCGCGCCCGCAGGAAGTCGCTGACCACGTACTCGCCGAGCCGGTCGGCGCTGGGGGAGAAGACCCGGCCGCCGTTGCGCCGCGCCACCTCGTCCACGAACTCCTTGAGCCGCTCGTCGGTGGCCAGCATGAAGACGTTGATCGTGGCCCGGCGCCGGGTCATCTTGTCGACCTCGGCCAGCGTCAGCTCCAGCGTCTCGCGCGAAGGCGGCCACTCGAACCATGACCGGCCGTTGCGCATGAGGTGGGCGGTCGGCTCACCGTCGGTGACGACCAGCACCACCGGCTCGAAGTCGGGGTGCCGGTCGAGATGGCGGCCCGCGATCAACAGCGCGTGGTGGAGGTTGGTCCCCTGCACCATGTCCCACTCGAGCCCCGCCAGCTCCTCGGGCTGGAGCACCCGGGCGTAGTTGGAGAAGCCGACGATCTGCACGGCGTCACCGGGGAACTTCGAGGCCACCAGCGCCTGCAGGGCGAGCGCCGTCTGCTTGGCGGGCGCCCAGGTGCCGCGCAGCGCCATGGAGTAGGACAGGTCCACCAGCAGGCACACGGCGGCGGCGGTGCGCCGTTCGGTCTCGGCCACCTCGAAGTCGTCGACGGACAGCGACACCCGGCCCTCGCCGGCAGGCCCGCCCCGCCGCACGCCGTTGACCAGCGTGCGCACCACGTCGATGGGCTGCTCGTCGCCGAAGCGCCACGGGCGGGTGGTGCCGGTGAGCTCGCCGGCGGCCCCCGCGTCCCGCTGGTCGTGGTCGCCGCGGCGACCGGCGTCCAGCGAGTCGAACACGCGGCGCAGCGCGGTCTCGCCGAGCCTGCGCACGGCCTTCGGGGTCAGCTCCAGCTTGCCGCGCTGGCGGCGGAGGTACCCCTGCTCCTCCAGCTCGCGCTCGATGCGCCGGAGGGCCTCCAGGTCGTCGACCGCCGAACGGCCGAGGGCGCGGCGGATCGCGGCCTCGTCGACGTCGTCCAGCCGGGCGCCCGGGTAGTCCTGCGCGAGTGACTGCTCCAGGCGGTCGAGGTCGGCGAGCTCCTCCAGCGCGCTGACGGCGTCGCCCATGCCGAGGGGCTGGTCGCCGTCCATCCGCTCGGAGCCGTCCCAGGCTAGGTCGGGCCGCCGGGCGTACAGGGCCTCGCCGAGGCGGGCCATCTGCTCCGACAGGCCGGCCTGGTCGAGGGTCTGGTCGATCAGGGCCTGGAGCTCCGCGCGCTGCTCGGGGGTCATGGAGGCGAGCATGCGCTGGGCCGCGGCGGCGCGGCGGGCGAGGATGTCGACCAGTTCTTCAAGGTTCCGGGGATTCTCCGGGAAGAATTCCCCATATTTTTCCATAAATTGCTGGAAATCCTGCTGGGTGTGCTGGCCTTGCGCATCCCGGTCCAGCATGTCGTTCAAATCCGACATCATCTGCCGGACCCGTTCCATCGCCTCCGGGTCCGGATTCGCGAGCGCGTCTCGCATTCCGCGGAACCGGCTGTCGAGGACCTCACGGCGCAGCAGATCGCGCAGTTCCTCGAAGGTCTGCCGCGCGGCGGCCGAGCGCCACTCGTAGGAGCCGAGCTGCTGGACGGCGCTCGCGGTGTCGGCCGGCACCGAGTCCAGCTCGGCCTCGCGCAACCGCGCGTCGTCGGAGGGGTCGGGGAACAGCTCGGCGCGCTCCTGCCCGATCGCCTTGTCCAGCAGGGCGCGGGCGCGTTCGAGCGTGCCGTTCAGGTTGCCGCGCTCACGCAGCTCCCGGCGGCGGCGGCGCACCTCGCGCAGCAGCTCGTCCAGGCCGCGCCGGTCGGGCGCGCCGGGCAGGCCGCGCCGGAGCAGGTCGCGCAGGGAGTCCAGCGGGGTGGAGCCGGACAGGATCGCGTCGCCCATCTCGTCGAGCGCGGCGCGGACGTCGTACGGAGGCGCCAGCGGGTCCGGACCGTCGTGGTACTCGCCGTATCGGTAGCCACTCATCGCATGTGAGCCTAATCGTCGTATGTCCGGTGTGCGAAGAACGTCCGCTCAGCGCAGACGGGGGCGTCCGGGCTCCCGGAGCGAGGGGAGACCGGAGGCCGGGCCCGGCGCGGC
Source organism: Sphaerisporangium rhizosphaerae (assembly GCF_042665155.1). Lineage (NCBI taxonomy): Bacteria > Bacillati > Actinomycetota > Actinomycetes > Streptosporangiales > Streptosporangiaceae > Sphaerisporangium > Sphaerisporangium rhizosphaerae. The sequence goes on along the minus strand of NZ_JBHTCG010000015.1, from coordinate 66,047 downwards.
CGGAGGGGCCGGCGGGGCCCGGGGTGCTCAGGTGCGGTAGACCGCGCCTCCGTCGACCTCGTCCTTGGACAGGCGGCGCATGAGGTAGAGCCCTTCCAGGGCGAACTCCAGCGCGGCGGCGGCGTGCCCGGGGGACTCCTCGCCCTCGCCCATCCCGACGCCCGCCATGATCTTGGAAAGGCCGTTGACCGGGCCGATCTGCTGCAGCAGCTCGGTGGCGGGGGTCATCTCGCCGGACTCGATCTGGGCGCCCTCGGAGAACTTGTCCAGCAGCGCCGACAGGTCCATGCCGCCCAGGGTGCCGCGGAAGGTCTCGGCCACGGCCCGGCGCAGCAGGTGCGCCAGCACCTCGACCTCGCGTCCCTCCTCGCTGACCTCGAACTCCACCTTGCCCCGCAGCGTGGGGACGACGCCAGGCAGGTCGGCGACCCGGGCCACCGGGCGCTCCTCCCCGGTCAGGGCCGCCCGCCGCACCGCCGAGGCGGCGGCCGTCTCGGCCGCGGCGATGGCGAACCGGGCCGACACGCCCGACCGGGAGTCCACGGCCGTGGACTCGCGCACCAGGCGGGTGAACCGGGCGATCGTCTCCACCAGGTGCTCGGGCAGCTCGGCGCTCAGGCCCGCCTCCGCCGCGCCGCCCTGACCCTCCGGCTCGTGCCCGCGCCAGTTGAGCGCGGACTCCTGGCGGATGAGCGCCAGCTCGTCCTCCAGGGTGAGCGGGTAGTGCGTGCGGATCTCCGCGCCGAAGCGGTCCTTCAGCGGGGTGATGATGCGGCCGCGGTTGGTGTAGTCCTCGGGGTTGGCGCTGGCGATGAGCAGGATGTCCAGGGGCAGCCGCAGGTTGTAGCCGCGGACCTGGATGTCGCGCTCCTCCAGCACGTTCAGCAGCGACACCTGGATGCGCTCGGCCAGGTCGGGCAGCTCGTTGACCGAGAACACGCCCCGGTTGGTGCGGGGCACCAGGCCGTAGTGGACGGTCTCGGGGTCGCCCAGCGTGCGGCCTTCGGCGATCTTGATGGGGTCGACGTCGCCGATCAGGTCGCCCACGGAGGTGTCGGGCGTGGCGAGCTTCTCGCCGTACCTGTCGTCGCGGTGCTTCCAGGCGACCGGGAGGTCCGCGCTCTTCTCGGCGGCGAGCTTGAGGCAGCGGACGCACTCGGGCGCGTACGGATGGTCGTTGATCTCACAGCCGTCGATGACCGGGGTCCACTCGTCCAGCAGGCCGGTGACGGTGCGGATGAGGCGGGTCTTGCCCTGACCGCGCTCGCCCAGCAGGACCAGGTCGTGACCCGCCAGCAGGGCTCGCTCGAGGTGGGGCAGCACGGTCTCGTCGAATCCGACGATGCCCGGGAATCTCGGCGCCCTTGAGCGTAACCTGGCCAGCAGATTCTCGCGGATCTCCGCCTTGACCGTGCGATAGGTGTGTCCACTTTCGCGCAGCTCGCGGAGAGTGCGAGCTTGCGGCGTTTCACTTCGCTGTGTGGGCGATTCATGCACGAAGACGAGACTACGTCGCGGGGGACGGTGTCGGCAGCATTCCGGATTTCGGATCTTGACTATTGCGGGGCGCTCCGTACGCGTTGTTAGTCCCGTAGTGGGGAGAATCCGGCTAAGAGGGGCGAACGTACGACACACTACGACTCGCGACACTGGAGGAGGCGAGGCGTGTGGCAGTGCTGACGAGCCGGTTCTCGGACGGTCTCGCCGTGGGCCCCGACCTGGTCGGCGCCGCCGAGGCCGCGGTACGCCAAGCGCTGTCCGGCCTCTCCGGGCCACCCGACCTCGTGTGCTTCTTCATCTGCGGCGACGACCCCGAGGAGGTCGCCCGCGCCGGGCTGCGCGCCATGCGCATGGCACCGGGCGCCGAGATCATCGGCTGCAGCGCCACCGGCGTCATCGGCGACGGCCAGGGCGTCGAGCTGACCTCGGCGGTCAGCGCGTGGGCGGCCAGCTTCGACGGCGGCCGCGCGACCACCTTCGCCCTGGAGACCCTCCGCATGGAGGACCGCTTCGTCATCATCGGCCTGCCCGACCGCGACCCCGACGACCGGGTGGCCGTCCTGCTGGCCGACCCCTACAGCTTCCCCACCGACGCCTTCGTCGAGCACTCCTGCGACGTCCTCGGCGATCTCCCGATCGTCGGCGGCCTGGCCAACGGCATCGGCGGGCAGGGCTCGGTACGCCTGTTCGCGGGCGGCGAGATGTACACCGAAGGGGCGATCGGCGTCATGCTGAGCGGCCCGATCAACGTGAGCACCGTGGTCAGCCAGGGATGCCGCCCCATCGGCCCCACCATGGTCGTCACCCGCTCCGAGGACAACCTGCTGCTGGAGCTCGCCGGGCAGCCCGCGCTCGCCCGCCTGGAGGACATCGTCAGCGGCCTGGACGAGGAGGACCGCGAACTGGTCGCCTCCGGGCTGCAGATCGGCGTCGCCATGGACGAGTACGCCGAAAGCCACGAACGCGGAGACTTCCTCATCCGCGGCATCCTCGGCATCGACCCCGAACGCGAGGCCGTGGCCGTCGGCGACGTGCTCGACATCGGGCAGAGCGTCCGCTTCCAGGTCCGCGACGCCGCCGCCGCCGACGAGGACCTGTACGAACTGCTCGACGCCCACGTGGAACAGCGCGGCCGCATCGACGGCGCCCTGCTGTTCTCCTGCAACGGCAGGGGCTCGGCCATGTTCGGCAGCTCCGACCACGACGTCCTCGCCCTGCACGATACCCTCGGCCCCATCGGCATGGCCGGCTTCTTCGCCGCCGGCGAAGTAGGCCCGGTCGCCGGCCACAACCACGTCCACGGCTTCTCCGCCGCCATCCTCGTCTTCTCCGCGTAGCTTTCGCAGTGTTTGCTTGGCCTCGCTCCGCTCGGCGGGCTCGGGGCGCCCTTGAGGCGGCGCCGCTGGAATGGCTCTTGATCCCTACGAACTACGTCAACATCGAGGCGGTCGAGGGCCGTGGGTCGCTGCCCATACCCTCAGGTCATGGGCACAACCGTGGGTACGGCCGCCATCACGAACCTGATCGCCGAGTACGCCGAACTGGTCGACACCGGAGACTTCGCCGGCGTCGGCGAACTGTTCGCCGACGGGGTGTTCATCGGCAGTGGCGCACCGGTCCATGGCCGGGAAGCCGTCGAGAAGATGCTCCGCGACACCGTGATCCTCTACGAGGACGGCACGCCGCGCACTCACCACGTCACGACCAACCTCGCCGTCGACATCGACGAGGAGACAGGGACCGCCGCTGCGCGTTCCTACGTCACCGTGTTCCAGGCCCTGCCCGAATTTCCGCTGCGGCCCGTTGCCGCAGGGCGCTACAGCGACCGCTTCGAGCGCCGCGACGGACGCTGGCGATTCGTCGAACGCCACGTCCGGATCCACCTGGTCGGCGATGTCAGCCGCCATCTGCGTGCCTAGCCCCCTCCAGGAGACGGCATCAGGCGTCCCGGACTCGGTCCCGAAGCCCGCTGACTCCCACTTCGGAGATGAGCCGATCTCGGAAGTCGGTTCATTTTGCTTGGCACGCTCGGGGAGGGGCGTGTGATCCTTGGGGGCGTGGAGCGTGCGGGCGAGGGCTGGGAGGGTGGTCGGTGGGGCGGGAGTTGTTGGGCGATGTGGCGCGGGAGTTGGTGGAGGAGGCGGAGCGCGACCGCGAGTGCGTGCTGGCCATCGACATCGGCGGGACGAAGTTCGCCGTCGGCCTGGTCGGGGCGCACGGGGAGATCGTCGTTGCCGAGCGCGTCGCCACGCCGCCCGGCGGGGACGCCGGCACGCTGTGGAAGACGCTGTCCGACCTGATCGACGTGGTCCTCGCGCGGCGGCCGGAGGCACGGACGGTCGGCGTGGGCGTGGGCTGTGGCGGGCCGATGACCTGGCCCGAGGGCGCCGTCTCGCCGCTGAACATGCCGGGCTGGCGCGGGTTCCCACTCCGCGAGAGGCTGGCCGGGCGGTTCCCCGGAATGCCGGTGCGCGTCCACAACGACGCCATCTGCGTCGCCGCCGCCGAACACTGGCGGGGAGCGGGCCGGGGCAGCGACCACATGCTCGGCATGGTCGTCTCGACCGGCGTCGGAGGCGGCCTCATCCTCGGCGGCCGGCTGATCGACGGCGGCACCGGAAACGCCGGGCACATCGGGCACGTCGTGATCGACCCCGACGGCCCCCCATGCCAGTGCGGCGGCCGTGGATGCCTGGAGGCCATCAGCCGCGGCCCGGGCCTCGCCGCCTGGGCTCTTGAGCAGGGCTGGACGCCCGGCGCCACCGGCGCCCGCCCCGAGGGGCCGTACGTCGAGGCCGCTCAGGCGAGCGGCCGGCAGCTCGCGGCCGACGCCGCCGCGGGCGACCCGGTCGCCATCGCGGCCTTCGCCCGCGCCGGCCGCGCGCTCGGCATCGGCATCGCCTCGGCCACCCATCTGTGCGACCTGGACGTCGTGACCATCGGCGGCGGCGTGTCGCAGGCCGGGCCGCTCCTGTTCGGCCCGCTCGAGGAGGCGCTGCGGAGGCACGCCCGCCTCGGCTTCGCCCAGCGCGTCCGCGTCGTCCCCGCCCACCTCGGCCAGGACGCCGGCCTCATCGGCGCCGCCGCCCTGGTCCTGCGCCCCACCCACTACTGGACCGGCCCGCCCGACATGTGAGATGACGGCGGGGGGCGCGTGATCGGTGGGCCGGTGAGATTACGGCGGAGCCGGGAGTGGGAGACTGCGGGCATGGCGCAGTCTGAGGTGACCTACGACGATGTGGTCGCCGCCCGTGATCTGCTCGAAGACGTCGTGATCCGCACCCCCCTGCTGCATTCGCGCGTGCTGTCGGAGATGATCGGCGGCCCGGTGTACCTCAAGTGCGAGAACCTCCAGCGGGCCGGGTCGTTCAAGGTCAGGGGCGCCTACGTGCGCATCGCCCGGCTGACCGAGGAAGAGCGCTCCCGCGGCGTGGTGGCGGCCAGCGCGGGCAACCATGCCCAGGGCGTGGCGCTGGCGTCGGGGCTGCTGGGCTGCAAGTCCACGGTGTTCATGCCCGAGGGCGCCCCGCTGCCCAAGGTCGAGGCGACCCGCGCCTACGGAGCCGATGTGATCTTCGCGGGGACGACCGTCGACCAGGCGCTCGCCGCGGCCAAGGAGCACGCCGAGGAGACCGGGGCGGTCTTCATCCACCCCTTCGACCATGCTGACGTCGTGGCGGGCCAGGGCACCGTCGGGCTGGAGATCCTCGACCAGCTCCCCGACGTCGGCACGATCACGGTCGCGGTCGGCGGCGGCGGGCTCGCGGCCGGGGTGGCGCTCGCGGTCAAGTCCATGCGCCCGGGGGTGCGCGTGGTGGGCGTACAGGCCGAGCAGGCCGCCGCCTACCCCGCCTCGCTCGCGGCCGGGCACCCGGTCGTGGTCGACCCGGCGTCCACCATGGCGGACGGCATCGCCGTCGGCCGGCCCGGCGACATCACGTTCGAGATGATCCATTACCTGGTCGACAGCGTGGTCACCGTCTCGGAGGAGACCCTGTCGCGCGCGCTGCTGCTGTGCCTCGAACGCACCAAGCTCGTCGTGGAGCCGGCGGGCGTGGCCGGGGTCGCGGCGCTGCTCGACTGGCCGCACGCCTTCGAGCCGCCGGTCGTCGCGGTGCTGTCCGGCGGCAACATCGACCCGCTGCTGCTGTCCAGGGTGCTGCGCCACGGCCTGTCGGCCGCCGGTCGCTATCTCGCCTTCCGGCTGCGGCTCCCCGACCGCCCGGGGGCGCTGGCGACGCTGCTCGCCCGGCTGGCCGACCTCGGCGCGAACGTGCTCGACGTCGGCCACGAGCGGGTCGACCCCCGCCTCCACCTGGACGAGGCCGAGGTCCTCCTCCACCTGGAGACCCGCGGCCCCGTCCACTGCGACGAAGTCCTCGCCGGCCTGCGCCGTTACGGCTACAAACTCATCTTCGGCTGATACGCGAACGGGTTCCCTCTGCCTACGAGCCCGTGTCTAAGCGGGCGGACCGAGGGCTCTGGTCACGACGTCGGTGACGTGCTTGCGGAAGACGTTCGGCGCGTCGGTGTTCCGCGACTTCAGGGCGACCATGGCGGTCAGGATGACGTCGCAGAGTTCACCGTCGACCTGCTCCCAGGTGTGGGTCACCCCTTTACGGGGGTTCTGGCCGAGGGCGCCGATGACGGCCGCCGCGACCTCGCCCGTCTCCTCCGACACCTTCATCAGCCGCAACAGCAACTCGGTCTCCGGCGCGAGGTCGCTCGCCCTGTCCAGCCAGGTGACCAGTTGGTCGACCTTCTCCCACGCATCGGCATCCATGGCCCGCGAGGCTACCCGCCTGCTGTGAAGAGTGTGACGACATCTCCTATAGAAACTTCGAATCGTCCGCTATGTTTCTTTTGCTGGCCATGCCCATTCCGGGGGCTGGTTGGGTGAACCGGTCGACCTTCATGCCGCTGATGAAGGTGCGCCATTCGTCAGCGGCGAATCGCAGTATCGGGCGGGTGGGGTTCTTGTTGTCCCGGATGGCCAGATCTCCCAGAGGAAGATGTGCTACCTCGACGCAGTTGTCATCGGTTCCGCTGTAGCTGCTCTTCTGCCAGGCAAGCATGCCTTGGTCCATGTTTCGCCTACTTCCTCTGCTGGGCCATCACCGGCGGCATGGGTTGGCGAACCGGCCGATCTTCGTGTCGCTGAGGAATGCTTGCCACTCGCCGGCCGAGAACCTCAGCACTGGTCCGCCCGGGTTCTTGCTGTCGCGGACGGCTGTTCCGCCCTCGGGGAGAAGTGCTACTTCCACGCAGTTGTCGTTCGACGTGCTCCGAGAACTCTTGCGCCAGGCGAGCGGGGCGCTGTGGTCCACTGTTTCGCCTCTATTCCTGTTGTAGTCGTTCGTGAAGTTCCGACAGGTACCGTACTGACTCGTCAGGTGGCAATGCCGACGCCTGGGCCTGGCTGAAGGTGAGGGTGTAGCGCTGGATCTCCTCGGGGGTCTCCAGCCAGAGACTGTCGGTCAACGTAGCCAGATGGATCAGGCTCGGATCGTCGGGGGACGGGAAATCCAGGATAACGAATGGGCCGTCCAACGCGGAGTGGGCGCCCACGCAGTTCGGCAACACCTGAATGGTGATGTTGGGGTGTCCTGCCAGCTCCAGCAGGTGGTGTACCTGGTCGCGCATGACATCGCGACCGCCGATCATTTTCAGGAGTGCCGCCTCGTCGATGACCGCTACCAGTGTGGGCGGGTCCTGGCGCCTGAGGATCTCCTGCCGCGCGAGTCTGGCGTGAACGTGCCGTTCGAACATCCTTTCGTGTAGAACCTGCCCGCCTCGGAAGATCGCCATCATGTAGGCCGAGGTTTGGAGTAGACCGGGGATGACCACGGCCTCATAGGTACGGATCATGGACGCGCCGGCCTCGAAGTCGGGGAGCGAAGTCCGGAAGACGTCCTGATAGTCGGCCCACCAACCCCGCTGCCGTGACTCGCGGGCGAGACTGAGCAGTGCATCTCGCCGACGCTCGTCCGTCACTCCATAGAGATCGAGCAGTCCTCGAATGTCGTGCGGAGCGGGCCGCTTCCATTCGTCGCGTTCCATCCGCGTGATCTTTGAAGGATCCCAGTCCAACTGCTTGGCCACCTCTGCTGCGGTGAGCCCGGATTCGACACGAAGTTGTCGTAGCGCGGCGGAAAGCCGTCGCCGCTTGACGGTAGGACTGTTGGACATGGTTCTCCCGGCGTATGGCGACAAATGGAATGTGAGGCTCTATTTGGACAATCACCCATAACTCAAATTACGTCTTGCAAGTTGAGGGCTGCGCCTTCACTATGGTCGCACGGCTCGCCGCAGAGGGTGAGCGTGTTATGGCAACGATTCAGATGGCGCGCATCCATCGGTGACGCAATCTGATCACTCTGAGCGATGCGTATTTACCTGCGACGATTTCCAAGTAGTAACGAATGTCTGTATTGCCAATCTGACTCAATTGGCAATACAGGGACCGATTCGTCCGGTGATGCAAACGCACGAGCCCTTAGTCGAGCCGGAAGGGAGTGGTGATGTGACAAGGTACGGGTGCCAGGTGTGGCCGAGGGGGCGTCACCGGCAGGGGGCGGGGTTCGAGCAGGTCGTCCGGCGACAGTGGGACCTGGCGGAACGAGCCGCCGCACACCAGTTGGACCTGCTGGAGCCCGGATGGACGGTCCTGTACGGCGTGGGTACGCGCCGCTTCTATGCCCTCGCCACCTGGCCTGCCCCGGAGGCGGTGATCGTTCAGGCGCGGGACGCGGACGAGCTGCGTCGCCTGATGCGCGAGGCCGAACAGATCGCGTGGCTGGGCGGCGAAGCCGGCGTTTCCTCGCTCGTGGCCGATCGCTCCGGCCGGACGACTCACCCATCCCTACGTACGTCACGCACTCGGCAGGGAGCCTTGATGCCAGAGACGCCTGACGGTCTTCGCACCGTCTGCTGGGACCTGCCGCACGACCTGTCGATGGTCGGCAAGGTCCGTCGCATCGTCGTCGACACGCTGAACGACTGGGACCTCCGCGATCTCGCGGATGACATCGTTCTGGTCGTCAGCGAATTGCTGGCGAACGCGGTGACCTATGGAGAGGCCCCGATCCGACTCTCCTTGTGGGCATTGCCAGGAGAGTTCTGCGTCCGCGTTACCGATCACGGCTCCGACCGGCCGCGTCACCTGGACCTCGGCCTCGATGCCCTCCACGGACGCGGCCTCGCCATCGTCGCCGCCCTCGCACACGATCACGGCATCACTCCGCTCGCCGATCGCCACGGCAAGACCGTCTGGGCCCGCTGGGGGCTCGAACTCAGGAGCGCCGAGATCACCGCCGGCGACTCGTCCGCCGAGCGGCTGATCGTGCGTGACCTGCCGTTCGTCGGGTTACTTGAGGCGGAGCCCGATTTCGCGGAACGCTCGGAAGAAAACCTCTCCGTGGAGGACGATCACTCTTTGTGATCGATACACAAGGCCGCCGACCGGTGCGGCTACTGGAGGGTGGGGCGGGTGGGCTTGTAGAGCCAGGCGTCGAAGAGGGGGGTCAGGGGCTTGCCGCTGAGTTTTTCGGCGAGGGTGACGAAGTCGGCGGTGGTGACGCCGCCGTAGCGGTGCTCGTCGGTCCAGGTGCGCAGGAGCTTGAAGAAGGTCTCGTCGCCGATCTGGCGGCGCAGGGCCTGCAGGGTCATGGCGCCGCGGACGTAGACCGAGTTGTTGAACAGATCATCGCGCTGGGCGGCGCCCGGGGGGTACTTCCACATCGGCGCTTCCTTGGCCGAGTAGTAGTCCTGGAAGGTCTTGTCGGCGGTGGTGCCGCCGTTGTGCTCGCTCCACAGCCACTCGGCGTAGGTGGCGAAGCCCTCGTTCAGCCACAGGTCCTTCCACCGGGTGATGCTCAGGCTGTCGCCGAACCACTGGTGGGCCAGTTCGTGGGCGATGATGCCCTGGTCGGGCTGGAAGCCGCCGTACATGGGCTTGGTCTGGTTCTCCAGCGCGTAGCCGGCCGAGAAGTCGTCGATGACCCCGCCGGTCGAGGAGAACGGGTAGGGCCCGAACACCGTGGACCAGTAGTCGGTGACCTTGGCCGAGGTCTTGAACAGGAAGCCGAGGTCGTCGCGGAAGGCCGGGTCGGTGGCGGCGTACACCGGGATGCCGTCGGGCGAGCGGCCGGTCTTGACGTCGAACTTGCCGAGCGTGATCGTCGCCAGGTAGCTCGCCATCGGGTGTGTCTCGCTCCAGGAGAAGCTGGAGCGCCCGCCCGAGGTGACCGGGGCGCCGCGCATCTCGCCGTTGGCGACGACCGTGATGCCGCTCGGCACCGTGACGTCGAAGTCGTAGGTCGCCTTGTCGGCGGGGTGGTCGTTGCACGGGAACCAGGTCCTGGCGCCGTTGGGCTCGCTGGTGACGAACGCGCCGTCCTTGGTGGGGATGAAGCCGTAGGTGCCCAGGTTGGAGGAGTTGCGGACGGGATCGGGCCGGCCGCCGTAGTCGACGGCGACCGTGAACACCGCGCCCTTGGCCAGCATGGCGGCCGGGTCGATGACCAGTTCGTCGCCCTTGCGGGTGAAGGTGGCGGGCCGTCCGTCCACGCTGACCTTGTGGACGGTGAAGCCGTGCAGGTCGAGGTCGAAGCGGGACAGCCCCTGCGTGGCGCGGGCCCTGACCTCCGCGGTGCCCGAGAGGTTCTTCACCGCCGGGTCGTAGGAGAGCCGCAGCCCGTAGTGCTCGACGTCGTAGCCGCCGTTGCCGTCGGTGGGGAAGTCGGCGTCGCCGATGCCGGCCGCGCCGATCGTGTCGCCGTGCGCCGACTGCGCTTCGGGCGACCCGCTGGGCGCGGTCGCCCCGTTCGAGGGCGCGCAGGCGTTCAGCACGACGACCCCGGCCGACAGCAGGGCGGTGGTCATCCGCCGTGGACCCTTGAGCTGCATGTCAGGCAGCCTACGTGAAGAACCGCAGGTCATCAGGCGTCTACGACAATGGTGGAGGCGGCTTTGTCGTGCAGGGCCTGCTTTTTTCCGTCGAACAGGATCCACAGCAGGTCGACCAGGCCCAGGCAGCACACCACGCCGAAGACCCCGTAGACGATCTCGCGGACCGCCACCTGCCCGGCCGAGACCCGCTCTTGGGTGGGGAACTGCACGACCCGCAGGCGGAACAGCCTCTTGCCGACGGTCTGGCCGTTCCAGAAGGCCGTGAGCAGCCAGTAGTACAGGAACCAGACGACCGCGACGCCCAGGCCGTTGACGGTGCGGACGGCCTCCAGGCTGCCGTCGGCGGCCCGCACGGTCAGGGTCGTGGAGAACGGCGAGGTCAGCACGCTCACGATCACGATGTCCAGCACCCCGGCGAACAGCCGGCGCCAGCGCCCGCCGAGCGGGGCGCCCCAGGGCCCGTACGGCGGTCCGCCCTGGTCGTACCCCTCCCAGGGGCGCGCGCCGGACGGCCCCGCGGGGCCGTAGGGGACCTCCGGGGTCCCATACGGCGGCCCCCCGTGCGGCTCGTGCGGCTCGTCCGGGGGGCCGTCGTACGGTCCGCCTCCTGGTGATCTCATGGGTGAGAGATCGCCGGGAAGCGATGGCGCCAAACCGGGGCGGGGGCGTGCCCCGGTTCGGCGCCGTCCACGGCCGCGCGCGCGGCGCGGCCGTGCGTGGTGCACGGCCATGTGGGGGGGCATGGCCGCTTTGGGTGCACGGCCACGTGGGGGGTCATGGCCGCAGGGAAGGCGCGGCCATGGGAGGGCATGGCCGCGCGGGGAGGGTCAGAGGTTGCCGCGCCTGGCCTGCTCGCGCTCGATGGCCTCGAACAGCGCCTTGAAGTTGCCCTTGCCGAAGCCGAGGGAGCCGTGCCGCTCGATGAACTCGAAGAACACCGTGGGACGGTCCTGCACCGGCTTGGTGAAGATCTGCAGCAGGTAGCCGTCCTCGTCGCGGTCCACCAGGATGCGGTGCCGCTTCAGTTCCTCGATCGGCGCGCGGACCTCGCCGATGCGGGCGCGCAGCGCGGGGTCGTCGTAGTAGGAGTCGGGCGTGTCCAGGAACTCCACCCCGGCGGCGCGCATCCGCTCGACGGTGCGCACGATGTCGTTGGTGGCCAGGGCGATGTGCTGGACGCCGGGCCCGCCGTAGAACTCCAGGTACTCGTCGATCTGCGACTTCTTGCGGCTGACCGCCGGCTCGTTCAGCGGGAACTTGACCTTGCGGGTGCCGTTCGCGACGACCTTGGACATCAGCGCGGAGTACTCGGTGGCGATGTCGTCGCCGATGAACTCGGCCATGTTGGTGAAGCCCATGACGCGCTTGTAGAACTCCACCCACTCGTCCATCCGGCCGAGCTCGACGTTGCCCACGCAGTGGTCGATGGCCTGGAAGTACCGCTTGTCCGGCGGCTCGACCAGCGGGGCGGCGGCGACGTAGCCGGGCAGGTAGACGCCGCTGTAGTTGGTGCGGTCGACCAGAGTGTGGCGGGTCTGGCCGTAGGTGGCGATGGCGGCCATGACGACCTTGCCGTGCTCGTCCTCGACGACGTGCGGCTCGGCCAGGCCGCGGGCGCCGGCGGCGACCGCGTGCGCGTAGGCGGCCTCGACGTCGGGCACGTCCAGCGCCAGGTCGATGACGCCGTCTCCGTGCTCGGTCACGTGCCGGGCGATCTCGGTGCCGGGGCGCACCGAGCCGCGCAGTTCGAAGCGCGCGCTGCCAGAGGTGAGCACGTACGCCACCTCGTCCCGGCTTCCCGTCTCGGGGCCCTTGTACGCGACCAGGCGCATACCGAAGGCCGAGGAGTAGTAGTGGGCCGCCTGCTTGGCGTTGCCCACGGCGAACACCACCGAGTCCATGCCGTGTACGGGAAATACATCGCTCATGGGGCCACTTTCCGGCCGGATGGCTGGAATGCGCAAGTGTTACCCGAAATGGTGGGCAGATTGCCTAGCGGAGAGCGGGAAACGCCGGTAATCCTGTACACCATGACGATCGATGAGCTGGACGCCCGTTTGATCGCGCTGCTCGCCGCCGAGCCGCGCGTGGGCATCCTGGAGGCGTCGCGCAGGCTCGGGGTGGCGCGCGGCACGGTGCAGGCGAGGATGGACCGCCTGACGGCGAGCGGCGTGATCACCGGGTTCGGCCCGGACGTGGACCCCGCCGCGCTCGGCTACCAGGTGACCGCGTTCGTCACCCTCCAGATCAGACAGGTCAGCGGCCACGAGCCCGTCGCGGGGCTGCTCGCCTCCATACCGGAAGTGCTGGAGGTCCACACGATCACGGGCGGTGGTGACATGCTGTGCCGTGTGGTCGCGCGGAGTAACGCCGACCTGCAACGGGTCATCGACCTGATCGTGGACGTCGAGGGGGTGGTGCGCACGTCGTCGGTGATCGCGCTGGACACGCCGGTCGCCTACCGGGTGCTGCCCCTGGTGGCGGAGGTCCCACGCCGCCGCGACCGTTGAACGGACCCGCCGCTCGACGGACGGCGCACCGTTACGTATCGTTTACCGTAGGACGATCCGCCCAGCTTACGGGGGTTTGCTGAGCAGTAGATCGGGGGTTGCGCCGTGCGGGACGCAGACAGGAAACGCCGTTTCAGGCGGCGTCTCCTCCGCCGCTTCTTGATCGCCGGTGGCGTCGTCGTGCTCTGCCTGGCCGCCCTGTTCGCCGTGGCCTGGGTGCTCACGCCGATCCCGGACACCACCCAGAAGGACGCGACCGCGCAGGGTTCGCTGATCTACTACCGCGACGGCAAGACCGTGCTCGCCCGGCAGGGCGTCAACCGCAAGAACGTGGACATCGACAAGGTGCCCCAGGTGGTCCGCGACGCGGTCATCGCCGTCGAGAACCGCACGTTCTACCAGGACCAGGGCGTGTCGATCGAGGGCACGGCCCGCGCCATGTGGTCGACGGTCACCGGCAACCAGATCCAGGGCGGCTCGACGATCACCCAGCAGCTCGTCCGCAACTACTACAGCGGGCTGAGCCAGGAGCGGTCGGCCGTGCGCAAGCTCAAAGAGATCATGATCGCGCTCAAGGTCGACCAGTCGAGGTCCAAGTCCTGGGTGCTGGAGCAGTACCTCAACACCATCTACTTCGGCCGGGGCGCGTACGGCGTCCAGGCCGCCGCGCAGGCCTATTTCGGCAAGGACGTCGACAAGCTGACCGCCGCCCAGGGTGCCTACCTGGCGGCGGTGATCCAGCAGCCGTCGCGCTTCGCCGCCCCCCGCGGCGCCGACCTTTCCGCCGCCCGGGCCCGCTGGCAGGCGGTGGTCAAGGCCATGGTCGAGACGCGTGCGCTCGACCCCGCAGAGGCGGCCTCGCTGAGCTTCCCCACGCTCGCCAAGCTGAAGAACCCGCTCTCGCTCAACGGGCAGAAGGGGTACGTCCTGGCCCAGGTGCGGGCCGAGCTGAACCGCCGGGGCCTGTCCGACGAGGACATCCAGCAGGGCGGCCTGAAGATCACCACGACGTTCGACAAGAAGCTCATGGCCGCCGCCGAGCGCGCCGTCGAGGAGACCCTGCCCGAGGACACCTCCAAGAAGGTGCGCACCGGGCTCGCGGCCGTCGCGCCCGGCACCGGCGAGGTCGTCGCCTTCTACGGCGGCAGGGACTACGCCGCCAACCAGTACGACAACGCCTTCTCGGCCAAGGTGCAGGCCGGGTCCACCTTCAAGCCGTACACGCTGGCCGCCGCGCTGGAGGACGGCCTTGACCTCAACACCCGGGTGGAGGGCAACTCCCCGATCAGAGTGGCCTCGGCCAAGCAGCCCATCCCGAACTCCGGCGGCGCCTCCTACGGCTCGGCCATCGACCTGGTGGAGGCCACCCGCAACTCGGTGAACACCGCCTTCGTCGACCTCGCGCAGAAGGTCGGGCTGAGGAAGGTCGCCGCGGCCGCCGAGGCGGCGGGAATCCCGGCCGAGCAGATCGCCAAGCAGAAGGACTTCCCGACCTTCCCCCTCGGCACGGCGTCGGTGAGCGCCGTCCAGCAGGCGTCGGGGTTCGCCACGTTCGCCGCGGGCGGCGTCCACAAGGAGGCGCACGTCATCCGCTCGGTGACCGACGCCAAGGGCAAGACCAGGAAGTTCACCTTCCCGGGGGCCCGCGCCTTCAGCGAGGCCACCGCCGCCGACGCCACGTACGCGATGGAGCAGGTCGTCCAGAGCGGCACCGGCACCGCGGCCCGCCTGTACGACCGTCCGGTGGCGGGCAAGACCGGCACCAGCGACTCCTCCAGCGCGGTGTGGTTCGTGGGGTACACCCCGCAACTGTCCGCCGCGGTGAACATGTTCCGCGACGACAACAAGACCGTGAGCGTCCCCGGGTACGGCGCCCTGTTCGGCGGGTCGCTGCCCGCGCAGGTGTGGCGGGCGTTCATGTCCGAGGCGATGGCCGGCAAGCCGGTGGAGGACTTCCCCGGCTCGGCCTCCTACGACCCTTACGGCCGCGATGGCTGGGGCGGCTGGGGCGACACCGGCTGGAACGCCGACCGCGACACCGGCGCCCCGCCCACCGACCAGCCGACGGCGGGCCCGGATGGCCCGAACGGCCCGAACAACCCGCCGGACGTGACCCCGCCGAGCCATGACCCGGGCGGCCCGGACGGCGACCGTCCCGACGCGCGGAACGCCCCCGACGGAGACCCGAACGGCGGCGGCCCCGAGGGCGGCCCGGACGGCGGCCCCAACCCGCCCAACC
Organism: Sphaerisporangium rhizosphaerae; assembly: GCF_042665155.1. NCBI lineage: Bacteria > Bacillati > Actinomycetota > Actinomycetes > Streptosporangiales > Streptosporangiaceae > Sphaerisporangium > Sphaerisporangium rhizosphaerae. The sequence continues at coordinate 50,888 of NZ_JBHTCG010000015.1, read as the reverse complement.
AGCCCGACCAGCAGGGGCCCGACGACCTCCCCGCGGACCTCCCGCCCGGCTGACGCCGCCGTACGACCGTCACCCCGGACGGCCCCATCGGCCGCGGTCTTTCACTGATCACGGCGCCTTCAGGAGATGGTGCGGAGTTCCTTGGACAGGTCGGCGGGAGTGGTCACCGGCATGCGGCAGGCGAAGTTGCGGCAGACGTACGCGGCCGGCCGGCCGTCGACCAGGCCGCGGCCCTCCATCAGGGGCACCCCGCCGTCGCCGAGCGCGATCACCGTGCCCGGGACGCCCGCCATGAGCGCGGCGCGGTGCAGCGCGGAGGTGCGCGGGTCGTCGAGGGCGCCGGTGATCGCGACCTCGACCGGCCCGGCCAGGGCGGCCTCGGCCACGGCCAGCCCCCATCCGGCGAAGCGCGCGTGCCGGTCGGCGAGCGTCGTGACCGTGCCCAGGGCCGCCTCGGCGGCCTCTCTGTGGCGTTCCGACCCGGTGAGCGCCGCGTACGTCAGCAGGGCCCCGGCCGCGGCGAACTGCCCCGACGGCGTCGCTCCGTCGGTCGGATCCTGGGGGCGCTGGAACAGCCGCTCGCCGTCGTCGGCGGTGTCGTAGAACCCGCCGCGCCCGTCGGGGAACCGGTCGAGCACCGTGTCCAGCAGAGCGCCCGCCTCCCGGAACCACCGCGACTCCCCGGTGACCCCGTACAGGGCGAGGAACCCCTCGGCGACGTCGGCGTAGTCCTCCAGCACTCCCGCGTTGGCGCCCACCCGGCCGTCCCGCGAGGTGCGGGCCAGGCGTGAGCCGTGCAGGTGCACCCGGACGAGGAGCTCGGCGGCGGCGCGCGCCGCGCCCACCAGGTCGCGCCGGTCGAACAGCGCCCCGACCTCGGCCAGGGCGGCGATGGCGAGCCCGTTCCAGGCGGCCACCACCTTGTCGTCGCGGCCGGGCCGCACCCGGGACGAGCGGGCCTTGAGCAGATCTCTGCGCACGTCGGTCAGCATCGCCTGGTCGACCGGGTCCGACAGCAGTTGCAGCACCGACGAGCCGTGCTCGAAGGTGCCCTCCTCGGTCACCGAGAACACCGAGGTGGCCCAGGCGCCGCGCTCCTCGCCCAGCGCCTCCCGCAGCTGCCGGGGCGTCCAGACGTAGAACCTGCCCTCCTCGCCCTCGCTGTCGGCGTCCAGGGCCGAGGCGAAGCCGCCTTCCTGGGTGCCCAGCTCGCGCAGCAGCCACTCGGCGGTCTCCAGCGCGACGCGCCTGGCCAGTGGAGACCCCGAGGCGCGCCACCAGTGGGCGTACACCCGCATCAGCAGGGCGTTGTCGTAGAGCATCTTCTCGAAGTGCGGGACCACCCAGCCGGCGTCGACGCTGTAACGGGCGAAGCCCCCGGCGAGCTGGTCGTACATGCCGCCGCGCGCCATCGCCTCCAGCGTCTTGTCGGCCATCGACAGCGCGCGGGGGGTGCCGTGCCTGAGCAGGAACTCCAGCACCATCGAGGGTGGGAACTTGGGCGCGCCGCCGAACCCGCCCCGGGCCGGGTCGAAGGTGCGGGAGAGGTCCTGCACCGCCCCTTCCAGCACCTCGCGCGTCGGCGTGGACCCGCGCGGCAGGTCCGCCCCCTGGCTCAGCGCGTCGACCACCTGGGACCCCTGGGCGAGCACGGCGTCGCGCTGCCCGGTCCACGCCTGCGACACCCCGGCCAGCAGTTGCTGGAAGCGCCGTCGGGGGAAGTAGGTGCCGGCGTAGAAGGGATGGCCGTCGGGGGTGGCGAACACGGTCATCGGCCAGCCGCCCTGGCCGGTCATCGCGGTGGTGGCGCTCATGTAGACGGCGTCCACGTCGGGACGCTCCTCGCGGTCGACCTTGACGTTCACGAACAGCTCGTTCATCATCTTGGCCGTCTCGGCGTCCTCGAAGGACTCGTGGGCCATGACGTGGCACCAGTGGCAGGCCGAGTAGCCGACGGAGATCAGCAGCGGCACGTCGCGCTCGCGGGCCTCGGCGAAGGCCTCCTCGCCCCATTGATGCCAGTGGACGGGATTGTCCGCGTGCTGCAGCAGGTACGGGCTCGTGGCGTCCTTCAGCCGGTTCATGGGACCTCTCCTGCGTCGGCGGAGCGTGCGTCCTGCGCGGGGCCGGCCGGACGGCGTGCCTGGTCATCCTCCCGCGCGATCCGTCTCACAGTAGACGGGCGCTCGACGGCCGCCACGGGGGGCGTGCCCACCGCGCGTCCTTCCCCGCTCACCTGTTCTCACTTCCCGGCTCAGGCCCGCAATCACCTCACCACGAGGACGAACGCGTTGTGCCGGCGCCGCGGGTGCGGCAGGTCCACCGCGACGCGGCGCTCACCTGCCGTTCAGCGCGGGCAGGGCCGCGCCGGGGAAGCCGGGGGTGTGCCAGGAGTCTCCCGAGGCCGTCACCGCGAACGCCTCGAATCCCGCCAGCCCCTCCACCCATTCGCGGGCCGCGCCGCCCATCGCGAAGGCGGCCGTGGCGTAGGCGTCGGTGCTGGTCAGGGACGCGCCGACCAGGGTGATCGCGGCCAGTTCCGTCGCCGGCCGGCCGGTGTGCGGGTCGACGATGTGCGGCCCGCGCTCGGCCGTGCCCGAGGTCGCCACGGCGAGCCTGCCGGAGCGGCACTCCACGACGGCGGCCAGGCGGCCGGGGTGGAGGGGGTCGGCGATGCCGGTGCGCCAGGGACGTCCGGGTTCGGCCGTGCCGGCGAGCTGGACGTCGCCGCCGCCGTTGACGCAGTGGTTCACGGCTCCCGCGCCGGTCAGCACGCGCGAGGCCCGCTCGATCGCCCAGCCCTTCACCATGGCCGACGGGTCCAGCCGCCCGCCGGGGCGGGCCGTGAAGTACCCGTGGGACACCCGCGCCGCCTCGGCGCACATCGCCAGGATCTCGGCCACCTCCGGCGGGCAGTCGTCCAGGCCGATCTCGCCCCGGCCGAGCCTGCTGACCGGGCTTTCCGGCCGGTAGGTCGAGAACGTCTCGTCCACGCGGCGCAGCCACGCCACGGCCTCGGCGACGGCCCGCCTGACGGCCTCCGGCGCGGGCGGGGCGCCGTGGTCGCAGCCGTGGTCCCCGGCGTGGTCCCCGGCGTGGTCCCCGGCATGGTGCTCGCCGTGGTCGCAGCCGTGGGCGCGTACGTCGAAGGAGAAGACCGTGCCCATGACGTGCTCGACGTGGCGGATCACAGGCCCGCCTTGTCCAGGGCGCTCTGCAGTGACCGGACGTACCCCTCGCTGGTGTAGGTGGCGCCGGAGACGGTGTCGATCTGGGCGGACTGGGCGGCCAGCGCCTCCTGCTCCAAGATGGGCAGGGCCCGCTCGTTGATGACGATGTCGCGCCGGTTGCCGTCGGGCGACCGGAGCACCCTGATCGCGGTCACCTTGCGACCGGACAGCGTGACCTCCACCTGCACGGGGCCCCACCGGGTGTCGGCGGCGTCCCCGGCGACCGCCCGGCCGTTGCCGCTCGATGAGGCGTTCCCCCCGGTTCCGCCCTGCCCGTCCGGCCGCGGCGTGGACCGTGCCGCCGGAGGGGTGACCCTGTCGCCCTCGTCGCCCTCGTCGTCGTCCCCGCCGGTCACGGCGCCGTCCGGGCCCCCGGCGGCGGAGAGGTCGCCGCCGCCTTGACCGGCGCCGGCCTGGGACGACGCGGCGGGGCGGTCCGCCGCTGCGGTGATCGCGTGCGGCTTGAACGACAACAGCAGCACAAGGCCCACGGCCGTGACGAGCACGGCGAACATCGCTCTGCGCATGGGATCCCCCTAGAACTCGAAAGACTCGTGGTGGACGCGCCGCCTGTGCACTCCGGCGGCGCGCAGGGCCGCGATCACGTCCCTGGTCATGCCGGCCGGCCCGCAGACGTAGACGTCGTGCCGGGTCAGGTGGGGGACGAGCGCGGTGAGGGTCTCGGCGGTGAACGGCTCGCCGATCCGGTCGCGGGGGCCGACCGAGTAGTGCAGCGCCGCGCCGCGATGGACGGCGATCGCCTCGAGCTCCGAGCGGAACGCCAGGTCCTCGGCGTTCCTGGCCCGGTAGAGCAGAGTGAGGTCGCCGGGCGCGGCCGGGATCGACTCGAACAAGGCGCGCAGCGGGGTGATGCCCACCCCGCCCGCGATCAGCAGCACCTCGCGGCCCCTGCGGCGGGCGGGGGTGAAGGCGCCGTACGGGCCCTCGGCCAGCACGCGGGTGCCGGGACGCAGGCGGGCGATCTGGCGGCTCTGGTCGCCCAGGTCCTTGACGGTGATCCTCAGCCGGTCGTGGCGGGGCGCCGCCGACAGCGAGTAGGGATTGGCGGACCACCACAGCTCCCTGGTCAGGAACCGCCACCGGAAGAACTGGCCCGGCTCGGCCCGCAGCCGGTCCAGGCGGCGCCCGGTGACGTACACCGAGACGACTCCGGGGCCCTCCCGCACGACCTCGCCCACCCTCAGCCGGTGCCGGAACGACTGGCGCAGCGGCGTGAGGAACCGGTACCAGAGCAGCACGACGGCGACCCCGATGTAGAGGGCGTACCAGGCGGCCTGGGCGAGCCGGGACCCCTGGAACTGCTCCCCGGTCGCGAGCTGGTGGCCGAAGGCCAGGTAGGCGGCCAGGTAGGTGTAGAAGTGCAGGTGGAACCAGGTCTCGTACCGCATCCGCGGCCGGACGGCGCGCGCCGAGACGACCCCGACCCCGACCAGCAGCAGCACGGCCACGGTGGCCTTCAGGACGTCGGGGTAGCTCAGGTTCAGCGTCACGGTCTCGCCGACGACGTTCGTGGCGTCCGTCACCGCGTATCCCCAGGTGATCAGCAGGGTGTGGGCGACGCACAGCCCGACGGTGTACCGGCCGCCCATGGAGTGCCAGCGGGCCAGCCGGTCGGAGCCGACCCCGCGCTCCAGCGCCGGGACGCGGGCCATGAGCGCCAGCAGCACCGCGAGCGCGTAGCCGGCCAGCAACCCGGTGATCCGGCCGGCGCCGGTCAGCGCGCCGTCCAGGCCGACGACGCCCGGCGTGTCCGCCCACCACAGTGCCAGCACGGCGAGCGCGCCCGCGGCGATGGCCGCGAGGACGGCTCCCGGGTGCGCCCGGGCGCCGCCGGGCGGCACGCCCTGGTGCCGTCCCGTCGCGGTCCTGTCGGCGAAGGTGGTGCTCACGGAGTCTCCTCTCGTCCGATCCGTGACACACCGTGCCAGCCGAACTTCTCGATTTCCTCTGAACCAGAGCATGCCCGGACGATTCATACGATGCTCAGAGGTGCTTCATAGGAACGAAGAGGACGCTGGTCCCACTATGCGCGCGACTTCCCGAGATCTCCCTGAGCTGCTGCGTCCGGACGGGACGCCCGTCCGCGTGCTGGTCGTGGACGACGAGCCCGACCTGGCCGAGGTGCTGACCGCCGTGCTCCGCTACGAGGGCTGGGAGGTGCGCGCCGCGGGGGACGGCGCCGCCGCCGTCGCGACGGCACGCGAGTTCCAGCCCGACGCGGTCGTCCTGGACGTCATGCTGCCCGACATCGACGGCCTCACGGTGCTGCGCCGGCTGCGCGCGGACTCCCCCCACGTGTGCGTGCTGTTCCTCACGGCCAAGGACGCCGTGGAGGACCGCATCGCCGGGATCACCGCCGGCGGCGACGACTACGTGACCAAGCCGTTCAGCCTGGAGGAGGTGCTCGCCCGCCTGCGGGGCCTGCTGCGCCGCGCCGGCGCGGCCCGGCCGGTCGAGGGCGACCGGCTCGTCGCCGGCGACCTGGTCATGGACGAGGACGCGCGCGAGGTCACCCGGGGCGGCGACCTGGTCGAGCTGACCCCGACCGAGTTCGAGCTGCTGCGCTTCCTGATGCGCAACCCGCGCCGGGTGGTCAGCAAGGCGCAGATCCTCGACCGGGTCTGGTCCTACGACTTCGGCGGGCAGGCCCACGTCGTCGAGCTGTACATCAGCTACCTGCGCAAGAAGATCGACGCCGGCCGGGCGCCGCTCATCCACACCGTGCGCGGCGTCGGATACGTCCTGAAGCCATGAGCCCGCTCCGGGCGGCCCTGCGGAGGCTGTGGCCGCGCACGCTGTGGGCGCGGCTGGTCGCGGGCGCGCTGGTGCTGCTCGCGCTCGCCTGCGCCACGATCGGCGTGGCGACCTCGATCGCGCTGGACCGCTTCATGGTGGACCGGGTGGACCAGCAACTGGCGCTGACCGCCGGCAGGTTCGCCGCCAGCCTGGAGCACCGCGAGGAGTACGGCGAGCACGGCGACAGCAGGGGACAGGCCCCCGGCACGCTCGGGGCGCGCCTGCTGGAGGGCAGGGTGACCGACTCCGCCGTCGTGGTGCCGGACCGCGCCGGCCACATCCTGTCCGCGGGGGACGCGGCCGTCCTGGCCGGCGTCCCGGTGGACCGGCGCGGCCACACCGTCGAGCTGCCGACCCTGGACGACTACCGGGTCATGGCCGTCGAGGGCGGCGACGGCGACGTCCTGATCAACGGGCTGCCGCTGGAGGGCGTCAACACCACCGTGCACCGGCTGCAGCTCGCCGAGCTGGTGCTGTTCGCCGTGGTGATGCTGGTCGCGGGGGTCGTGGGCACGATCGGGGTGCGGCTGTCCCTTCGTCCCCTGGAACGGGTGGCGGCCACGGCTCGGCGGGTCAGCACGCTGCCGCTGGCCAGCGGCGAGGTGACGCTGCCCGACCGGGTGCCCGGCGAGGACCCGCGCACCGAGGTCGGCCAGGTGGGGGCGGCGTTCAACCGCATGCTCGGCCACGTGGGGGAGGCCCTGGCCGAACGCCACGCCAGCGAGCAGCGCATGCGGACCTTCGCCGCCGACGCCAGCCACGAGCTGCGCACCCCGCTGGCCACGGTGCGGGCCCACGTCGAGCTGGCCCGGCGCCACCCCGGCGAGGTGCCCGAGCAGGTGCGTCACTCCCTGGAACGCGTCGAGGCGGAGTCGGCCCGCATGGGCAAGCTGGTGGACGACCTGCTGCTGCTCGCCCGGCTGGACGCGGGCCGGCCGCTGGCCCGCGACCAGGTGGACCTCACGCGCGTGGCGATCGACGCCACCGGGGACGCCCGGGTCTCGGCCCCGGGCCACCGCTGGCGGCTGGACCTGCCCGAGGAGCCGGTCACGCTGGTCGGCGACGCCGACCGGCTGTACCAGGTGGTCACCAACCTGACGGGCAACGCCCGCGCCCACACCCCGCCGGGGACCACGGTGACGGTCTCGGTCCGCGTCCCCGGGCCGGACAGGGCCGAGCTGACCGTCGCCGACGACGGGCCGGGCATCCCCGAGGAGATCCGCGGCGAGCTGTTCGAGCGGTTCGTCCGGGCCGACAAGGCCCGCTCCCGCGCCTCGGGCGGGAGCGGCCTGGGCCTGGCCATCGTGCGGGCCGTGGTGGCCGCCCACGGCGGCACGGTGACCGTCGAGACCCGCCCCGGCCGCACCGCCTTCCACGTCATGCTCCCCACGGCCTGATTCGTACGCGGCGAAGGCCGGTTGAACGTCGCGCGTCCCTGGCGTGAACGCGTCACGGCACCATCCCGCCGCCTGCCGATATTGACGCTGTTGCCCCTGATGCCGGAGTTTCGGCTCCGAAGATGCACGATCTCCGCCGCCCGCCGCCAGGCCCGCGGCACCCCCTGGAGAGCAGGAGCGACCCCCTTTGCGTACCTGGACAGGACCAGCACCACGGCCATGGCCGGGGCGGAGGAGGGGCGGCCGTCGCGTGGCCCTGCTCGGCGCCGTCGTCCTCGCCGCGCTCACGCTGACAGCGCAACCCTCCCTGGCCGCGATGGCGCAGGCCACCCCCACCCCCGCGCCGGTCTCCACCGCGGCGCCGACGCCCGGCGGCGCGTCCACCGGCGGTGCGGACGCGGAGCCCGCGCCCACCACGAGCCCGGCGCCCGACGCGGCGAGGGAGCAGGCCGCGGCCAAGGCCGCCCAGACGGCGCAGCCGTTGTGCGACGCCCCGGCCGAGGGCAGGGCCAGTTGCTTCGCCATGCGCCGCGGCCTGCCCGAGGGGGCCAAGCGCCAGGCGGGCCCGATGGCCGCCGGCGCCACTCCTGACGGGCACGGTCCCGCGGACCTGCTCAGCGCCTACGACCTGCCGGCCGACGGCGGCGCCGGACAGACGATCGCGGTCGTGGCCGCCTTCGACGCCCCGGCCGCCGAGGCCGACCTCGCCGTCTACCGCGCGCAGTACGGCCTGCCGCCCTGCACGACCGCGAACGGCTGCTTCCGCAAGGTCGACCAGCGCGGCGGCACCGAGTACCCGCAGGCCGACGAAGGCTGGGCCGGCGAGATCGCCCTGGACCTGGACATGGTGTCGGCGATCGCGCCGCGCGCGCGGCTGCTGCTCGTCGAGGCCGACACCAACTTCCCCGTGGACCTGGGCATCGCCGTGGACCAGGCCGTCACGCTGGGCGCCAGGTTCGTCAACAACTCCTACGGCACCGCCCAGGAGTACCCCGACCAGGGGACGCTGGACGTGTACTACAACCACCCAGGGGTGGCCATCGTGGCGGCCTCCGGCGACTCCGGCTACGGCGCGTCCTACCCCGCGGCCTCGACGTACGTGACCTCGGTCGGCGGCACCTCGCTGGTGCGCGACGCCGGCTCGGCGCGCGGATGGTCGGAGACGGTCTGGAACTCCCACTGGCAGTCCGGCGGCGTCGAACGCTGGGGCGCCCCGGGCTCGGGTTGCTCGCGGTACGCGGTCAAGCCGGCCTTCCAGTCCGACGCCGGCTGCGCCGGGCGCACGATCGCGGACGTCGCCGCCGTCGCCGACCCGGTGACCGGCGTCGCGGTCTACAACAGCTACTCCGACACCGGCTGGGCCGTCTACGGCGGCACCAGCGCCGCCTCGCCGATCATCACCGGCGTCTACGCCGTCGCCGGGACCCCGGTGGAGGGCACGGACGCCAACTCCTACCCCTACGCCGCGCGCGGCGCGCTCAACGACGTCACCAAGGGGGACAACGCCAGTTGCCCGGCGGGGCTGTGCGGCTTCGGCACCGAGCCGTCCTGCGACCCGGCGTACCTGTGCGTGGCGGGCCCGGGGTACGACGGGCCGACCGGGCTCGGCACGCCCAAGGGCGTCGCGGCCTTCCGCGGCGGCCCGCACGGGACGATCTCCGGCACGGTCACCGACGCGACCACCAAGGCCCCGCTGGCGGGCGCACTGGTGAGGTTCGGCGACTACACGGCGACCACGGGGCCGGACGGCGCCTACCGCCTGGCCGTCCCGGCGGGCGCCTACCAGGGCGTGATCAGCGCCTACGGGTACCGGCAGGCGTCGCTGGACGGGGTGACCCTGGAGGACGGCGCGGCCCTGACCCGCGACGTGGCGCTCGACCCGGTGCCGACCGAGACGATCTCGGGCACCGTCACCGACGGCGGCGGCCACGGCTGGCCCCTCTACGCCGAGATCACCATCGAGGGCGTGCCCGGCGCGCCGGTCAACACCGACCCGGCGACCGGCCGCTACAGCGTTGAACTGCCGCAGGACGCCACCTACAAGCTGACCGTCACCGCGAACTATCCCGGCTACCTGCCCGCCACGAAGTCGGTGGCGCTCGGCCGCGCCGCGGTGACCGCGGACGTCTCCGTCCCGGTGGACACGGCCAAGGCCGGCGCTCCCGGGTACACGCTGAGCTACCACGGCGGCTCCGTCCAGGACTTCGAGACCCGGTCGGCCCCCGCGGGCTGGACGGTGAAGAACAACAACGACAACGGCGGCTGGGACTTCGACGACCCGCTCGGCCGGACCAACCAGACCGGGGGCGGCGGCGGCTTCGCGATCGTCGACGACTTCCACTACGGCTGGGCCGAGGTGGACACCGAGCTGCGCAGCCCGTCCTTCGACCTGTCGCGCGAGAAGACCCCCGTCGTCGAGTTCGACACCCACTTCCCGCCGGTCCAGCGCATCAACGTCCCGACGGCCACCATGGACGTCAGCTTCGACGGCGGCGCGAACTGGTACACGCTGTGGAACTCGCCGCCGGGCATCGTCGGGCCCGAGCACGTGTCGGTGTCCCTGGCCCCGTTCGCCGGCAAGCGTGACGTCCGCGTCCGCTTCCACTACGTGGGCGGCCTCGGCAACATCTGGGAGATCGACAAGGTCGCCGTCGGCACCCGCGTGTTCGGCCCGGCCGAGGGCGGTCTGGTCGTCGGCAAGGTGACCGACGCCAACACCGGGGCGGGCGTGACCGGCGCCACCGTCTCGGCGCCCGGGGCGGCTCCCGCCACCAGCGTGGCCGCGCCGCAGGACCCGGTCAACGGCGACGGGCTGTACTGGCTGTTCTCCCCCAAGACGGGCGAGCGGCGGGTCACCGCCGACAAGGCGGCCTTCCACTATCCCGCGCTGGCCGAGCAGGTGAAGGTCACCAGGGGCGTCACCCGCGCCGACTTCCGGCTGAAGGCGGCCCGGCTCGCGGTGTCCCCGGCCACGCTGTCGGCCCCGGTCACCTGGGGGGAGAAGGAGAAGCTGCGGTTCACGGTGCGCAACACCGGCACCGCGCCCGCCACCGTGACGCTGGGCGAGCTGAACCGGTCCGCGAGCCAGGCGGCGGAGCAGGCCGCCGGGGCTCCGCTCAACCGGATCAAGGTCGAGCGTGACCGGATCAGGCCGGACGTCCTCAGCCGCGCGGACGGCAGGCCGGTCGCTCCGGCGCCCGGCGCGGTCACCACGCGGGGCGGCGGCACCGCCTGGCAGCAGGTCTCCGCCATGCCGAAGCCGTCGATCGGCATGGTCGCCGGCCTCTACGACGGCAAGCTGTACGCCGGACTGGGCAGGAGCACGGAGCTCACGAACTTCTCGAATCACTGGGTTTCCTACGACCCGCGGACCCGCGCGTGGACCACGCTGGCCTCTCCGGTCTACCGCCGGTCGGCGGCGGCAGGCGGCTTCATCGACGGGCGGTTCTACCTGACCTCGGGCCGCAACGCCATGGGCGGCACCGTCGAGGCCACCGAGGTCTACGACCCCAAGACCGGCGCCTGGCGCACCGTGGCCCCGAACCCCCACCCGTACGGCTCCTCCGGCGCGGCGACCCTGGACGGGAAGCTGTACGTCGTCGGCGGCTGCATGATGGGGGCCGGCGGGGCGGAGGACTGCCACCACGGCGACGTCATGGTCTACGACCCGGCGGCCGACCGCTGGGCGAAGGCGGCCTCCTACCCCTACGGCGTCGACTCCCTGTCGTGCGGCGGCATCGGTGGCAAGCTGTACTGCGCCGGCGGTTTCACCAGTGAGGGCACCACGGCCAAGGCGTACGCCTACGACCCGGCCGTCAACGCCTGGTCGCCCATCGCCGACATGCCGGTGGACCTCGCGGTCTCCGCGTACGCCGCCGCCAACGGCACGCTGATGGTCTCCACCGGCTACAGCTGGAGCCAGAACGCGATCACCAATGAGGGGTACGCCTACGACCCGGGCTTCGACACCTGGACCCCGCTGCCCAACGCCCCCACCACGGCGGTCTACGCCACCGGCGCCCCCGGGTTCTACCTGGTCGGCGGCATGGACGTCGCGACCGGCGAGCCCAGCTCCCAGGCGATCATGCTCCCCGGCTACGACCGGCCGTACGCCGACGTCCCGTGGCTGTCGGCGCGGGCGGGCACGACCCGGCTCGAACCGGGGCACGGCACCACGGTCACCGTGGAGCTGAACGCCGACCGGCGCACCACGACGGCCGGTACCGACTACACGGCGGCGCTGGCCGTCGACGGCGAGACCCCCTACCCGTCGGCGTCGGTGCAGGTGCGGATGCAGGTGCGCCCGCAGGAGCCCGGCGGGAACCAGGGCTGACCCGGCGGGCCCGGGCGGACGACGCCCGGGCCCGCCCGTGACCTCCCCCTGAACGGCCGGTCCCCGCGGGACTCCACACCACTCCGACCCGCGGGGACCGGCGCATGCCTGAGGACAGGACGGCGGTCCCGGCGGTCACGCGGCCCGGGCGCCGCCACACCGTTGCACCCTCCGCTTCACCCCTGCGCGTCGGGGTCCCACCAGCCGCGCCGGGCGGCCAGGACGCCGGCCTGGAAGCGGCTGGTGGCCGACAGCCGGACCATGAGCGCCTGGATGCGGCGCTGGACGGTGCGGTGGCCCATGTCGAGCTGCCGGGCGATCGCCTCGTCCGGCAGGCCGAGGGCCAGCAGCGAGACGATGCGCCGCTCCTCCTCGCTGAGCGGCGCATCGCCGGGCGCGCCCGCCGGGTCCCCGTTCGCGGCGGCCTGGCCGGCCAGGAAGGGCTGCGCCTGCCGCCACAGCATCTCGAACAGGGTGGACAGGGCGTCCAGCAGCGAGGAAGGGCGCACCAGGATGCAGGAGTCGAGGACGCGGGGCGTCGCCTGAAGCGGGATCAGCCCGAGATCGTCGTCGGCCAGGATCATCTTCATCGGCACGTCCGCCAGGACGCGGACCTCCTCCCCGTCGGCGACGCCCTGCTCCAGGCGGCGGGTCTGCCCGGCCAACCGCAGGTTGCCGTACTCGTGGATGAAGCGCCGCCGCACCGTGTGCTCAAGCACGTTCACCCGCGAGGTGACCCGCTCGCCCTCGATGGCCCGCGCGTAGGGCGGGGCGTCGATGCCGCGGACGACCTTCTGGGCCCGGCGCAGCAACTGCTGTCCCGACCTCGCCACCGCCTCCGGGCCGGAGATGACCTCGATCAGCTCGGAGGCGTCGCCCCCGGAGCGGGCCCTGCGGTGGCGCTCGCCCAGGTGGTGCGCGAGCGCGCGCACGCGCTTGATGTCGCGCTCACGCGACAGCAGCAGGACCTCGATGGCGGTCTGCGGGGGCAGCGCCGCGTAGCGCACCGGCTGGCCGGGCACCCGGGAGATCAGCCCGCGGTCCTCCAGTCGCTGGAGCACCGCGCCCATCACCTCCCGGTCGACGGTGGTGACCCCGGCGAGTTCGTCGGCGGTGAGCGGGTTGCCGTCGATCAGCGCCAGGTACGCTTCCTCACCCCAGTGGTCGACCCCGAGGACTTCGAGCACGGTGACACCTCGCTTGCGCGCTCGCCGGCCGCCGTCCGCGCCCCGACGCGCGGACCCCACGAGCGCGGACGGCCCGCCCGGCCGGGGCGGCGCCGTCTCGTACGGCGGGAAAGAGGGGGGCGGCTCAGGCGGTGGCGGTGACCAGCAGGGCGATGCCCAGGAGCACCACGATCGGGATCAGCCACATCACGGCCTCGATCGCGAATTCCTTGTACATGCGTCTTCCTCTCCCTGGGGATGATCGGGTGTGCCGTGAATGGCCCGCCGTGCAGCTTAACCGGACAATACGCGAGCTCCGACCCCCGGGCACGGATATCGGCCCACCCTCCCGCGCATCTGCTCTCCACGGCGTGGACGGTGCCTTGACGAGAGGCGACAAGGGATTCACAGTCGTGATCAGTGGCCACTGATCAGCGTGCACGTCTCCCGCCGTCCCCCCCTGCCATGAGGATGTGTCATGACGCTTGCCGAGTCCGCGCGCGGCGGCCCCCTGGCCCCGGCCGACGAACCGCCCGCCCACCGAGGCCGCCTGGTCGTGCTGAGCGTGCTCGCCGGAGCGGTCCTCGCCGCTCTGTGGTCCTTCCACTTCGTCGACAGCGTGATCGGGGACAACGTCGCCAACACGCTGCTCGGGCACGACGCCAAGGGCACCGCGATCACCGGTGTGGTGGCGGGCGCGGTCTTCGCGTTCGTCTCGGGCCTGGCCGGCACGTTCACCGCCTGCAACGTCGCCGCGTTCGGGGCGGTGGTGCCGCTGGTGCGCGAGGGCGCGTCCTGGCGCGACCGGCTGGGCGCGACGCTGCGCCCGCTCGGCCGCCTCGCGATCGGCATGGTCGTGGTGAGCGGCCTGTACGGCGCCGTGGGCGCCCTGCTCGGCGACCGGCTGCCGCAGTTGTCGACCGCGACCGTGGGCAACGGGCTGCCCGTGCGGCTGATCCAGGCGTCGGTGGTCTTCGGCGTCATCGGGCTGGTGTTCGTCTGGCTCGGCCTGGCCGCGCTGCGGCTGGTGCCCGACCCGCTGGCGGGCCTGGAGCGCCGCTTCCCGGGCGCGCGCCTGGTCGTGCTGGGCGCGCTGGTGGGCGGCTTCCTCATCGGCCGCCCGTTCCCGCTGTTCCACAAGCTGTTCACCTACGCCGCGCAGACCCACAACCCGCTGTACGGCGCGGCCGTGTTCGTCCTGCAGTCGCTGGGCAACATCGTGGTGATGGCGGTGCTGTTCGCGCTGCTCACGCTGGCGGGCCGGGGCCGGTTCGCCCGCTGGCTGGTGGCCGAGCCCGGTCGGCTGCTGACGGTGACCGCCGCGGCCTTCCTGGTCGCCGGCGCCTTCACCGTCATCTACTGGGACGTCCGCCTGCCCGCCATGTTCGGCTACGGGTGGTACCCGACGGCTCCCTGGTGAGGGCCGCCCGCGGTCAGCGGGTGAACAGGTGGGCGTTGACCTCGCGGGCCGCGGCGGCGAGGCCGGGGTGCTCGACGACCTCGACGCCGGCGTCGCGGAGGGTCTCGGCGCCGGTGCAGTCGACGAACACGTCGGGTTCGCGCCAGGCGAAGACGACGCGGGGAACGCCCGCGGCGATGATCAGCTCGGTACAGGTGCGGGGACGCGAGGCGCGCCTGGTGCACGGTTCGAGCGAACTGTAGAGGGTCGCCGAGGCGAGCCGGGGGTCGCCGGGGACGATCTTGGCCAGGGCGGCCTCCTCGGCGTGGTCGTGCGGGCCGCTCTCGCGGGAGTGGCCGGTGGCCAGGACGGCGCCGTCACCGGCCACGACGACGGCTCCCACGGCGAAGGCGGTGGTGGAGACCGGGCAGCGGCGCGAGAGCTCGATGGTGCGCTCCAGCCACCGCCGGTCGTCCTCGGGGGCGGGGGTGGCCGGGACGTCAGGCATCGGAGGGCTCCGGAGGCAGGTAGCGGAGGAGGACGACGTCGCCGATGGGGCGCGCCTCGGCGAGCCGCATCGGCCGGTCGTGGCCGTAGGGGAAGGACGCGCCGCCGACGAAGCGGGGAGCGGCGGGGTCGCCGACCAGGAACGGGGCGACGACCAGGTGCAGCTCGTCCACCAGCCCGTGGGCCAGGAAGAGCGTGTGGACGGCGGTGCCGCCCTCGACCATGAGCCGGCCGACCCCGCGCGCGGCCAGGTCGGCGAGCACGCCGGGAAGGTCGAGCGGGTCGCCGGCGTCGACGACGGTGGCCACGCCGGAGAGGGTGCGGCGGACCCGCCCGGCGGACGGGCCCGTGACGTACACGATCTTCTCGGCGTCGCCGAGTGCGAAGAAGCGGCGTGCGGGGTCCAGGTCGCCGCGGCCGGTCAGCGTGACCTTGACCGGGGTCTCGGTGAGCCCGCGCCGCACCCGTTCGGCGCGGCGGGCCGCGGATCGCACGACGAGCCGAGGGTCGTCGGCGCGGATGGTGCCGGCGCCGACGAGGATCGCGTCGCAGCCGGCGCGCACCTCGTCCACGCGGTCGAAGTCGGCCTCGTTGGACAGGGCGAGCGGCGCGCCGGAGGCGTCGTCGATGAAGCCGTCGATCGACATCGCCACCGACAGCAGGACGTAGGGCCGCTCACCCACGGTGCGTCTCCACGCCTCAATCATGGCGGGTCGCGCGGTGACGGGTGAGCGGGAGGCGGGCGGACCGGCGCGGGACCGGTCGAGACCGGTCGAGACCGGTCAGGGCGGGGTCAGGCGGCTTCGGGAAGCGCCTTGTCCACCCAGCTCTGGACCAGGCGGATGACCAGGGCCTCGACGAGGATCACGGCCGCCTTGGCGAGCACCGTGGCAAGGAAGTTGTACACCATAACCTCACAGGAAGGGGACTTCGAGTGCTTTATACAGGATTACGCATCTATGTAGCTAGATGTCCGTCTGTGAGTGTACGAAAGATGAACGTTCAGTGACCAGAGCCGCCGAAGTAGCGAGACGGTTCCACCAGGCGTCCCACCAGCCCCGCGGCGACCCCGCTGCCCAGGCCGATCGCCCATCCGAACGGGCCCACCGGCCGGCAGCCGAACAACCGGCTGACCCCAGGCGTCGAGACGGCCAGGACCAGGCACGCCATTGAGGCCGAGGTGGCCAGCATGACCGTGCGGTCGCGCCCGCCCACGGCGAGGGTCTGCACGAGCTGCGCCGACACCAGGCCGATGAGCCCCACGGTGTCGGCCCGGCCCTGCGAGCCGGTGGAGCGCGCGAACAGCCAGGCCGCGGTGGCCGCCGCCGCGGTCGTCACGGCGCGGGCGTAGATGTCGCGGGTGAGCGCCGCGCCCAGCGACGCCTCGGGACCCTCCTCCAGCAGCTTCTCGGGGCTGGTCGCGCTCGGCGGCCTGATGGCGATCGCCAGGGCCGGCAGCATGTCGGTGAGCAGGTTGACCAGCAGCAACTGGCGGGCGTTCAGGGTGTTGCGCCCGGCGATCAGGTTCGACCCGACGGTGAAGACGATCTCCCCGAGGTTGCCGCCGAGCAGGATGCCGAGCGCGTCGCGCACCGAGCTCCACATGGCGCGGCCCTCGACGATGGCCTCGACGATCGTCTCGATGCGGTCGTCGGTCACCACCACGTCGGCGGCGGCGCGCGCGGCCGGGGTGGCCCGCGAGCCGAGCGCCACGCCGACGTCGGCGAGCCGGATGGCCGGAGCGTCGTTGGCGCCGTCCCCGGTGACCGCCACCACCTTGCCCGCCTTCTGCAGCCCGGCGACGATGCGCGCCTTGTGCGCGGGGGTGACCCGCGCGAAGACCGACACACCCGGCAGCGCCTCGGCGAGCGCCTCGTCGTCGATGCGGTCCAGCTCCGGGCCGGTCATGATGTGCAGGCCGCCCAGCAGGTTCAGCTCGGCGGCGATGGCCTCGGCGGTGCTCGGGTGGTCCCCGGTGATCATGACGACCCGGACGCCCGCGCGCGTCAGCCGGTCGACGCTGCGCGCGGCGGTCGGCCGCACTGGGTCGGCCAGCCCGAGGAACCCCAGGAAGCACAGCTCGCCGACGGCGGCCTCGTCCAGCTCGCGCAGGTCGCCGGCGCGTCGCTCGGCCACGGCCAGCACGCGGTACCCCTGCTGGGCGAGCTGGTCGACCTCCTTGATCAGCGACTGCGCCGCCTCCTCGTCCAGGGGCAGCACCGCGCCGTCGGTGAGCAGCGTGCCGCACCGCGTGAGCACCACCTCGGGGGCGCCCTTGACGCTGAGCAGGCGGGAGCCTCCCGCCGGGTCGGTGGTGCCCAGCACGGCGTGGAAGCCCCTGGCCGGCTCGAACGGCAGCTCGTCGATGCGCTGCCAGGCCGCCAGCCCCTCGGCCGGCAGGACGCCCGCCTTCCTCGCCCCCTCCTGCACGGCGCGGTCGGTGAGGTGCGGGACGGCCCGCTCGCCGTCGATCTGCGGGCCCGCGCGCAGCGCCGCCGCGAGGATCCGCCGGAACTCCGGCGGCAGCTCGTCCACGGGGTGCTCCACGCGGCCGTCGGAGACGCGGCCCAGGGTGATGTGCCCCTCGGTGAGGGTGCCGGTCTTGTCGAAGCACAGCACGTCGACCCGGCCGAGCGCCTCGATGGTCGAGGGGTTGCGCACCAGCGTCTCGCGGGTGGACAGCCGCCGCGCCGCGGCCAGTTCGGCGACGGTGGCGATGAACGGCAGCCCCTCGGGGACGGCGGCCACGGCCAGGCTCACCGCGGGCGCGACGGCGGCGGCCAGCGGCGTGCGGCGCAGCAGGTTGGTGGCCATCAGCACGACGCCGGACCCGAGCGCGGCCGGCATGATCTGGCGGCTCAGCGCCCGCAGCCGCAGCTCCACCCCGGTCGGCGGGGCCTCCTCCGCGCCCATCTCCGCCGTGCGCCCGGCCTCGGTGGCCGTGCCGGTGGACACCACCACCGCCAGGCAGTACCCGGCGGCGACCGTGGTGCCCTCGTACACCATGGAGCTGCGGTCGGCCACGGCCAGCGCGGCGGTCGGCGCCACCGACTTGGTCACCAGCTGGGACTCGCCGGTGAGCGGCGCCTCGTCCACCTCCAGGCCGCGCGCCTTGATCACCCGGCAGTCGGCGGGCACGGCGTCGCCGGCCCGCAGCTCGATGACGTCGCCCCGCACCAGGTCGTCGGCGGTGGCGTCCACCGGCCCCTGCGGGCGGCGCAGCCGCACCGGGACCGCCGTGGCGTCGGTCAGCCGGGTCAGCGCCCGGTCGGCGTTGGTGCGCTGCGCGCCGCCGATCAGCCCGTTGACGCCGAGCACTCCGGCGATGAGCACGGCGTCCAGCGCCGAGCCTACGGCGGCGGACAGGCCCGCCGCGGCGGCGAGCACCGGGGTCAGCGGGTTGGCCAGCTCCTCGGCGGTCGCGCGCAGCAGCGACGGCGCCGCGACGGTCTCCTTGCGGCTCGGACCGTTGCGGCGGCGCGCGGACTCGGCCTCCGAGAGCCCGGACGGGGTCGAGGACAGCCGTGCCAGCACGTCCTGCGCGGGCAGAGCGTGCCACGGGGTGCGGTCCACCCGCATGGGCAGCCCGCCCCGGCCGAGGTTGCGGGCCGACCACACGCCCATGACCAGGGACGCGAGCGAGGTGCAGTCGCTGACGAGCTGCACACGGCGCACCGACCCCGCGGCCGAGCCGACGACGGTCAGCCCGGTGCCGAGGGCGGCCCCGCCGGCGGAGACCTTCACGCTGCGGCCGCTGGTCGTCCTGGCCACGCGCAGCGACCGCAGCAGCAGGTGCGCGACGTCCGGCCCGCCGATCACGTCCGCGTCCCACGGAGGCCGCCCCCCGGAGGCCAGCACGCCGATGCCCAGATCGGCCTCGCCCAGGCCGCGCCCCGACCGCCCGCTCACGAGGGCGACGCCGTGCCCCTCCACCTGCAGCTCCCGGATGGACGCGGCCAGCCGGTGGCCGCCCTCCACCCGCCGCAGGACGCCCAGGCGCGCGGCCAGCCCGGCGTCGTCCCCGGCGAGGACGACCTCGCACCTCTGCGCGGCGCCGATGAGCGCCTCGGCGTAGGGATGGGTCTCGGGCACCATGCCGACCACGGCGACCGTTTCGCCGCGACAGGTCACCGAGACGGGGCGGATGCCGCCCTCCTGCCAGTCCGACGCCCGCGCCGGCGGCGCCGCGGCCGGTTCGGCCGCCCAGTCGCCCTGCTCACGGCGCACCGTGACGTCCGCGCCTTCGAGCAGCATGTAGACGCGGGCGTGCAGCTCGTCGGCGGGCACGCCGGCGCCGGAGGCGAGTGTGATCACCTCGTGGATGGTCCAGGAGGGCATCGTCAGGGTCCGCGCGTCGAACACGACCGTGTCGACGCGGTCCATGGCCCGCACGGCCTCCCGGTGCAGGACCAGCCCGCCGCGGTGGGCGACGGCCCGCCCGATCGCGCTGACGAAGGCGTCGCGTCCCAGCCGCGCGGCCTTGGGGGTCTGGGCGATCAGCATCGCCAGCGCGCGCTCCTGGTCGCGGCTGATGACCGAGGTGACCCCGTAGGAGGCGAGCGCGCCCACGCTCAGCCCGTCCGCGTACCGCTCGATCGGCCCGTAGGGCATGGGGACGGGGCGCAGGGACAGCTCGCTCCTGATGTGCTCGTAGGCGCCCTTGTGCTGGGCGAACTCCTCTTCCCTGACCCGCCACGCCCGCCGGCCCGCCACCGCCTCGGCCAGGCGGCCGGCCGCGGACAGCGAGTCGATGAACAGCCCGACGGGGCGCAGGGCGAGCGTCTGGGCGGTGAAGCGGGTGTAGGCCCAGATCACGTCTGCGGTCGGCCGCCCGACGCGGCGTTCGAGCTCGTGCCGGACGCGGGGCGTGGACTCCACGAGCTGGAGCAGGGCCGGCAGCGCGGAGGGCACCCGGGCGACGTGCGTCACCTGGCCGACGAGGGTCACGCCGGCGCCGAGCAGCCCCGCGCCGAGCTCCAGGACCGCGCGGGCCTGGTTCTCCACCGCGTGCCGGCCCTTCCGGCCGTCGCCGCCGCCGCGCCGGGGGACGTCGTGCTCGTCGATGATGGACAGGAGCTTGCCGACGTCGGCGCCGTCGCGCTCGCAGGCGATGTAGACGAAGCCGAGGGCGCCGTTGACCTCGGCCCGTCCGGCGCCGGCGATCTCGCGGAGGCGCTCCTCGAGCAGCTCGGCCTCCTGGGAGGTGCCCGGGGCGCCGAGGTTGCGCAGCTCGATGCGCAGACCCCCCGGGCACTCGTGGACCTGCCGGGGGAAGGGCAGCGCCCCGCGCACCGTCTCCGGCAGCAGTGACGCCAGCAGCCCTATCGGCCCCCTCAGCTCACGAAGCAGGAACACAACGCCTCCAGGGCCCCCGGTGCCAACACGCCGATCAGGCCGCCCTTACGCGCGGCCTGATCGTTCGACCCTAAGTATGCCCAGGTCAGGCGGTTGAACCCTCTCTGCGGCGCTTTGCGATTTCGTGGCGAAGCGCGCGGCGGGGACCCGCTGGAGGCGGGTGTCAGGCGGTGCCCGGCTGCGGGCCGCCCGTGGACTTCTGCGCCGCCGTACGCGTGGAGCGCGTGGACGTCCGTGCGGTGCCCGTGGTGCGGCTGCGGGTGGAGGGGGTCGCCGTGCGGCCGGAGGCGGTGCTCGCCCGCGCCCGCGTGGCCCGGGGCGTCGCCGGCTGCTCGGCCGTGGTGTCCTGCGCGGCCCGGCCCTGCATCCGGCCCTGCATCATGCCGCCTTGCTCGCCCATGCCGCCCTGGTGCCGCATCGCCCGCGACGCGATGGCGGTGCTGGCGCCGACGACCACGGCGATCGGCCACTCCACCAGCCCGAGGGCCGCGAGCAGGCCGAGACCGCCGTAGTACATCAGGCGCTCCGGCGGCGGCAGGAAGGTCCTGGCCGTTTCCACGGCCCGGTTCATCTCCTGCCCGCGCGCGCCGGACGGACGCGACATCCCGGGCATGCGCGGCATCCTCGGCATGTGCGGGCGGTGGACGTGGAGGCTGACCACGGGTGTGTCCAGCTGGATGAGATCGCCGTTGGACGTGGATCCCGATGGCGCGCCCCGGCTTTCTCGCGACGTCTGGCTCACTGTCATGGCCCCCTCCTCGGGTCGGAATTCAGCTCCTCTTTTCACCCTTTGCCCACTTCAGCGGCACTCACCAGGGCCTTTCGTCACCATCAGTGCTTGTTGTCCTATTCATTTGGTTGGGTCGACCCGTGCGCGCCACGCGTCCGGCCTGGCAGAACGGTCCCGCTGTCGCCGTCCGGCCCGGGGGCGTAGGCTCACGGGACGTGACAGTCGATCTGGGCTTCGTCAGCGAATACGCAGGTAGACCCGCGGCCCACCTCACCCGGCGGGACGTCGCCCGGGCCCTGCTCGCCGTACCGAGCGGCCAGGCGCTGGTGGCCGTCCCCGACCTCCGCCGCGCGATGCTGGCGGCGGGCAACCCCCTCTCGGCCGCGTTCTGGGACTCCGCCAAGGCCACGCTCGCCGGCATCGAGAACGGCGTGGCGACGGTCGGCGACGTCCAGAGATGGCTGGAGGCCACCGGCACCGAGCCCATCCTGATCACCCGCGGCTACTTCGTGTGGCCCGAGGAGGGCGAGCGCGGCCCGGTGGCGACCGAACTGCACGAACGGCTGGTCGCCCACCTGGAGGAGCACGTCAGCACCGGCGAGATCGACCCCGACCGCCTGGTGGCCGGCGACGCCGAGGCCCGCGAGGTCTACGAGCGCGTCCAGGACCACTGGCTCGCCACGCCCCTGCCCGACGGCCGGGTGCCGAGCAGCGCGGTCGGCGAGGAAGTGGACGAGGAGCTGTTCGCCACCTGGGACGAGGAGGAGGCCTTCGCCCTCGGCGAGCTGCGCCGGGTGCTCGCCGACCTGCCCGAACCCGACCTGCCCTCCGGCGAGCTGGCGGCCGCGGCCCGGCGGTTGCGCGCCCTGCTGGCCGAGCCCGGATACCCCGGCAACGTCCTGCGCGCGTGCTCCGGCCTGGAAGGCGAGCCGCTGCCCGAGGACGACACCGAGCTGTGGCTCATGGTCGCCGCCGGGGTCGCCTCACCCGTCTCCGACCTGCAGGACGAGGACGAGCACCAGTTCTGGGACCTGGAGGGCGAGCTGAGCCAGGAGGACGCCGCGCTGGCCGCCCTGTGCACCATCCACCACGCCGACTGGCTCGCCACCGTCGCCGCCCTCGCCCGGCGCGGCCCCGGGGTGCTCGCCTCACCCGAGCGCATCGCCCGGCTGGTCGCCGAGTCCGACGACATCGACGTCGACATGGACGACCCCGAGGACCTGGAGACCACCGAGACGCTGTTCACCACGGTCACACCGCTGTGGCGCGAACTCGGCATCGTGGACGACAGGACCGTCCTGACCCCCCTCGGCTGGTGGGGCCTCCCCAAGTCCCTCGAACGCGCCTGGTCCCCCGAATAGCCTTTGTCGCGTGCTGGACGGTCAGTGGGAGGGTTCCACGGGCTGTGCGGGGTCCGCGGGATCGGCGGAGGCGGCTTTGGCGACCAGGTCGGCGTACTCGGGGTGGCGCTCGATGTACCGGGCCACGAAGGGGCACAGCGGCACGACGGGGGCCCCGGCCGCGCGCGCGGCGTCCAGCGCGCCGCGCACCAGGCGGCTGCCGAGCCCCTGCCCCTCGAACTCGTCCTTGATCTCGGTGTGGGTGAACACCAGCCGGCCGCCCCTATGGCGGTACTCGGCGAAGCCGGCGAGCCGGCCGCCCACCGTGACCTCGTAGCGACCGGCGTCCGGGTTGTCGGTCACCTCGACCGTCTCGTTCATCTGGAGCTTCCTCTCGGCGGGGGAACGACGGTCAGCGCGAGCCGTTGGGCCGCGGCTCGGTCTCCGTCGTCTCGGCGCGGTCGGCCTTGTCCAGATCGGCTTGACGCGGAACCTCGATCTTGGAGATCTGCTTGTTCATCGACTTCACCAGGAAGTACAGCGCGACACCGATCGCGGCCACGACGAGGAAGCCGATGAGCCCGGGGCCGACCGGCGGGGGAGCGGCCCCCTGTGCGGCGGCTGCGTGTGCGGCGATATCAGTCACACCTCAAGTCTGCCACCCGGGGGCCGCCCCCTCCTCAGCGGTCGGCGCGCCGGCCGCACGGCCCGGTCTTGCCGTGGCCGGACGGCCGGCGCGCGTGACCTCAGTGGTCGGCGCGTGACCTCAACGGTCCGCGCGTCACCTCATTGGCCGGCGCGTGACCTCAGTGGTCGGCGTGGGCCACCTCTTCCGCGCGGATTCCGGTGAACAGGTCCTCCTCCGGCAGGTCGGTGTCCACCAGCGACCGGGCCAGGTGGTAGTCCTCGGTCGGCCAGATCTCCTCCTGCAGGTCGCGAGGGCACACGAACCAGAAGCCGTCCGGGTCCACCTGGGTGGCGTGGGCCAGCAGCGCCCTGTCGCGGGTCTCGAAGTACTCCCCGCACGGCACCCGCGTGGTGACCTCCCACTTCTGCGGGCGGTCCTCCCAGCGGGCGATCCAGTCGCCGTAGGGCGAGCCGATGCCGCGCTCGGTCATCGCCTGGTGCAGGGCCTCGAAACGCGCCCGGGTGAATCCCATGTGGTAGTAGAGCTTGAGCGGCTGCCACGGCTCGCCGAGGCCGACATAACGGTCGGGGTCGCCCGCGGCCTCGAACGCCTCCACCGACACCTTGTTGGTCATGATGTGATCGGGGTGCGGGTAGCCGCCGTCGTCGTCATAGGTCAGGATCACATGCGGCCGGAACTCGCGGACGGCCGCGACGAGCGGGGCGGAGGCCACCTCCAGCGGCTGCAACGCGAAGCATCCCTCGGGCAGCGGCTCGCTCTCGTCGTCCGGCAGACCGGAGTCGATGAAGCCCAGGAAGCTCTGCCGCACGCCCAGGATCTCGCGTGCCCGCTCCATCTCCTGGCGGCGCACTTCGGTGATGTTCTCAAGGATGTCCGGCAGCTCCATCTTCGGATTCAAGATCGAACCGCGCTCACCGCCGGTCAGGGTACAGACCAGCACATCAGCGCCTTCGGCCACATAGCGCGCCATCGTGGCGGCGCCCTTGCTGGACTCGTCGTCAGGGTGGGCGTGTACGGCCATCAATCGCAGTGGTGCACTCACGGGTCGGTTTCTCCTCAAGTGTCCGGGCCGGGCTCCCCCAGTGGGGCTCTTCTGGGGGCGGCGCGTAGAGCGGAGCCTCCGCAGGGGACAATTGTCTCGTGCAACGACAAGGGACCGCTGGGAGATTCCACCATGACCGATAGACCCGTCGGTTCGCACGTGGACCAGCCGATCCTGGGGACCCCAGACTCCTTTCCGGAGCGTCGGCCCACTTCCGGACGCGCCGGGCGAACCATTGCCTTCGTCATCATCGGGATCTTTATCGCGATCGCGATGGGCGGCTGGGGGTACGTCATGATGACCGCGCGGGGTAATCCCGACGTGCTCACGATCGCTTTCACGGTCGACGGCCCGAACTCGGTGACGATAACCTTCCAGGCGCACAAGCCCGCCGACCGCACGTCCGTCTGCCGCCTGCGGGCCACCGACGTCGATCATGTGGAGGTGGGCGCCCGCGACGTCACGATCCCCCCCGGGGAGGAGGACGTCCGGCTGACCGAACGCGTCGACACCAGCTCGCGCGCCACTTCGGGCAGCGTGCAGTACTGCTATCTCGTACAATGAGACTTTTGGGAAAGCGTCCGACCGGGTTAATTTGTTAGTCTCCCGGAATTCGGACGCTCGCAACTCTCACGAGTACGCAAGGAGAACCCGTGGTCGACTCCCGCCAAGAGAACGTCACCTGGCTGACGCAGGAGGCGTACGACCGCCTGAAGGCGGAGTTTGAGCATCTCTCCGGGCCCGGGCGCGTCGACATCGCCAAGAAGATCGAAGCCGCCCGCGAAGAGGGCGACCTCAAGGAGAACGGCGGATACCACGCCGCGAAGGAGGAGCAGGGCAAGATGGAGGGTCGCATCCTCCAGCTCCGCCAGCTGCTCGACCAGGCGAGGGTGGGCGAGGCCCCCCGCGCCGAAGGCGTCGTCGGTCCCGGTATGACCGTGACCATCCGGTTCGACGGCGACGACGACGAGGTCACCTTCCTGCTGGCATCCCGCGAGGAGAGCGGCGCCCCGATCGACGTTTACTCGCCCCGCTCCCCGCTCGGCGCGGCCATCAACGGCAAGAAGATCGGCGAGAGGGCCACTTACACCCTCCCCAACGGCCGGCAGAACACCGTGGAGATCCTCGAAGCCGTCCCCTACATCGGCAACTGAGCCGTCCCGCACCGGTCGGCCGGTCGGCCCGCATCCCGCGTCCGAGCGCCGGACGGTCCGCGTCCGGTGGCCGGTCAGGCGGGGTTCTCGCCCGAAGGCAGGCCGCCGGCCGCGTCCGGCGGGCGCACGGGCGTCCGCGCCCTGATCCATCGTCCATCCAGATCCGCCGGAGCCCGGCTCCGGCGGATCGCCGCTGTCAGGCCTGCGGGCCACCGCAGGGCTTGACGGCGAAACGCCGGACACCCGGCCCGGGGTCAGGGACAATCGGGCATTGACGGGACGACTTAGGCGCGACCCTCCGGAACCACCTGGACGTTCCGGCGGACATGCGGCACGCTCTTTGGTGCCCGCACGACACGGCTTCGGTGGCCGGCGACGGCTTCGGCATCCGGACCACGGTGGCCACGGCAACGACGGTGACCACGGCAGCGACGGCAGAGATGACGGCGAGAAGGGGGAGAAGGTGCTCGATCGGCGACCGCGTGGCTCGACCGCCGTCCGAGAGACCCTCACCCGCAGCCTGGGGTCCGTCCAGGGCTACCTGAGCGGCGCGCTGGCCGAGGTCCGCGAGGACCTCAGCTACCACCCGCGCATTCCCCGCCGGCGCCGCGCCAGGGCCAGGCTGCGCCGCCGCACGGTCGCGGTCGTCGCCACCGGGCTGGTCGCCGTGCTCGCCACCGACCTCACGGTCTTCGGCGAACTGAGCGCCAGGGAGGCGCGGAGCGCCGCGGCGGCCCGCGTGCAGGCCGGGCAGCGCGTCCCCGGCTACCTCCCCGCCGCCCGTGGCCTCACCGTCACCCGTGCCCCCGCGACGACGCGCGTCCCCGGCGCCACGGGTGCCGGAGGCGGTCCCGCCACCGCGCCCACGGCCGGAGCTCCGGCGGCGAACGGCTCCGCCTCCGGTGGAGGTTCCTCCACCGGCTCCACCTCCGCAGACGGCTCGCGCAAGCTCCCCGCCGGCGACCCGCCGCAGACGGCCACGAACACCCAGGTCGCGCCGCTCAGCGTCCTGCGCAGGCCGCACCTGTTCGTCGTCGCGCCGCGCTCCCTGTCGGCGGCGAGCGTCCGCAGGGTCAAGGCGAGCAAGGGCGTCAGGGCGGTGGAGGTCGTGGACGCCGCCGACGTCATGATGGACGGCAAGCGCGTGCAGACCATGGGGGTCGCCCCCTCGACCTTCCGCGCCTACACTCCCCGTGCCACCGCCCGCTCCGACGTCCTGTGGAACAGCGTCGCCGCGGGAGACGTGGCGGTCTCCTTCACCCTGGGCAGCGACGGAGGGGTGGCCCTGGGCTCCACGGTGAACGGGGGAGGCAGGAGCCTGCGCGTCGGCGCGTACGCGACCATGGGCATGGGCATGATCAATGCCGTCGTCTCGCGGGATGTGGCCACGTCGCTCGGCATCCCCAAGGACAACGCGCTGGTCGTCAGCGCGCCCGGCGTCGACTCGACCCGGCTGCGCCTGCGGCTGCTCAAGGTCCTGCCCAAGGGCAGCCAGGTCGCCCTGATCAACCCGGTGCTCACCCCGCCCACCCAGTCGCGCACGAACTGGCCGGCCAGCGCGTTCATGTCCGCCGACCAGCTCCGCGTCGCCCTGACCGCCGCGGCGAGCAAGCTCGGCCGCCCGTACGTCTGGGGCGCCGAGGGACCGGACACCTTCGACTGCTCCGGCCTGGTGCAGTGGGCCTTCGCCCAGGCGGGCGTGCGGATGCCGCGGGTGACCCACCAGCAGTGGGTGACAGGACCGCAGATCCCCCTGTCGCAGGCCCAGCCGGGAGACCTGCTGTTCTGGCGCAGCGACCCGACGAACCCTGGCTACATCTCCCACGTGGCCATCTACTGGGGCAACGGCAAGATGTTGCAGGCCCCCCGCACCGGCGACGTCGTGAAGTTCTCCCCCGTCAACACCAGAAACCTGGCCGGCGTCGTCCGCGTCAGCCCCTACGTAGCCGCCCGCGTCCGCTGACGGACCCTCACGACCGCCGGCTGACCGGTCCTCACGACCGCTGAAGGTGCCCGGACCGCGAACCCGGCAGCCCAAGGAGCATCGCACTGTCGTCTTCGGTGACACCCGCCTGACGCAGCCGGGTCGCCACCTCGACGGCCATCCTGCGCAGATGGGCGCGCTCTTCCTGATAGGAGGCGAAGAGCTCTCGCGGTACGCCTGGTATCTCGTAGACGTACTCCACCGAGACGGGAACGTCTTCGGGCACGTCAAGGACGAAGTGCTTTACCGCTTCCACCTCTTCGAACAGCTCCGCGAGTGTGCGGCCGCTCACTCCGGAGCGGATGGAGCCGTCGACGGGATCGGCCCCCCAAACGGTGATATCCGTGTCGAGCGTCTTCTCGAGGGTGACACGGAACGTCACGTGGCGAGGAGTCGGCACACTCGCGGTCATCGCAATCAGCCCTCTCCGAACACGTGCTCCAGATCGCGTTCGAGGTTGACGAGCACTGTGGACCGATCGCGGATCTCCTGATAGCTGCTCAGCACGCGGCCACGGTAATGAGACGCATCGGAATCGTCCGGGGAATCGTCGCCTGGGACTCCAGACGGTCGGGCTGTAAGCCGCGGGATGCGTTCGGGATGATGGGGCGGTCACGCTTTGTGGCCCAGGGCGGCTGTGGCCGCTGGGATGTTGACGTAGTCGCGCAGGCGTGCGATCTGCCCCTCGCGCACGGTGAGCACGACGATGTTGGGAAGCGTGAACTCGCCGGTGGCGGCTCCGGTCCCGATGGCCTCCTGCTCGACGATGATCGTTTTTGGATCGCCGGTGTCGTGGACGGCGAGAGTGCGGTAACGCTCGTACTTCAGCGGGTTGGCCTTCCAGCCCGCGGCGATCCAGGTCACGATCGCGTCCCGGCCCTCAAGTCGGGACGGCAGGCCGGGGGCGGTGAACGGGAACTCGTGGACCGCGTCGGCCGCGTACAGACGGCTCATGTCGTCGGCCGACTGGCTGATGGAGGCTTGGCGCCAGCGTTCCAGAACCTCGTGCGGGCCGGCTTCTTGCTTTCGCCCGCCGAGCGGTGCTCGCCTGGCGGTCACCTTGCGGTAGTGGATCTTCCAGCCGTCGGGCCGGCGGGTGATGACGTCGTCGTAGACGACGCTGCCGGCGGTTCCGTCGGCCTTGATGCCGATCCCTTTCGACCGGGCCCTCGCGGAGTGTTCGTCGATCTGAGTGATCACGATGTTGGTGACGTGGTGGCCGACCGGGTTGGCGTCGCCCAACGCGAGCGCCGCGTCACGTATGGCCGCGGTCCCGTGCAACGCGCCTAAGCCGAGGTCGCCCACGTCATAGGTGACGTCGGGAGTGAGCAGCTCAAGTGCCTCATCGAGCGCGCCCGCGTCCGTGAGGTGGCCGTGGAGATTGATCAGGTCGTTGATGTCGATTCGGTCCTGCTCCGACAGCGCCATAGGGGGCGGCCCTCCATGCCGTAAGGTGGATCACGTCGTTAAAGTGAGACATGGTCCGGTTAGGCGAGGACGTTACCGGACTGTGTCCCCGGTTAGCAAGGGTGTGGTGATCGCGCTGGCAGGCCACGAATCGCGGCCGCGTGCCGGACGTCCGAAGCGCGCGGACGCCCGGCGCAACTACGAGCAGTTGGTCGAGCAGGCGCGACGGGCGTTCGCCGAGCACGGCGTGGACGCCTCCCTGGACGAGATCGCCCGGCGGGCAGGGGTGGCCAGCGGAACGCTGTACCGGCATTTCCCCACGCGACTGGATCTCATCGAGGCGGTGCTCGGCGAGCAGATAGCCGAGTTGGTCGACCTCGGTCGCGGGTTGCTGAGTGCCGAGGACCGATTCGACGCGCTGTTCACGTGGTTGCGCGCCGCCCTCACGCATTCCTTGACCTACCGGGGTCTCGCGGCCGCCGTGATGAACTCGGCGCTGGACCGCGGGAACGGCCTGGTGTCGACCTGGCATGCCGAGATGTTCAAGGTGGGAGCCGCGTTGCTGGCGAGGGCACGTGAGGCGGGCGTGATCGCCGCCGACGCGGACGAAGCGGATGTGCTGAAGTTGGTCGGCGCCATCGCCTGGGCCGTCCAGGACGCCGCGGACGGCCCGGCCCAGGCCGACCGCCTGCTCGCCCTCCTCATGAACGGCCTGCGCTTGGACGATCGTCGCTAATGGTGCAAATCCTCGTAAATGGTCTATCTATTCGTGCTCCGCTGTACGGACATATCCATACTCGGGGGTCGAGACCGGATTTCGCGCGGTTAGTGTGTCCGGACGGTCGAAATGACGGCCGCGTAAGTGCCGCCGAATTGTTAGCTCGATTTCGGCGGGGGTGGGATCTGATGGAACGTACCAATGGCCGGCGGCAGGAGGACGTGTGACCACTCCGAAGATCCCCACCATGGACGACGCCCTGGCGGTCGTCCAGCGAGATCAGCCGGTGAACCGGACTCTGGACCTCCCGCCGCTCCAGGTCAACGTCAAGCATGGCGACGTGCTCGGCTTCGGCGACCAGGAAGTGACGGCCCAGCTCATCAGGATCTACCGGATCGCCGGTCACGACCCCGCCCTCGCCCAAGAGTTGACCGACACGCAACTGCGCCTCTGGCTGCTGTACGCGGTCAATCTGCTGGCGGAGAACCGCGCGGCCGTCCCCGGTTTCGATTTCAAGGGGGCACTGACGTGGCTGGTGCGCAACATCCCCGCCGAGCCGGTGATGCCCGCCCCGAACCACGCCGAGTTCGAGCTTCACGTGCTCGGCCGCACCGGGTGGCTGCGGGCGGCGCTGAAGGCGAAGGTGGCCCGGCTTCCCGACCAGGTGCGGCAGCAGGCCGCCGCCTGCTACAGCCCTCCGCCGTCCAACGTCCCGAGCGGGCCCGGCGCCTCCAGCGGGCCGAGCGATCAGACGCCGCCGCTCGACAAGGACCTTCTCCGCAAAGAGCTCCTGCCGAAGCTGCAGAACCTCCTGGTGAACCATGTCGTGCAGTGGCGACGGCAGGCGGGGCAGGAACCAAGATTCCAGCGGTGGGAAGATCTCGGGCTGATCGCGCGGCTCGCCCAGGCCGTGGCCTGGCGGATGCTCCAGCCGTACGCGGCGGCCCGCGAGGACGGTCCCTTCTTCACGGGGTTCGACTACTTCTCGAAGATCTACGACAAGACCAGGACGATGCCGAGCGAGCAGGACCTCGTCAAGCACCTGATGAACCGGGCCTATGTGGTCGGCGAGGACACCTCGGCGGGCAAGTCGATCTTCACTCTCGCCGGATACGACTCCATGCGCTCGGACGACAGGGTCTTCCTGTTCAAGACGCTCGGACAGTGGATCGCCGACAACTCCACGGCGCGCAAGCTCGCGGTCTACTTCTTCCAGCACATCGGCTCCAACTCCCACGCGGGCGCGGACGGCGGCGGCGGTGTCGGTCTGGTCACCGAGTTCAGGACCGACCGGCCGGAGTCGCAGGCGCGCTGGGAGACCATCGAGACGATCGTCCACGAGATGACGCACAACCTCATCCACCCGAACCTCCTCGCGCAGACGGACAAGGTGCGCAGGCCCATGGTGATCAAGGAGGGGTTCATCGAGGTGGTCACCAGGGAGGTGTTCAACTGGATGATCGACAACGGGAGCGAGTCGTCCACGAAACGGCTGATGATGGGGGTCGAGGGGCAACTCGTCCCGCCGGTCAGGAAGACCACGCTGGGCTACGCCGAGAGCGGCGCGTACGCGGACCAGATCTTCCAGCTCGTCGGCCGCGAGCGCTTCCTCACGGCCTTCATGACGGGGGACATCGAGCTGGTCGGCCTGACACCGAGCTGAGTACGGGGTCCACCTGCCCGCACCGGGGGCCCGAACGGCCCCCGGCTTCGGATTTTCTTGTATCGGCACCGCCACCACTCGGGGCGGCGCTGATGCCCCCGGGGGTTACTCGCTGGTGAGTTCGGTGTTCTTGAGGCTGCGAACGAAGGTGTGCCATTCGTCGGAGGTGAAGCGCAACGTGGGTCCGGTTGGGTTTTTACTGTCTCGTACCGCCAAGCCGCCGGTGATGGACGCGACCTCCACGCAGGCGCCACCGTTGCCGCTGCTGTACGACGACTTGCGCCAGTGCAGGTTGGTCACTTCCATGTCTCTGCCACCTTTGTCATCAGCTCGATGGATGGTCGTGCCGGAAGCGCCTCGGCTCGCAGGGATTCCCACAGGCATTTCAGAGCCGCTACGTCGGGGGCGTGTTCGATGACATCACCACTCAGCGCATTGTCCACGTAGACGACCTCGCGTCCCTCGAAAGTCGTGACGACAAGGGGCCCGGCGAGGCCAGGATAAGCACCGGCATCGAGTGGCACAATCTGAATTACGACCCTGGGACGTTTCGCCACTTCCAGCAGATGCGTGATCTGGTCGAGCATCACCTGAGGCCCGCCGATCGGGCGGCGCAGCACTCCCTCGTCCAGAACGATGACGAACATGGGCGGTGTGTCCCCGTTCAGGATTCGCTGACGGGCCAGTCGTGCCTCCACCTGGTCGTCGATGTCGTACTGCCTTCCCGATTTCGCGATCACTTCGCGGGCGTAGGGCTCGATCTGCAGCAACCCGGGCACGAGCAGTGGCTCGTACCAGAGCAGTGACGTCGCTCTTCCCTCAATCAGCAACCACTTGCCGACCCATTCCGGAGGCATGGCCTTGCAGACGAGGTCTTGGGCGAGGCGGGTGAGGATGCCGCCGGTTTCGAGGGTGCGGTCGCAGCGTTCGGCGAAGTCGGGCTTGGGGACTCTGCGGGCGGTCTCGACCATGGCGACGAAGGACGGCGAGTAGCCGACGATCGCGGTGGCGAGCTGGGCCTGGCTGAGGCCGGCGGACTCGCGGGCCTGCCGCAATTCCCTGGCGAAGAATTCGAGCGGTGTCATGCGGTTGCCGTTCACGATGCCCCTCACAGGTGTTCACGGAATCGTCGCCGAGGTCACCCTTCCGGGGTACACGCGGCCTCTGCGGCCGGACCCTAAGACGCTGGTAGGGAACATGGGAAGGGGTAAGGGGCATCTGTGGAGTTCCGTCGTACGAGAGAAGGGCGCGGGGGTCTTTCCGCGTTTTTGCGGCCGGACAAATCTGGCCGAATACGTCGGTCCGTCGATAGCGGGTCCGTTTTGTGCGTGCGAACGACAGGCATTACCCGAATTTCCCACCATCACTACAACGGCAAGGAGTGCCGATGTCGCAGATGTCGGACGGTCTTCGGGTCGCCTGCTGGGAGATCCCGGGCGACGCCTCGGTCGTGGGCAAGGTCCGCGCCATGGTGAAGGAGGCTCTCGGCGGGTGGAAGCTGTCCGGTCTCGCGGACGACGTGACCCTGGTCGTCGGGGAACTGCTGGCGAACGCGATCTCCTACGGCGAGCCACCGATCAGGGTCTCGCTGTGGGCCGGGGACGGCGACCTGTTCGTGTGGGTCACCGATCACGGCCCCGGACAGCCGCACCGCCTGGACCTCGGGCTGGACTCCACGCACGGGCGCGGCCTGGCCATCGTCGCGGCCCTCGCCCACGGTCACGGCGTCACCCCGCTGACCGGCGCCACCGGCAAAACCGTCTGGGCCCGCTGGAGTCACTCCAGTGCACGACACCACGATGGCTCTGGCAGCGGTGGAGAAGGGAACCTCCCCTGGGACGCGGTCGTCTAGCGGACGACGGGGTGAACGGCTATCGCGGTGGCTCCGGCGCCGTCAGGTGAGGTGTTCGCGCCGAAGGGTCATTGGCGGCGATGGGC
Organism: Sphaerisporangium rhizosphaerae; assembly: GCF_042665155.1. NCBI lineage: Bacteria > Bacillati > Actinomycetota > Actinomycetes > Streptosporangiales > Streptosporangiaceae > Sphaerisporangium > Sphaerisporangium rhizosphaerae. The sequence goes on along the minus strand of NZ_JBHTCG010000015.1, from coordinate 18,059 downwards.
GCTGGGCGGCGTCGCCGGGCTGCTCGTGATCGAGATCATCTATTTTCTCGGCATGGCCGGCGGCAAGGTAGGACCGGCTCAGAGGGGCAGGCCTTCTTCGAGGAGGCCGAGGACGCGGTCCATCAGGTCGGCGAGGGGTTCGGTTCCCTCGGATTCGATCCACAGCTCGATGGCGGCCATCCAGGCGCCCATGACCGCGCCGGTGAACACGCGCAGCCGGAAGTCGTCCTCCGGGACACCGGTGCGCTGGGCGATGGCGTTCCTGAGCGTCGCCATGGTGGCGATCTGTCCTTCCACCTGACGGGCGCGCAGGGCGGGGATCGACCACACGAGTTCGATGCGCCGCAGCATCGTGTCCTTCTCCTGGGGGAACACCTCGTCGAAGACCTGGCGGATCGTCGCGCGCAACGCGGCCAGCGGGGTGAGCGTGGCGGGCTGGGCGACGAACGCGGCGGCGATCACCGGGTCGTAGTCGTCCTGGATCACCACGTCTTCCTTGGTGGGGAAGTAGCGGAAGAACGTGCTCGGCGAGATCTCCGCGGCCTCGGCGATCTGCTCGATCGTGGTGCTGTCGTAGCCCTGCTCCACGAACAACCTCATGGCGTGCTCCTGGATCGTCCGCCGGGTCTTGGCCTTCTTGCGCTCGCGGAGGCCGGGATACCGCTGCTGGGCGTTCGCGGGAGAGCTCATCTTCCAATTCTCGCGTGACCCCAGACGGACCTTCACCGCACAAGGCGCCCACTTCACCGCATAAGGACTGACTTCGCCGTACGAGGATCGACTCCGCCGTACGAGGCGCCGACTTCGCCGTACGAGGCGCCGACTTCGCCGTACCCCCTTCACACCGTCGCGGCGCCTGTGGTGGTCCGGGGTGGTGCGGTGGATGGCCGTCCTCGGCGGCGGCACCGGGTGGTCACCGCGGAGGGGGGCCTGGCAGAGCCGCCACCCCGCTGTCGGCGACGAACATCCGGATGGGCAGCCGTGTGGGCCCACCCACCTGCATGCGGGTGGGTTTGTTGGGTGGGCAGCAGTGTTGGACCGCTCAGGTGCTTGCGGGGTGGGGTCGTTGGGTGGGATTCCCGTGCCGGCCCACCCACCTAGGTGCGGTGTGGGGCTGTTGGGTGGGCAGCCGTGCCGGCGCACCCACCCGCATGCGGGTGGGGTTTGTTGGGTGGGCAGCAGTGTCGGACCGCTCAGGTGCTTGCGGGGTGGGGGTGTTGGGTGGGCAGCCGTGCTGGACGCTCGCCTGTCGGGCGGGGTGGGGCTGTTCGGGGGTGCTGGTCACGGGCGGGGCGAGGTCCGTGGCGTTCTTGGCCGGTGGCGCGACGGGGATAGCTGATAGTCGCCTTCAAGAGATGGCAGTGGCCGGGGGCCTCCTCTTGAGACGATCGAGTAGGGGTGTAATCCTGATTACATGGAAACAGACGAAACAGTGATCACATCATGGTTCATCGGACGCCTGCCGGAGGAGTGGTTCACCGGGCAGCCTGAGTTCGTGATCGACCGCGAGGAGATCGCGGTCATCGGCACGCTGCCGGTGCCCGAGGCCGCCGAGGCGACGTCCGGGGCCGAGCGGGCCGCCCTGCTGGACGGGCACATCGGGCGTTACCGCGAGGAGACCCGCGAACGCCGCATCGAGATCGCGCGCGAGGCCGAGCACCGCTTCCGCCGCAAGGTCTCCTGGGGCGTCTCCTGCGAGGACCGGACAGTGATGTTCACCACCCTCTCGATCCCGGTGATGACCCGGCTCAGGCAGCAGGAACGGCGGGTGCTGGACACCCTGGTCGCCGCCGGGGTCGCGCGCAGCCGCAGCGACGCCCTCGCCTGGTGCGTCCGCCTGGTGGGCGGCCACACCGACACCTGGCTCGCTGACCTGCGCGATGCCCTCCAGCAGGTCGACCGCGTGCGCTCGGAAGGCCCTGACGTGACCACGTAGATTGGTGCAAACCAATCTTTTGAATGGCCTAGACCATTTCCAGTGGTTTATACCAATGACACCTTCCGGCGCCGGCGGGCGATCGGCCCGCCGGCCGGAAAGCGGCTCTCCAATCTTCGGCAAGATGGTTAAACTCCCGGGAAACCATCGGGGTCCCTGCACGTTATGACGCCGCCCGGATGGGCAGTGCGCAGGGCTGACGACGGCTGTCCCGAATTCACCGGCACGAACGGAGTCGAAATAGCAGGCGCCGGATCTCCTCTTTTGAGGGGCTCTTGAACCTCTGTTTCCACGACTGGTCTATGCCAATTGGATTCGGCGCGGTCCGTCGTTGATGATGTTTGGCCTGAGAGTAAGGAGCCGGCTCCGTGTCACTTTCCATTGAAATGACCGCCCCGACGTCCCATGCCGAGCTCGCCGCCTGGGTCAGAGAGATCGCCGAGCTCACCCGCCCCGACCGCGTCGAGTGGTGCGACGGGTCGGAGGCCGAATGGACGCGCCTGACGAACCTTCTCGTCAAGCAGGGCACGCTCACGCGACTCGCCGCGCGGCCCAACAGCTTCCTGGCGACATCGGACCCGAGCGACGTCGCCAGGGTGGAGGACCGCACGTTCATCTGCTCGGAGGACCCGCGTGACGCGGGCCCGACGAACAACTGGATCGCGCCCAAGGAGATGCGCGCCACCTTCGACGAGCTGTTCCGCGGCTGCATGCGCGGGCGCACGATGTACGTCGTGCCGTTCTGCATGGGCCCGCTCGGCGGCGAGATCTCCCAGTTGGGGGTGGAGATCACCGACTCGCCCTACGTGGCCGTCTCGATGCGCGTCATGACCCGCATGGGTGACCAGGCCCTGCGGCTGATCGAGGAGCGCGGCGACTTCGTCAAGGCCGTCCACTCGGTCGGCGCCCCGCTGGCGCCCGGCCAGGAGGACGTCCGGTGGCCGTGCAGCTCCACCAAGTACATCAGCCACTTCCCGGAGACCCGCGAGATCTGGTCCTACGGTTCCGGTTACGGCGGCAACGCGCTGCTCGGCAAGAAGTGCTACGCGCTGCGCATCGCGAGCGTGATGGCCCGCGACGAGGGCTGGCTCGCCGAGCACATGCTGATCCTCAAGCTCACCCCGCCGGACGGCGAGTCCCGCTACGTCGCGGCCGCCTTCCCCTCGGCCTGCGGCAAGACCAACCTGGCGATGCTCCAGCCGACCATTCCCGGGTGGAAGGTCGAGACCGTCGGCGACGACATCGCCTGGATGCGTTTCGGCGAGGACGGACGGCTCTACGCCATCAACCCCGAGGCCGGCTTCTTCGGTGTCGCGCCCGGGACGGGCCGGTCGACCAACGTCAACGCCGTCAGGACGCTCTGGGGCAACAGCATCTTCACGAACGTGGCCCTGACCGACGACGGCGACGTGTGGTGGGAGGGGCTCACCGACGAGCCGCCGGCGCACCTGACCGACTGGCGGGGACGCGACTGGACGCCCGCCTCGGGGGAGCCGGCCGCCCACCCGAACGCGCGGTTCACCACTCCGGCCTCCCAGTGCCCGACCATGGCTCCCGAGTGGAACGACCCCAAGGGCGTGCCGATCTCGGCCATCCTGTTCGGCGGGCGCCGCGCGACGGCCGTGCCGCTGGTGACCGAGTCGTTCAGCTGGCGCCACGGCGTCTTCCTCGGCGCGAACGTCGCCTCCGAGAAGACCGCCGCCGCCGAGGGCAGGGTCGGCGAGCTGCGCCACGACCCCTTCGCGATGCTGCCGTTCTGCGGCTACAACATGGGCGACTACTTCGCCCACTGGCTCAAGATCGGTCAGACGGGCGATTCGGACAAGCTGCCGCGCATCTACTACGTCAACTGGTTCCGCAAGGACGCCTCCGGCCGCTTCCTGTGGCCGGGCTTCGGCGAGAACAGCCGGGTGCTCAAGTGGATCGTCGAGCGGCTGAACGGCCGGGCCGGCGCCGTGGAGACCCCGATCGGGCTGCTGCCGACGCGCGACGCGCTGGACACCGAGGGCCTCGACATCGCCGAGGAGGACCTGGCCACGTTGCTCTCGGTCGACCGGGAGGTGTGGAAGCAGGACGCCGCGCTGATCCCCGAGTACTTCGCGACCTTCGGCGACCAGCTGCCGAAGGGGCTGTGGAAGGAGTACCACTCCCTGGTTGACCGCCTGGGATGACGCTCGGGCCGTGAGCGGGTGTCAGCGCGCGAGCGACGACGGTGCGCGAGCGACGGTGCCCCGGCGACCGGCATCGACCGGCCGACATTGACCGACCGGCGTCCACCGGGTGCCGTCGAGCGCGCGACCAGGGGCGAAGTGGTCCATTCGCCGCCCGTTCCCCGTTCCGGGAAGCAACGGCAACCCAAAGCGGGGGGCGGGCACGGGTCCGGGCACGTGATAATTGCCTGTTGTCAACGTCCGACAGCGGACGGGCGGCGAAGAGGAGGTCTCCATGGGCGTGCGCGATCTCGTGTACCGGCTGTACGAGCGCCGTCTGGAGACCAAGCTGTCCGGCGACCAGATACCCCGGCACGTGGGCGTCGTCGTGGACGGCAACCGCCGCTGGGCCAGGGCCATGGGGCTGCGCGACGTCAGCCACGGCCACCAGAAGGGCGCGGACAAGATCTCCGAGCTGCTGGTGTGGTGCCGCGAGGCCGGCGTGGAGATCGTCACGGTGTGGTTGCTCTCGAACGACAACCTCTCGCGGCCCAAGGAAGAGCTCGACCCGCTGGTGGAGATCATCGAGGACACCGTGCAGGGCCTGGTGGCCGGCGGGTGGCGGGTGAACGCGGTCGGAGCCCTGGACCTTTTGCCCGATCGCACGGCTCGCATCCTTAAAGATGCGAAAGAAGTGACATCACGCCGTCCTGGCCTGATTGTGAACGTTGCAGTTGGGTATGGAGGAAGGCGTGAGATCGCTGATGCGGTGCGCTCCCTCCTCCAGGAGCACGCCAGCAAGGGCGCGAGCATCGAGGAACTCGTCGAGGTCCTCGATGTTGAGCACATCGCGGAGCATCTCTACACGCGCGGCCTCCCCGACCCGGATCTCCTCATCCGCACGTCGGGAGAGCAGCGACTCTCAGGATTCCTGCTCTGGCAGAGCGCTCACTCCGAATTCTACTTCTGCGAGGCCTACTGGCCTGACTTCCGCAGAGTCGATTTCCTGCGGGCGCTGCGGTCGTATGCCGCGCGGCACCGGCGGTACGGAAACTGAAACACCCCGTGAACACCCCCTATCAGCCCTGGTCCGGCTGTTGGGTAGGGGGCGTCCACGACGTACCGTAAGGAGTAGGCAGTCCATACGGCCTACTTCGGGAGAGGGTCCGCCCTTGCGTCGCCTTTTGACGAGGAGGGCCGGGATCCGGCGTCGCCTCGCGCAGGTGGGGGCGCACGATCGGGCCCGGTCCGCTCACCACCTCATAGGCAGGGCGCTGACTCCTGGCGCCCGGGGGAGAACGCGTGGCAGTGTCCTCGAGCAACCCGTCCACTACCTCCAGTAGCCTCACGCCATCGAGGCGCACGTACATAGTGGACACCTCTGTCCTGCTGGCCGACCCTGCGGCGATGAGCCGCTTCGCCGAGCACGAAGTCGTCCTTCCGATCGTCGTGATCACCGAGCTGGAGGCCAAGCGCCACCACCCCGAGCTCGGTTACTTCGCCCGCAAGGCGTTGCGCTTCCTCGACGATCTTCGTGTGCGGTACGGCCGGCTGGACGAGCCCATGCCGATAGGCGAGGGCACGATCAGAGTCGAACTGAACCACAGCGACCCCGCGATCCTGCCGGCCGGTTTCCGGCTCGGCGACAACGACACCCGCATCCTGACCGTCGCCCGATCCCTCGCCGCCGAGGGCCACGACGTGGTGCTGGTGTCCAAGGACCTGCCGATGCGGGTCAAGGCGGCCTCCATCGGCCTGTCCGCCGAGGAGTACCGCGCCGACCTGGTGGTCGAGTCCGGCTGGACCGGCATGGCCGAGCTCCAGGTCACCACCGATGACGTCGAGACGCTGTTCGAGCACGGCACCGCCGAGCTGGAGGAGGCGCGCGAGCTGCCGACCCACACCGGCCTGCGGCTGCTGTCCAGCAGGGGCTCGGCGCTCGGGCGCGTGCAGCCCGACAAGTCGGTGCGGCTCGTGCGCGGCGACCGCGAGGTGTTCGGCCTGCACGGCCGCTCCGCGGAGCAGCGCATCGCCCTGGACCTGCTCATGGACCCCGAGGTGGGCATCGTCTCCCTCGGCGGCCGCGCCGGCACGGGCAAGTCCGCCCTCGCGCTGTGCGCGGGCCTGGAGGCGGTCCTCGAGCGCCGCCAGCACCGCAAGGTCATCGTCTTCCGCCCCCTGTACGCGGTCGGCGGCCAGGAGCTCGGCTACCTGCCCGGCTCCGAGAACGAGAAGATGGGCCCGTGGGCCCAGGCGGTGTACGACACGCTCGGCGCCGTGACCACGCCCGAGGTCATCGAGGAGGTCCTCGACCGGGGCATGCTGGAGGTCCTGCCGCTCACCCACATCCGCGGCCGGTCCCTGCACGACGCGTTCGTGATCGTGGACGAGGCGCAGTCGCTGGAGCGCGGCGTCCTGCTGACCGTGCTGTCGCGCATCGGCGCCAACTCGCGGGTCGTGCTCACCCACGACATCGCCCAGCGCGACAACCTCAGGGTCGGCCGGCACGACGGCGTGGTCGCCGTGGTCGAGAAGCTCAAGGGCCACCCGCTGTTCGCGCACGTCACGCTCACCCGCTCCGAGCGCTCCCCGATCGCCGCGCTGGTGACCGAGATGCTGGAGGACATCACCCCCTGACGCCGCCCGCCCGTCTCCGCCCGCCCGCGGTTCGCCGGCGGGCGGTCACGGGGGCAGGTTGACGCCGGGCGCGGCCAGGTCGTGGTACTCGCGGCAGGTGTGCTCGCCCAGCGCCAGCGGCCCCTTGGGCGTCGTCTGGGTGATCTTCACGGCCCAGATCTCCTCGCGCAGCCGCGCGGTGCAGGTGATCTGGGCCATCGCCGTCCTGCCGAGCCGGCCGGGCCCGTTGACGATCACGTGCAGCCGCAGGCCCACCGGGTTCTCCGGGTCGTTGCGCACGCCGCTGTCCACCCCGTACCGGCCGAGCACGCTCTGCTCGACCGTGAAGGACGACAGCGCCGACCCCAGGCCGTCCCCGGACCGCTTGCTCACCTCGAACAGCGCCCTGATCACGTCCTCGGCCGCGTTGGAGGCCGTGGACACCTGCTTGGCGGCCAGCCGCCCGTCCCGCAGCAGGTAGACGTTCGCGATCGCGCCCTTGGCGCTGATCACCGGGGCCGGGCCGGCGTCGACCACCCCCGTCGGGTCCACCCCGCAGGCCGCCGTCCCGGCCAGCAGCGCACCGAGCGCCGCCGCCGCGATCCTCCGGCGCACTCTCATGAGGAGGGGATCCAGACCGTGAACTGCGTGCCCGGGTCGCACAGCTCCACCCTGATCGTCCCGCCGTGCAGCTCGGCGTTGGCCTTGGCGATGGCCAGGCCCAGCCCGCTGCCCTCGCTGCGCGCCCGACCCGCGCCCACCTTGTAGAAGCGGTCGAAGACGTGCGGGAGGTCCTGACGCGGGATGCCCTTGCCCCGGTCGCGCACCTTCACCTCGAGGCCGCTGCGCAGCACGCGCGCGGCGACGCTCACCGGAGGAGCGCCGTGGAGCAGGGCGTTGCCCATCAGGTTGGCCACGATCACGTCGAACCGCCGGGGGTCCAGCGAGAACGACAGGCCGCGCGGCACGTCCAGGCGCACCCGCCCGGTCCAGCCCCTGATCTCCAGGCAGTCGGCGAGCGCCATGCCGACGTCGACGTTCTCCCTGGTCAGCACGGCCGCGCCCGAGTCGAACCGGCTGGCCTCGATCAGGTGCTCCACCAGCACCCTGAGCCGGTTGATCTCGCGGACCACCAGGTCCACGGCCTTGCCCGCGTCGGGCGGCAGGTTCGCGGCCTCCTCGGTGAGCATGTCGGTCACGGCGGTCATCGCGGTCAGGGGCGTGCGCAGCTCGTGGGAGACGTCGGCGACGAACCGCCGGGACATGGCCTCCAGGGCGCGCAGTTCGGACACCGTCTGCTCCAGGGCGCCTGCGGCGTCGTTGAACGTCGCGGTGAGCCCGGCCAGCTCGTCGCGGCCGTGCACGGGCAGGCGGGTGTCCAGGTGTCCGGCGCCCAGGGCGCGGGCCGCGTCGCCCAGCCTGCGCACCGGCCGCAGGACGCTGCGGGCGGACACCAGCGCGACGGTGAGCGCGACCGCCAGCGTGATCCCCGACGCCTGGCCGAGCGCGGTGCGCAGCCGCGCCAGGACGCCCTCCTCCTCCTTCAGCGACACGAACACGTAGATCGTCATGCCGGTGGGGCGCACCGCGCCGGTGCGGGTCCGCCGGTGCACCTGGGTGCCGATCAGCAGCCACGGGTCGTCCTTGATCAGCAGCCGCTGGCGGACCATGCGCTCGGCGGCCTGGTGGCGCAGCTCCGCCGGGACGTCGTCCAGCCCGAACGTCGTGCCGGTGCTCAGCCGTTCCTGCTCGCCGTACTTGAGGATCACCTGACGGTCCGGCCCGCCGAGGGACTCGGCCAGGTTGGTCAGGTCGCTGTCGGTCACCACCGCGTCGGTGGGCCACAGCAGGTCACTGGTGCCGAGCGGCAGCGCGATGCGCTGCAGGACGTCGCGGACGTCCACGACGGCGCCGGTCTCGGCGCGGTCCAGCAGCGCCCGGCGGACGAGCTGGTAGCCGATCCCCGCCACCAGGGCGGAGGCGGTCACCGCGACCAGGACGAAGGTGATGACCAGCCGGCCGCGCAGCCCGGTGGGACGCCGCAGGCCGAGACTCACGGCGGGCTGAACCGGTAGCCGAAACCGCGCACCGTGTGGATGTAGACGGGTTCGGCGGGAACGGGCTCGATCTTCGCGCGGATGCGCTGGACGCAGGCGTCCACCAGCCGGGAGTCGGCGACGTGGTTGTGGTCCCAGACCGCGCGCAGCAGGTAGCGGCGGTTGAGCACCTGCCCGGGGTGCCGCACGAGCTCCAGCAGCAACCGCAGCTCGGTGGGGGTGAGGTGGACCTCGCGTCCCGCCAGGGTCACCTTGAGCGCCCCCCGGTCCACCACCAGGTCGCCGAAGCTGATGCGGTCGGCGGAGGCCGACTCCAGGCGGCGCAGCACCGCCCGGATGCGGGCGTCCAGCACCCGCGGCTCCACCGGCTTGACGACGTAGTCGTCGGCGCCGGCCTCCAGCCCGACGACCACGTCCAGGTCGTCCCCGCGCGCCGTGAGCAGGATGATGGGCAGGGAGTCCAGCCTGCGGATGCGGCGGCACACCTCGACCCCGTCGATGCCCGGCAGCATGACGTCGAGGATCACGATCTCGGGTCTGCGGGCGCGCACATGGTCCAGGGCTTCCTCGCCGGTCGCGTACGCGGTCACGGAGTGCCCCTGGCGGGTCAGGGCCAGCTCGAGGCCCGTCCGGACCGAGGGGTCGTCTTCGACGAGGAGGATGCCGGCCATCCGCACATTATGGCCGAAACCCCGTCACCTCCTTAGGTGTCACAGAACTGTGACATGGCCCGCATGGGAACCCGACAGTAAGCCGTCACGCTGAAGGCGTCCGCGGCCGTCCCGTCTCACGCGCCCGCGCGCCGAGGGCGGGCACGGTGCGGGCCGGGCATCCGGTCCGCCCGCGCGGACGCGCCTCCGGGGCGGACGATCGCCCCGCCGCCCTCCGGATCGGGGGTCTGGAGGGCGGGCCGGCGGCAGCCGGGGGCAGTCGGGGGCACCGTGTGACGAAAATCACATCGGCCGGGGAAACCGCACGTTACTCGCCGGTTAGCCACGTAACCGTCAAATAACTTTTACGTTTGGGTTGCGGACCACCCCCCAACTCACGGCAAGCTCATAGGCCGTGAGCTCAGGTCAGCAGGTGAGAGACAGGCGAAGCAGGCGGGACGGCGACGACGACGCCGCGCCGCCACGTGGCCGTGTCGAACAGCGGCCCGCGCGCAAGTCATGGTTCACCCCGAAGCGCGTCGTGGTCATCGGCCTCTCCTTCGCCGTGGTCGCCGCGCTCGGCGTCTTCACCGTGCAGACGATGCGCGAGAACGCCGCCACCCCCGCGACCCCGCTCAGCCTGAACGAGCTCACCCGCATGTCCGACCCCTTCGCGCCGGACGCCGAGGCCGACGCCCTCAAGGCCGTCGCCGCCCAGGCGCAGCGCGAGCGCGACATCAAGGCCGCCCGCAACAAGTCGGCGCCCAAGTGGGACTCGGTGAAGATCGTCAAGTCCGCGCCCGGCGGTGGCGGCTTCGCCGCGCACGCCTTCCCGCCCGGTTCCCAGCCCAACCCCGGCAGCAACAAGGCGCTCGGCCAGGAACTGGCCGCCGCGCGCGGCTGGGCCGGCGAGTGGGGCTGCCTGGAGAAGCTCTGGGACCGCGAGAGCCACTGGAACGAGCGGGCCATGAACCGCAGCAGCGGCGCCTACGGCATCCCCCAGGCGCTGCCCGGCAGCAAGATGGCCAGCGCCGGCGGCGACTGGCAGGTCAACGCCGCCACCCAGATCAAGTGGGGCCTGGGCTACATCGCCGCCCGCTACAAGACCCCCTGCGGCGCTTGGGCGCACTCCCAGGCCACCGGCTGGTACTGATCGCCTCGCGGTGGTCCGTCCGCCGCGACCGATCCACTCCCGTCCGTCGAGCCGATCCGATACCGGCCGGCCGCCCCGCGGTCCGTCCGCCGAGCCGGTCCCGCCCGCGGCCGGGCGCCACGCCCGGCGCGCCGGTCATGATCCGCGCGAACTCTTAGTCAGGGTTGTTCGAGGTTTCGGCAAGCCTGGGGGCGCGCGGGCGACGCGCGGCGGCACGCTGGCCGCATGGGTGTGAAGGTCAGCGTGGTGGTGCCGGTAGCGGAGCCAGGCCCGGACGATGACGCGTTCGACGCGTGCGTGCGTTCGCTGCTGGAGCAGACGATGCCGTCGGACGAGTACGAAGTGATCTTCGCGGACGACAGGTCGGACGACGGCACGCGCGAGCGCCTCGACGCCGTCGCCGCCGTGCGGCCCAACGTCCGGGTGCTGCACCTCGAACACACCGGCTCGCCCGTGCGCGGGCGCAACGTCGGACTGGCCGTGGCGCGCGGCGAGTACGTCTACCTGCTCGGCCAGCGCGACCGCCTCGAGCGGGTGGCGCTGGAGGCCATGTACCGCATGGCCGCCGAGACCGACGCCGACGTGCTGATCGGCCGGCTCGTCCAGGGCGACAACCCGCCGCCGCGGGCCTTCTCCCGCAACCGCGAACGCGCCGACGTGCTGCGCGACCGCCTGCTCGCCCTGCCGACGGCGCACAAGCTGTTCCGCAGGAGCTTCCTGGACACCCGCGAGATCCGCTTCGCCGACGTCGACCCGGAGCTGTCGGAGCAGGCGTTCGTCCTCGCGGCCTACCTCACCGCCAAGGTCATCACCATCCTCGCCGACCAGGTCTGCTGCCACCTGGGCGCCGAGCCCGAGCGCCCGGCCGACCCGGCGGCGCTCGTCGAGGGCGTCCGCGCGGTCCTGGCCGTCGCCGACGCCCACAGCGACCCGGGGGAGCAGCGCGAGCGCCTGTACGCCCACCTGTTCCGCACGGCCGTGCTGCGCCCGCTCGGCGGACGCCGGCTGCTGTCCGCGCGGCCCGACCAGCGCTCGGCGTTGTTCGCCGCGCTGCGCGACCTGACCCGCGAACGCTTCCCCGAGGCGCTGGACGCCGGTCTGCCGGTCCATCTGCGCGCGCGGGCGGTTCTGCTCAGAAGTGGTGAACTCAGGCGCCTGGTGGCCCTCAGCGAGGCTTCCAGGGGCATCTCCCTGCGCGCCGAGCTACGCGAGGTGCGCTGGGACGACGACGTCCTGCTGCTCGACCTGGCCGTGGAGATCGTCGACGCCGAGGGGACGCCCATCGCCTTCCGCGCGGACGGCGACCGGCTGCTGTGGACGCCGCCGCTGGACGGGTTCACCCTCCCGCCGCGGCTGGCCGACGTCACCGAGTCGGTGGAACGGGCCCGCATGGAGGTCTACGTCCGCCACGCCGACCACGGGCTGATCTTCTTCCTGCCGGTGTCCGGCGAGATGTGCCGGTCCCAGGAGGGCGACCGGGTGCGCCTGTGGGCCGTCGGACGGGCCCGGATGGAGGTGGGCACCGCCGCGCTCGGCCGCCCGCTGCGCCCCGGCGAGTGGGAGGTGCACGTCCGCATGCACACCGGCGCCAACCATGCCCGCACCCGGGTCGCCGGGCACCGCGGCGCCCAGCTCAGCTGCGTCGGCGTCCTGGCCGGGCGGCCGAGCAGGCTGGTCATCCCCTGCTGGTCGGAGCAGCGCGAGCTCAGCGTCTGCGTCGAGCCCAAATCCTTCGCCGAGTCGATCGTGCTCGTCTCGCCGGCGGCCGCGGTCACCCACCGGGACGGGAGCGTCTTCGTCGTCCTGCCGGTCCCGTACGTCCCGCCGAGCGGCGGCCCGCCGGCCGAACTGGTGCTGCGCCACCTGGTCAACCGCGGGCGCGTCGTCAGCGTGCCGGCGCTGGTCGAGCCCGGAGTGCCCGGACGCTACCCGGGGCAGCTCGTCGCCAAGGTCGCCACGCGCCGGTTCGCGGGCGAAGGGCACATCGGGCCGGGGGTGTGGGCGCCGCGCCTGCGCGTCGACGGCAAGGAGGCCGACCTGCGGTTCGTCCTGGAGATGGCCAGAGGAGGCCGGGTGCGCGTCGAGGCCGGCGCGGAACCCGGAAGGCTGCTCCCGAAGCGCTCGTCGCTGGCAAGGACCCTCACGCGCCTGCCCGGCGGCAGGTACCTGCTCCGCATGGCCCACGCCGTCCAGCAGCGCTACCTGCCCTCCGCCCCGGAGGAGTAGAGCGGCGAACCGGGGTCGCCGGCTTCTGTGGTGGCGGCGTAGGAGCCGAGCAGCGCCAGCGCCTGGGCGGACTCCGACCCCGGCTCGGCGTGGTAGACCACCAGGAGCTGGCCGTCCACGCCGTTGAGCGCCAGCTTCTCGCGCCGCAGGTGCAGCGTGCCCACCAGCGGATGCAGCATGTGACTCGTGCCGCCGGCCCGGCGCTCGACGTCGTGCCGCGCCCACAGCTTGCGGAAGCGCTCACTGCGCAGCGACAGCTCGCCCACCAGCGACTCCAGTCGCGGATCACCGGCCGCGTCGGGGCCGGCGCTCGCGCGCAGCCCGGCCACGACGGCCTTCGTCGCCCGCTCCCAGTCCTGGTGCAGCTCGCGGTCGGACGGGTCGAGGAAGAGCGCCCGCAACACGTTGACGCCCGGCCGGAAGTTCGGCGAGAGCGCCTGGGCGATCGGGTTGGCGGCCAGCACGTCCATGTACCTGCCCTGCACGAACGCCGGCATGGTCAGGGAGCCGAGCAGCATGGCGACGCCCGCGGGCACCCGCTCAGGAGGGGTGCGGGGGGCGCGTCGCTTGCGGGGCCGCGCCAGCTCGTGCAGGTAGGCGGCACCGTCCGCGTCGAGCCGCAGCGCCGAGGCGAGGGCGTCCACCACCTGGGCGGAGGGACACTGATCTCTGCCCTGCTCCAGGCGCAGGTAGTAGTCGGAGCTGATCCCGGAGAGAAGGGCGAGCTCTTCGCGCCGCAGGCCGGGCACCCGCCGGCGACCGCCGGGCACCAGGCCGACGTCCTCGGGACGCACCAGTTCACGACGCGCACGGAGGTACTCGCCGAGCGCGTTCTTGCTGTCCACGGTACAAATCCTACGAGCCCTGGACGAAATTAGGCTGTCCCTGCGAGTCCCAGGAACCGCGCGGCATCCTCTGACTCCCGAGTCGTCACCCAGACTCGTGCCGTGGGCCGCCGCCTCTCCGGCGACGCCCCGCCCGTCGGCCCGCCCCCCGCCCACCCGGGCCGGGCCCGACCGCGCCCCGCGTGGCGGCGGTTCCGAGGAGACCCGAGGAAAGAAGACGACATCATGACCACCACGACTCCCGGCGGCAGCCTGACCCTCGCCGAGGACCTCACACTGAGCCGGATGGGCTACGGCGCGATGCAGCTGGCCGGACCCGGGGTGTTCGGCCCGCCGAAGGACCGCGACCAGGCCGTGGCGGTGCTGCGCGAGGCCGTAAGGCTCGGCGTCACCCACATCGACACCGCCGACTTGCCGCCGCCCGAGCAGACGGCAGGGCCGGGGGCGCGGGGGCCCCACGGCCTGGGCGGTCATGGGGGCGGGGCGAGTTCGATCTCGTGCGGGGCGTCGGGGGCGGAGAAGGCGAGCAGTCGGGCGCCCTCGTCCTGGACGGCGGAGACCTCGCCGGCGGACAGCCGGGTGAACGGTTGGATCACCAGCCGGGCCATGCCCCTCGCGCCCTTGCCGGCCCTGGACTCGGTGATCTTCCAGGAGGCCCGTGCCACGCCGTCGACCAGGACGCTCGCCCGGATGATGCCGTTGACGGTGAACAGCGCGGGACGGTGCTCGGCCGCCACGACCCGGGAGCCGTCGGCGTAGGACAGCAGCAGGTTGTCGAACTCGGGCAGGAACCGCACCGGCGCGGGGACCCCGGGATCGGGGCGGGGGGCGTCCGGCAGGTCGTACAGCGTGGCCCCGCGCTCGTCGCGGAACACCCGCAGGGCGGGCCCCAGCCGTTCGACGACCTCCTGCAGGCGGGTCAGGCCCGACCACTTCTGCACGTCGGCCACCGTCGCCGGCCCGAAGGCCGAAAGGTAGCGCAGGACCATCGCGTCGGGAGCCGCCGACGACGCCATCGGCCGGCCGAGCCAGGACTCGGCCGTGGTGACCGTCGGCCGGCCGCTCTTGCCCCAGACGGCGCGGGGCGGCACCTGCACGAGCGGCAGGTAGGTGCGGACGATGTTGAGCAGCGCCTGGCGGTCGAGGCCCGGCCACCGCTCCATGAGCAGGCGGCCCAGCTCGCCGGTGTCGCGCGGCCGCTCCTCGACCAGGGCGCGGCCGAAGGCGACGACCTCCTCGACGTCGAGAGCGGCGAGCTGCCCGGCGTGGGCCGCGCGCAGGGTGCGTTCGAGCATGGGCTGGAGCACCGGGCGCAGGGCCAGGCAGTCGGCGGCGCTGACCAGGTGGACCGTGCTGCGCATGAGCGCGAGGCGCACGACGCCGCGGTCGATGAGCAGCTTGGACAGCTCGTCGGGCTGGAAGCCGGAAAGGCGGGTCCACAGCCCGGTGTACGGCGGGAACGGCGCCTGGGCCTGCATGCCGACCAGGCGCTCGACGGCCTCCAGCGCGGTCAGGGAGGCCCGGCGCAGCAGGAGCTGCCGTTCGAGCGTGGCGCGGTTGAGCGCCCTGATGTCCAGCACCGTCATGACCGACCTCCTCGTGCCGCCGCCTCCCCGGCGACGCGGCCGGCCGGCCCCTGCCGCCCGTCCACACCCCGCACCCTAACCACCCCCACCGACAAACCCGGGACCCTCCGGCGGGATGGATCCCCGGGAACCGGACAGCGCCCCGGGATGCTCGCTGGTCGCGAAGGTACGGCCGCCCGGTTCGCGGTCACGACGGTACGGCGCCTTGAGCGGTTCGCGGGTCAGGACGGGCCGGGGTCCTCGGGGGTGGTGGGCCGGGGCGGGCGGGTCATGGCCAGGACGTCGAGGGCGGCGTCGAGGGCCTCCTCGGTCAGCTTGCCCGAGGCCACGTGGCCGCGTTCGATCACGACCTCACGGATGGTCCTGCGCTCCTTGAGCGACTGCTTGGCGATGCTCGCCGCCTCCTCGTACCCCAGGTGGCGGTTGAGCGGGGTGACGATGGACGGCGAGGACTCGGCGTACTCGCGAAGCCGCTCGGGGTTGGCGGTGAGCCGGTGGACGCAGCGGTCGGCGAGCAGTCGGGACACGCTGGCCAGCAGCCGCGTGGACTCCAGCACGTTGCGCGCGATCACCGGCATCATCACGTTGAGCTCGAAGTTGCCCGAGGCCCCGGCGATGGTCACGGCGGTGTCGTTGCCGATGACCTGGGCCGCCACCATGCACGCCGCCTCGGGGATCACCGGGTTGACCTTGCCTGGCATGATCGACGAGCCCGGCTGGAGGTCCGGCAGGTTCACCTCGCCCAGCCCCGCCCTCGGCCCCGAGCCCATCCAGCGCAGGTCATTGGCGATCTTGGTGAGGGACACCGCGATCACCTTGAGCTGCCCGGACAGCTCGACAAGGGCGTCACGGGCGCCCTGCGCCTCGAAGTGGTCGCGCGCCTCGGTGAACGGCAGCTCCGTGGCCTCCCGCAGCTTCTCGATCACCTTGGCGGCGAAGCCGGGCGGGGTGTTGATGCCCGTCCCGACCGCCGTCCCGCCCAGGGGCAGTTCGGCGACGCGCGGAAGCGTCGCCCGCAGCCGCGCGATGCCGTTCTCGATCTGCGTCGCGTACCCGCCGAACTCCTGGCCGAGCGTCACGGGCGTGGCGTCCATCAGGTGGGTGCGCCCGGCCTTCACCGTCGTGCCGAACACCTCGGCCTTCTGGCGCAACGCGACGGCCAGGTGGTCCAGCGCGGGCATCAGCTCGTAGACCACGTCCACCGTCGCCGCCACGTGGATGGACGAGGGGAACACGTCGTTGGACGACTGCGAGGCGTTGACGTGGTCGTTGGGGTGCACCGGCCGGCCCAGGCGCTTCTCGGCGAGGGTGGCGATCACCTCGTTGGCGTTCATGTTGGACGAGGTGCCCGACCCGGTCTGGAAGACGTCGATCGGGAACTCGTCGTTCCACTCGCCCTCGGCGACGTCGGTGGCCGCCTCGGAGATGGCCTCGGCCATCTCGGGCGTGAGGACGCCCAGCTCGCCGTTCACCTCGGCGGCCACGGCCTTGATCAGCCCGAGCGCCGCGATGTGGGCGGGCTCGAGGCCGCGCCCGGATATCGGGAAGTTCTCCACCGCCCGTTGCGTCTGCGCCCGCCACTTGGCCGCGGCCGGGACGCGCACTTCGCCCATCGAGTCATGTTCGATCCGGAAATCCTCCATGACCCCAGTCTTGCTCTACGAACCCCCGGGCGTGTCCTCGCGGGCCGGCCGGAACGAAGAGAGCACGGCGTCGCGCTGGGCGTGCTGTGCCTGCCAGCGCGCGTCGGGCGCCGACCAGGAGATCGCGTACAGCGAGCCGCCCGGCACCGACACCCAGCGCGACAGCACGCGCGTCGAGCCCGTGGCCGAGGTGTAGCGGAACTCCCAGTCGGCCACGTCCGTCCCCGTGTACGGCGCGGGACGGGTCGCGGCCAGGCGGATGAGCGCGTACCCGGGGTAGGTGCCGGCCGCGAGCGCCCGGGCTTGGGCGGCCTTGGCGGAGTTCAGCACGTCGGCGGAGCCGTCCGCCGACCGGGCGACGCGGACCGCGCGCGCGTCCCCGGGGGCGGCGAAGGCGACTCCGGAGCCCTTGGCCACCGCCCGCAGGGGGGCCGGCACGTCGATGGCGAAGCCGGACCTGTCCATGTAGCGGCGCATCCCCGGCTCCGGTGCGGCGCCCTCCCCGACGGCCGACGACACCTCCTCCGCCGCCCCGGGAGTCGCGCCGCCCGCCGTCCCCGGGGACGCGCTGTCACCCGTCCCGGGAGTCGTGCCGTCCGCCGCGGCCGGGGAGGCGCCGTCCCGGGCGCCGAGGTCGGCGCCGCCTCCTGGACCGAGCGTCGTGCTCGCACGGGCATCGACGGCGGTGGCGGGCGCCTGGACGGAACCGGCTCCGGCGGGCTCCTTCGCGCCGCCGGGGCGCGACGGCGAACCGCCGCCGGAGACCGCCGAGGCGACGAGCATGACGATGGTGGCCAGGCCGAGCAGGGCGACGACCACCAGGACGATCATCCCGACGGGGCTGCTGCCCCTGGGCGGCGCGGTGCCCTGGAAGGAGAACAGATCGGTGCCGAGGCCGCTGGGCGGGGTCGCGACGTCCCCGTCCCCGCTCCACGCCCCGCCCGGCCCGGTCGGCGGATGGGAGCCGCCCGGCACACCGGTCCCGCCGGGCACACCGGTCCCGCCCGGTCCGCCCATCCCGCCCGGTCCGCCCATGAGGCCCGGACCGCCCGGACCGCCTGGCCAGGCGGGGCCACCGAGGCCGCCCGCGCCGTCCGGTGCGCCCATGCCGGCCGAGTACGGCGCCGCCGGTTCGCCGGGTGCGTACGCTCCCGGCCCGGGACGGGCGCCCGGCGCCCGCGAGGCGGGCGGCAAGCG